>JBBQBV010000064.1:0-19378 GCA_038318085.1 Solirubrobacterales bacterium
TCGTCGTCGCCGATCTCCTCGCGGATGCGCGCGAGCTGCTCCGTCGCCACCTGCCGCACGAGCTCGGGGGTGACCGGCTGGCCGTTGTCGAGCGTGATCGAGTGGCGGATCCACTGCCACACCTGGCCGCGCGCGATCTCCGCCGTGGCGGCGTCCTCCATCAGCCCGTAGATGCCAGCCGCGCCGTTGCCGCGCAGCCACGAGGACAGGTACTGGATGCCGACGTTGACGTCGTTGGCCAGGCCCTCCATGGTCGCATCGCCGGGGGTCTCGCCGACCGCCAGCAGGTCCTTGTTGGTCACGTGGACGTCGTCGCGCTGCCGGTCGAGCTGGTTCGGCCGCTCCCCCAGGATCTTGTCGAACTCGTCCATCGCGACGGGCACGGAGTCGGGATGGGCGACCCAGGTGCCGTCGTAGCCCGCCTCGGCCTCGCGGCGCTTGTCCTGCGACACCGCGTCGAAGGCGCGCTTGTTGGCCTCCTCGTCGGAGCGCGACGGGATGACCGCGCTCATGCCGCCCATGGCGTGCGCACCGCGGCGGTGGCAGACGGCGACGAGCTGCTCGGTGTAGGCGCGCATGAACGGGACGGTCATGGTCACCGCGTTGCGGTCGGGCAGCACGAACTCGGGCTGCTCGCGGAAGCACTTGATGACGGAGAACAGGTAGTCCCAGCGGCCGGCGTTCAGGCCGGAGGCGTGGTCGCGAAGCTCGTAGAGGATCTCCTCCATCTCGAAGGCGGCCGGGACGGTCTCGATCAGCACGGTCGCGCGGATCGTGCCGGTCTCGAGATCGAGCTCGTCCTCGGCGATCTCGAAGGCGCGGTTCCACAGGCGCGCCTCGAGGTGGGACTCGAGCTTGGGGATGTAGAAGTACGGCCCCCAGCCGCGGTCGGCCAGCGCCTGCGCGTTATGGCGGACGTAGAGCGCGAAGTCCACGAAGGCGCCCGCCACCGTCGTCCCGTCGAGCTCGACGTGCGCCTCGGGCAGATGCAGCCCGCGCACGCGCGCGAGCAGCAGCGCGGGATCGTCGGACAGCCGGTACTCCTTGCCGTTCTCCTCGTGCTCGAGGGTCCCCCGGATCGCCGCCTGCAGCGTCCGCTGGCCCTCGGTCATGTTCTGCCAGGTCGGCGAGTTGGAGTCCTCGAAGTCGGCCATGAAGCAGCTGGCGCCGCTGTTGAGCGCGCCGATGACCATCTTCGGCGTGGTGGGCCCGGTGATCTCCACGCGGCGGTCGCGCAGCGCGGGCGGGACGGGGGAGATGCGCCAGTCGGGGTCCTCGCGGATCGCCTTCGTGTCCTCGCGGAAGTCGAGCACCTCGCCGCTGCGCAGCCGGGCGCGGAGGAGCTGGCGCGCCTCGAGCAGCGAGCGGCGCTCGGCGTCGAGCTCTGTGTGCAGGCGGCGCAGCAGCGCCAGGGCGGCGTCGTCGAAGAGATCGGACGGGAGGTCGGTCATGGGGTCCGATCGGAGATCGACATGTGCAGGAGCTCGATGGGGTGATAGATCGGCAGCGGCCGGCCGAGCTCGCGCAGATGGGCCTGGATCTGCAGGCTGCAGCCAGGGTTGGCGGAGGCGATCGCCTCGGCGCCGGTCGCGAGCAGGCGCTCGGCCTTCGCGCGCCCGAGCTCGGCCGCGGCGTCGGGCTGGGTCAGGTTGTAGATGCCCGCCGAGCCGCAGCACAGCTCCCAGCCGTCGGGCTCGAGGAGCTCGAGGCCGGGGATGCCGCGCAGGAGCTCGCGCGGCTGCTCGCGGATGGCCTGGGCGTGTGCGAGGTGACAGGCATCGTGGTAGGCGACGCGCAGCTCGATCGGGTGCCGGGGCGCGCGCGGCTCGTGCGCGCTGAGGATCTCGGTGATGTCGCGGACCTTGGCGGCCAGATCGGGATGCTCCTTCATCCCGGAGCCGCAGCCCGCCGCGTTGGTGACGATCAGGTCGTCGTCGGCGAAGGCGGCGATCGTGTCCTGCGCGCGCTTCTCCGCCCGCTGCCGCTCGCCGGCGTGCAGCTCGAGCGACCCGCAGCACTCCAGCGCGGCGGGGGCGTGGACCTCCCAGCCCTCGGCCGCGAGGACATCAACGGTCTGCAGGTTGACCCGCGGGAAGTAGGCGCGTTGGACGCAGCCCTGCAAGAAGCCGACGCGGCCGCGCTGTTCGCCCCGTGCCGGGGTCACGTCGCGCATCGGCGCCACCCGCGGCGGGCGCTCGGGCGCGAGCCGGCTCAGCTCGCGCAGCTTGGGGATGGGGCGGCCGAGCTTGGCGAGCGGCAGCAGCGGGATCAGCGCGCGCATCCGCCGGTGGTGGGGGAACATCGCGAAGACGACGCGGCGCTTGAGGCGCTCGCCGCGGCTGCGCTGGAAGCGGTCCTCGATCTGCGCGCGCGCCTCGTTGACCATGAGGTCGTAGCGTACGCCGGACGGGCAGGACGTCACGCACGCCATGCAGCTCAGGCAGCGGTCCACGTGCGTGACCAGCTCTGGCGAGATCTGGCCGTCGGCGAGCTCCTTCATCAGCACGATGCGCCCGCGCGGAGAGTCCATCTCCTCCGACCACAGGTCGTAGGTGGGGCACGTCGGCAGGCAGAAGCCGCAGTGCACGCAGTCGTCGATCAGCTCGTGGAGATCGGTCATATCCCTCCTGCGAAGAGTCCGGGGTTGCACTGGGCGGCAGGGTCGAAGCGTTCCTTGAGGCGGCGCATCAGGTCGAGCTCGGGGCCCTCCGGGACGTCCCAGGGGTCGACCCGGGCGCGCAGCTCGGCGGGCGCGTCGGTGATCACGCAGGGATGGGGTGAGAGCGTCGCGCGCAGCTGCTCGACGTCGGTCGCCGGCGGCAGGCTCAGCCAGGTCGTCCCGACGCCGGCGCGGCCGACCGCGGTCGCGCCGAGGTCGCGCGCCGCTGTCAGCACGCGCGCCACATCCCCGGGGACGCCGTGCACGCGCACGACGAGGTCGCCGCGCTGGCCGCGGCGCTGCGCCTCCCACAGCTCGTCGTCGTCCTCGACGACCTCGCCGCCGGCGGCGCGCGCCCGCTCGGCGGCCCGCGATCCGCCGAAGCGCGCGAGGATCGCGCCCTCGCCGTCGCCCCAGCGCACGTCGAGCGCCTCGGCCTCGAGCGGGCGGCCGAAGCAGTCCAGCGCGGCCCGCTGGAGCGCCTGCGGGTCGTCGTGGCGTACGATCGTCGTGGCCGTCCCCGGTGGTCTGGGATGCAGCCGGACGCAGACCTCGGTGATCACGCCGAGCGTCCCGAACGAGCCTGCCGCGACCTTGGGGATGTCGTAGCCCGCGACGTTCTTGATCACCTGGCCGCCGCTGTGGGCGACGGTGCCGTCGGGCAGGGCGAGCGTGATGCCGATCACGAGGTCGCGCGGGGCGCCGTAGCGGTGGCGCAGCGGCCCGGAGTCCGACGCGGCGATCAGCCCGCCGATCGTGGCCCCGCCGTCGTCGGGCGGGTCCAGCGCGAGCATCTGGCCCGCCTCCGCGAAGGTGGCCTGGGCCTCGGCGAGCGGCACCCCCGCCTGCACGACGGCGGTGAAGTCGCCCGCCTCGTGGCTGACGAGGCGGTCCAGCTCGGCGGTCGAGAGGGCCTCGAGCTCCCCGTCGAGCGGCCGTCCCCAGCCCTGCTTGGTCCCGGCGCCGGCGATCCTGAAGCCCGTCCCGTCGCGCAGGCGCTCGGCGATCGCCTCAGAAGCGCTCGGCAACGCCCGCCTCCTCCAGCGGGTGCCGGCGGTAGAGGCCCGGGACCTCGCCGCACAGGCGCGGCGTGGGCATGACCTTGCCGGGGTTCGCCAGCGCGTGCGGGTCAAAGGCGCAGCGCAGCTTCTGAAACGCCGCGAGGTCCGGTTCTGAGAACTGCTTGCCCATGTGCTTTTTCTTGTCGTGGCCGACCCCGTGCTCGCCCGTGATCGAGCCGCCGAAGTCCAGGCACACGTCGAGGATCGCCTCCGAGAGCTCGGCGGCCCGCTCGCCGTCCTCGGGGCGGTCGTAGCAGACGAGCGGGTGCAGGTTGCCGTCGCCGGCGTGAAAGACGTTGGCCACCCGCAGCCCGTACTCCTCGCTGAGCTCGCTGATGCGCTCGAGCACCTCCGGCAGCCGCGTGCGGGGGATCACGCCGTCCTGGACGAAGTAGGCGTGCGCGATGCGGCCCATGGAGGCGAAGGCGGCCTTGCGCGCCCGCCAGAAGCGCTGGCGCTCGGCGTCGTCGGCGGCCACGCGGACCTCGGTCGCCCTGGCGTCGGTGCAGAAGCGCTCGACCTCCGTAAAGCGCGCGTCGCACTCGTGCTCGGAGCCGTCGAGCTCGACGAGCAGGGCGGCGCCGGCGTCGAGCGGAAAGCCGGCCTTGGCCATCGGCTCGGCGGCCTGGATGGCGAGGTTGTCCATCATCTCGATCGCGGCCGGGATCACGCCCGCCTGCGTGATCGCGGAGACCGCCTCTCCGGCGTGCAGCGGGGAGTCGAAGAAGGCGACGAGCGTGCGGACGGCCTCCGGGACCGGGACGACGCGCAGCGTTATCCGCGTGACCACGGCGAGCGTCCCCTCGCTGCCGACCAGCACTCCGAGCAGGTCGTACCCCGGCCGGTCGGCCTGCGGGCCACCGATCTCCACGACCGTGCCGTCCGTCAGCACCGCCTCGGCGCCCAGGACGTAGTTCGTCGTGAAGCCGTACTTGAGGCAGTGCGCGCCGCCGGAGTTCTCGGCGAGGTTGCCGCCGATGGTGCAGACGACCTGGCTGCTCGGGTCCGGGGGATAGAAGAACCCGGGGGAGACCGCCGTCGAGACCTCGGTGTTGGTCACGCCCGGCTCGACGACGATCCGCTGGTTGACCAGGTCGACGTCGAGCACCCGCCTGAGGCGGCTGAGGCCGATGACCACGCCGTCGCTGACGGGCAGCGCCCCGCCGCTGAGCCCGCTGCCCGCGCCTCGCGCCACGAACGGCGTGCCGTGGTCAAAGCACGCCTTCACCGTCCGCTGGACCTGGTCCGCATCGGCAGGGAGCACGACGGCGCCCGGCGTGACGGCGTACTGCAGCAGCCCGTCGGACTCGTAGGTCTTCAGCTGGTGGGCTTGCGTGATGACGTGCGCGTCGCCGCAGATCGACCGCAGCCGCTCGACGAGCTCTCGTGTGACCCCCATGGCCGGTGTTCTACCCGTCCGGAAGATCTTGCGCAGCGACCCTGCGCTTCTCGGCACTAAAGCCGAGTGGACGAATAGCCGATTCGGACAGTGATGACCGTTGCCGCCACGACAACTCCCGTCCCCGGCTGGTACCCCGACCCCCACGACCAATCGGGCCTGCGCTGGTGGGACGGGTCGTTCTGGACCGACTTCACCTCCCCGGCGCTGCCGGCGGTGTCCGAGCCCGCCGTCCCGCCCTCCGAGACGCCCTTCGTGGCCACCACCTCGGAGCCGGGGGCCTCGGTCGAGGTGCCGGCGATCGTGTTCGACTCCGGGGCTGCCCTCGTGTTCGAGGAGCCCGCGCACGAGGCCTTCTCATTCCGCGCCCGGCCGTTGGCCACTGAGCCGGAACCCGTCGGGGTCGACGCCGAGCCGGAGCCGCAGGACGAGCTTCCGATCTACACGTCCCCGCTGGCGACGATCGCCTCGCCGGTTCCGGAGAACGTCGTCGCCTTGGTCGCCACGAGCCTGGCACCTCCCGTGGAGGTCGCCCCCGAACCCGAACCCGAGCCCGAGCCCGAGCCCGTCGCGCATGCCCCCGCGGAGCCGGCGCCCGAACCGGCCGGTGAGGCGCCGGCACAGCGCTCCAAGCGCGGCCGCAAGAAGCTCCGGGCCGCTGTCAGCGCCCCGATCGTGTCGCTCCCGACGCCGGTCGTCCAGGAGCCCGAGCCCGCCGAGCACGGCGCCAAGCGCTTCTCGCGCCGTCCCAGCCGCAAGGCCGCCGTCGGAGCGGCTGCCGTGGTCGTGGCCGCCGCAGGAGCCGCGGGGGCGACCAATCTGATCACGGGCGACGGCCGGGCGGTCGGCGACGCCAAGCCGCGGGGCTCGGGAAGGCCCGCCGCCGTGGCGGTCGACAAGGCGTGCCTGCAGGAGTGGAACACCTCGATCGGCGGCGACGCCGCCCAGCAGCGCGTGACGCTCGGCCAGTTCGCCGGCGCGTACGCACGAATGGGCCGCGTGGCCCCACTGCCCGGGACGCTGATGGACCCGCAGAGCTGCGGCCTGACGGTGTACGACCCGTCGGCCGACACGAACGTCGTCTTCGTGAGCGGCGTGAAGGACAAGGTCGGCTACCTGGATGTCACCGGCTACCCGCGGGCCACGCGGCAGTACGGCTGGCCGAAGTCCGAGGCCCAGGCCAACGTGACCATCCGGGAAGACGGCTCCCTGCGCGTCAAGGAGTCCTGAGCGAGCGCCTCGTCCGCGATCAGCACGCGCGTAATCGGGGTCATGGCCCCGATTCGCCGCGTCCTGCTCGCCCGCCGGGCTGCGAGCGCGCCAGCAGCGCCGCGTAGTGGACGCTGAAGGCGCGCTGCGCAGCGCTCGGGAACGCGCGCCACGCGGCGCTCCGCACCGCCCACTTCGCCCCCGCCCGCGCCCGCGCCGCCGCGCCGCGCGCAAAGAACGCGTGGTGCTCGCGCCCCAGCGGGTCACCCAGCTCGGACACGACGCGCAACCCGGCACCGGCCGCCAGCCGGTGCATGTCCGCGCGTGTGAAGGCGTGCAGGTGCCCGATGCGGCGGGCCTCGGCGACCTTCGCCGGTCGGCGGGCCGAGCGGTTGGCCTCCAGCGGCACCTCGATCAGCACCCGGTCGGCGACGCGCGCCGCCTCGGCCAGCAGCGGCGCCGGGTCGGGCACGTGCTCGAGCACGTGCGAGAGGATCGCCAGCGCGTACGCCCCGTCCGCCGCGGGGACCGACACCCCGTCGAAGGCCGCGATCGAGCGGACCAGCGGGATGGCGCGATCCTCGGCCAGCGCCGCCGCGGCCGGCGAGAGCTCGAAGCCATCGTAGACCTCCGCGAGCCCGCGCTCGGACAGGGCCGCGAGCAGCGCGCCGTCGCCGCAGCCGATCTCCACCACGGCGGGCAGCCGCGCGCCACCGCACAGCGCCAGCACGTGCCCGGCCTTCGACGCCGCCCCCAGCGCCCGCCAGCGCCCGAGCCGCGCGCCGACCGCCGGATCGTCCTGCGTGTAACCGGCGACGTAGAAGTCGCGCAGCGAGCTCATCGCGCCGAGGACGGCGCCGCGAGCCCCCGCGCCGGGACGGCGACGCTGCCCGAAACGCCCGTGCCAGACCAGCGGATCCGCAGCCGCTGGCCGCGCCGCAGCGCAAGCGACCGTACGAAGTAGCCGCTCGCGTCGGTCGCCACGGTCGCGACGGCCGACCAGCGCGAGCCCGACGCGCGTTCGACGGTCACGGTGTGCCCGCCGCCCGGGCGGACCTGTCCCCACACGCGCCGGCGCGCGGCATCGACGACGAACGGCGCCACGAACCCCTGGTACGCCGGCTTGCGCCTGCCGTCGACATAGGTGAGCCCGGACTGCCACCCCGCGTAGGAGAGCGACCCCGGTCCGCGCCAGCGCACGGGCTCGTCCTCCCACTGATAAAAGCTCACCGAGCGGACGCGCGGGTCGCGCCACGCCAGGTAGGACGCCTCCTGCAGCCACGCATCCTGGTGGGCGACGGTGACCCCCGACACGAAGTCCGGCGCCGAGGTCTGGTAGGCGAGCTCGGTCAGCCAGATGTCGAAGCGCCCGCCGGGCGCGATCAGCCTCCGGGCGCGCGTCAGGCGATCGAGCACGCCCTCGAGGCGCGGAAGGTCGCCGAGCTTCGCCCAGCCCGGGTGCGTCGAGCGCGTCTGCGGCGCGGCGCGCCTGCCGTGCGGATGATGGCCGAAGCCGTCGGCGGCCGCCGGTTCAAAGCGCGCGCACGGCCCGCCGTGCAGCGGCCGGTAGCGGGCGTCGACGCAGCCCATGGTGCGCAGGAAGGGGAGCGGGGCGATCGTGGTCTTCGCCGTCGTCGGAGCCTCCCCGATCGAGGCGAGCTCGCCGATCAGGACGGGCGCGCCGGGGTCCGCCGCCTTGATGGCCGGCTCGGCCGCCCGCACGAGCCCGCGGTACAGGTGCGGGGACTCCGCGCTGCAGCGCCCGTGGCGGCAGGTCGCCTGCGGCATCAGCCAGCCCTTGATGTTCGGCTCGTTCCAGACCAGATAGCGGGCGATCTGGCCGCGATAGCGGTGCGCGACACGGGCCGAGAACGCCGCGAACTTCCGCGGGTCGGGCTTCCAGGTCGCCAGCCGGCGCCGCGGCGCCCGCGACGTCCACAGCGGCCCCGGCCCCGTGATGGTCAGCTGCACCTTCATGCCGTGCGCCCGGACCTCGGCGACGGCGTGGTCGAGCGGCGCCCAGTGGTAGCGCCGCCCGCGCGCGGTGGCCGGGGCGATCGCCGACCAGCGCGCGTGCAGCCGCACCACCTGCACACCCAGCGTCGCCCACTCCGCCGCCATCAGACCGGCGCGCTCGGGCTGGCTGAGCATGATCTGCTCGTCCTCGAAGCCGACCTCGAGGTCGTCGGCGGCGAGCGCTGACGCCGCCCACGCCGCCCACGCCGCCAGCGCCAGCAGGGCGATCAGCCCCGCCGGCGCCACGCGCCTCACCGCGTGCCCGCGACTGCTTGCCGGGAGACCAGCGTGTGCCCGTCGGCCGGGGTCCACACGAGCCGCCAGAGGCCGCCCGCCCGGGCGGACACGGTCGTCAGGAACTGCCCCGTCCGCGAGGCGACGGTCGTCGTCGCGACCGTGTGAAAGCCCTCGCCGCCCGGAGGGGAGTACTGGATCTGGACGGTCTGCTGCGAGCCCGCCGCCGCGGGGCGCACCTGGCCGTAGACGCGGATCTTCGGCCCGGCCCGGACGACCCAGATCGGCAGCTGGTAGGCGGTGTAGGCCGGCTTGAAGGCGAGGCTGCCGTAGCGGCGCAGCCCGGTCTGGAAGGCGGCCTGGTCCTGGTCGTCGACGAGCTTGTACTGCGACACCGAGCGGATGCGCCGATCGCGCGCGGCGATGTAGTCGGCCTGGTTGAGGTACTCGGCCTGCAGTCTCGGGGCGACGCCGAGGCGCGGGTCCGGCGGGTTGGTCTGGTAGCCGAACTCCGTGTAGAAGATCGGCAGCCGGGCCGGGATCGCCCCGGAGCGCGCGCCCTGGGTGAGCAGCCGCTTGAGGCGTGCGACCGAGGTGAAGGAGATCTGGCCGGGGGAGGGCCTTGCGAACGGCGCGGCGTGGCCGCCCTGGGTGTAGGGGTGGTGCGCGAAGCCGGTGACGTGCAGGCGCCGGATGTGCCTGCAGCCGGTCAACCGCCGCGCCGCGCCGCGCAGCCGGTGCCCGTGCGCGTCGACGCAGAAGAGCGTCCGCAGGAAGGTGACGGGCGGGGCCGGACGCGCGGCGACCGGGCCGGCGGTGCGGCCGACCGGCGCGGTCTCCCCGAGCAGGATCCGGTCGGCGCCGTGGCCGGTGGAGCGCAGCGCGCGCACGCCGGCGGCGGCGAGCGAGCGGTACAGGCGCGCGCCGTCGTCGACGAGCCGGGAGCCGTGGCGCACGAGCTGCGGGCGCAGCCAGCCCGGCTGGTTGGGCTCGTTGAACAGCGACCAGCGGTCGACGCGGGGCAGGACCCCGCCGCCCTGGTTCTCGTCGGCGTAGGACCCTGAGTAGCGCGTGCCCAGCGCGCGCACGAAGCCCTGGTAGAGCCTCGGGTCAGGCTTGCAGGTGCGCACCGCGGTCGCGCTGCCCCGGCAGCGCGACGCCCAGCGCGGGACCGGGCTGGTCGGGGTCAGCAGCATCTTCAGCCCGCGGACCTGCGCGCCGCGTACGAGGTCGTCGTAGCGGTCCCACAGCGCGGGCGGGTAGCTCTTGACCGAGGCGGGCCTGAACCCGGCGGGACGCCTGGCCGCCGCCGGGCTGGGTACGAGATCGCGCCAGAAGACCAGCGAGCGCACCGTGTCGGCCCCCAGCGCGGCCATCTCGGTCAGGCCGGAGGCCTGCCGGGCCGCGCCGCGCTGCAGCAGGACGTTGTCGTCCTCGAAGACGGACTCCTGACGCATGCTCGCCCCCGCGGCGGCGGGCACGAGCGCGCACGCCAGCAGGGCGGCGGCGATCAACGGCTTCATGGGCATACGCGAGGCCGAAACGCCTCGCGCGCCGAGAAGTTGCTCAGCCCGACGAGGGCACCTCGCGCGAGATGATCGTCGCCTGACTGAACGGCTCGACGAACACGGCCCGCCAGGTGCCGGGGCCGCCGACCGCCTGGGTCGTCTCGAAGAAGCCGAGCGGGTTGGTCACCGGGACCGCCTGACCGACGGTCGCGAACTGCCCCGCGCCGGACGGCCGGAACTGCATGTAGACCTGGGTCTGCGTGCCCGCGGGCAAAAAGCGCAGCTGTCCCCAGAGGCTCGTCGAACCGCCGCCCTTGGCCGTGATGACGAGCGGGAGCCGGTAGGCGATCGCCGACGGCTTGGCCGTGCCGTTGGCGTAGTACAGGCCCGACTGGTAGGTAAACCAGTGGCGCTTGTCGGACTTGGGATACCGCGAGATGCCCTTGACGTCGTTGAGCAGGAACTGCGTGTTGGCGACGACCTTCGGCTCGGAGAAGGCGATGTGGTCGCCCACGTTGATGTACTCGGCCTGCCTGGCCGGCGAGACGCCGGAGAAGGGATCCGGCGGATTGGTCTCGTAGCCGAACTCGGTCAGCGCCGTGAGGTTCTGCGCCGCGGTCGGGTCGCGCCGGACGTGCATGCGCTGCAGGATCGCCGGGAGTTCGCCTATGTTGGCCATGGTGATCGAGTCGCGGTTGCCGTCGCGCTTGGTCGGCGGCAGCCTCTTGGTGTACGGGTGGTGCGCCCACGCGAAGTACCGAAACGGCTGGATGCGCTTGAGCGTCGAGCAGTGCCGGCGCCGCGCCGACGCGCCCGTGTAGCGCTTGTAGCGGGCGTTCACGCAGAAGAACTCGCGGATGAACTTCTTCGGATAGACCGGCGAAGGGGGATTGTGGTTCTTGGTGCCCAGCGGCGCCGTCTCGCCGATCAACACGACGTCCTTCTTATGACCGGTGGCGTCGAGCGCCGTGCGGCCGTAGTACCACAGGTCGCGGTACATGACGGGCCCCCAGGGGGTCGTGCCCTTGTACTGCGGGGTCAGCCAGCCCGGCTGGTTGGGCTCGTTGTAGATCGACCAGAAGCTCACGCGCGGGATCAGCGCGTGCTTGTCGTTCTCGTCTTTGAAGGTCCCGTCGTAGCGGCGGCCGACCGCCTTGACGAACTTGAAGTACTCGCGCGGGTTGGGCTCCCAGGTGTTCGCGTACTTGCGCTGGGACTTGGGCGGCTTGCCCATCGCCCAGCGCGGCCCGGGGCCGGTGACGTTGAAGTAGACGCCGACGCCCAGGGTCCTGCCCGCACGCACGAGGCGGTCGTAGCGGTCCCAGTTGGTCTTCCGGTAGGCGCTCGGGCGGTCGGCGTGGCGGCGCTGGGACTTCTTCATCCGGTCTGCCACGACGCTCCACAGCACGGTGACGCGGACGTAGTCCACGCCGAGCGCCTTCATGCGCACGAGCGTGGCGTCGCGATTCTGGTCCCCGCGGTAGATCAGGTTGTCGTCGTCGAGCATGATCGAGAACGCGCCGGCGTTCGCGCGGGCGGCGGGCGTCGCGAGGCCGCCGAGCGCCATGAGGGCGAGGACGAGCAAGGGCAGGATTCTGCGCATGGGTTTCCGTATCGGCGGGAGCGGGAGGACGTTGACCGGCAGGACAGGTTCGCGAACACGTCCTGCCGGGTCAACACGGGAGGGGGGCGGAAGGTTCGCCGGTCAGGCGGACGCGGCGCTGAAGCGTTGCGCGACCGTATCCCACGCGACGGTGTTCCACCAGGCGTCGATGTAGTCCGGGCGCTTGTTCTGATACTTGAGGTAGTAGGCGTGCTCCCAGACGTCGCAGCCCAAGAGCGGCGTCTTGCCGTCGCTCAGCGGCGTGTCCTGGTTGGGCGTGGAGACGAGGTCGACGCCGCCGGAGCCGTCGGCGACCAGCCACGCCCAGCCCGAGCCGAACTGGCCGATGCCGGCCTCCTTGAACTGCTCCTTGAAGTCGTCGAAGGAGCCGAACCTCGCGTCGATCGCGCTCGCCAGATCGCCCGTGGGCTCGCCGCCGCCGTCGGGGCTCATGGACTCCCAGAACAGCGTGTGGTTGTGGTGCCCGCCGCCGTTGTTGCGCACGGGACCCTGCTTGTCCGACGGCAGCGCGTCGAGGTTCTGCAGGACCTCCTCGACGCTCTTGTCGGCCCACTCGGTCCCCTCGAGGGCGGCGTTGGCCTTGTCCACGTAAGCCTGATGGTGCTTGTCGTGGTGGATGCGCATCGTCTCCTCATCGATATGAGGTTCGAGCGCGGCGTAGTCGTATGGGAGTGCGGGCACGTCGTAAGCCATGGGGAGGGTTGTAGCACCAGTACGCTCATCGCCCCGTGACGCGCCTGTCTTCCTACCTGCTCCCGACGGAAAAGCAAGCCCCCGGGGACGCTGAGGCGCTCTCGCACAAGCTGCTCGTGCGCGCGGGCATGGTGCGCCAGCTCGGCGCCGGTCTGTGGACCTTCTTGCCGGCCGGCTGGCGGGTGCACCGGCGCATCGAGCAGATCATCCGCGAGGAGATGGACGCGATCGGCGGCCAGGAGCTGTTGATGCCGGTGCTGCAGCCCGCGGAGATCTGGCAGCGCACCGGGCGCTACGAGATCGACGAGCTCTTCAAGCTCTCCGACCGCAAGGGCGCCGAGCTCGTGCTCGGCATGACCCACGAGGACGTCATCACCTGGCATCTGTCCCAGCTGCTGCGCTCCTACCGCGACCTGCCGCTGATCCTCTACCACCTGCAGACCAAGGAGCGCGACGAGCCGCGCCCGCGCGCCGGCCTGCTGCGCACGCGCGAGTTCATCATGAAGGACGCCTACTCCTTCGACCTTGACCTCGACGGCCTCGAGGTCGCGTACGCCAAGCACCGCGTCGCGTATGCGCGCATGCTGGACCGCGCCGGGCTGACCTGGTACGAGGTCGAGTCCGACGTGGGCATGATGGGCGGGATCGGCGCGCACGAGTTCATGGCCCCGTGCCCCGCCGGGGAGAACGAGGTCGCCCTGGCCGCGGGCTACGCGGCCAACGTCGAGGTCGCCTCGGCCCAGGCCCGGCCGGTGGCGCTGCCGGCGGGCCTGCCGGCGCCGGAGGAGGTCAGCACCCCCGGTCTTACGACCGTCGCCGACATGGCCGCCGCGCTCGAGCTTCCCCCGGGGGCGTTCCTGAAGGCCTTCCCCGTCGTGACCGACGCGCAGCCGCTGCTGCTCGTGCTCGTCCGCGGTGATCACCGCGTCAACGAGATCAAGCTCGCCAACGCCCTCGGCGAGCCGGCACGCCCGGCGACCGGGGAGGAGATCGCCGCGCGCCTCGGGCCGCCCGGCTACGTCGGACCGGTCGGCGCCGACGTGCCGGTGATCCTCGACGAGGCCGTCGAGCCGGGCGGCGCCTACGTCGTGGGTGCCAACCGCAAGGGGTACCACCTGCGCGGCGTCGAGCCTGGCCGCGACTTCGCGTTTCAGCGCGCAGACGTGCGACGGGTCGAGGAGGGCGACACGATCGACGGGAGGAGCATCCGGATCGAGCCCGCGATCGAAGTGGGAAACATCTTCAAGC
The DNA here is from genome assembly GCA_038318085.1 of Solirubrobacterales bacterium. GTDB lineage: Bacteria > Actinomycetota > Thermoleophilia > Solirubrobacterales > Solirubrobacteraceae > DATLGB01. The sequence continues at coordinate 13,652 of JBBQBV010000064.1, forward strand.
TCGGGACCCGCTACTCCGACCCCCTCAACGCCACCGTCCTGGACGAGTCCGGCAGCGCCCGCAGCGTCGTCATGGGCTCCTACGGAATCGGGCCCGCGCGCATCATGGCCGCCGCCGTCGAGCAGTCCGCCGACGAGCAGGGGATCTCCTGGCCGCGGTCGCTGGCGCCTTGGGACATCGCCCTGGTCGGGCTCGGCAAGGCCGGCTCCGAGGAGCGCGCGCTCGCCGACCGCCTTTACGACGACCTCGTCGCGACCGGGCGCTCCGTCGTGTACGACGAGCGGGACCTGGGCCCGGGCCAGAAGTTCGCCGACGCCGAGCTCGTCGGCTGCCCACTGCGCCTGACAATCGGCCGCCGCTCCCTCGAGGCGGGGGAGGCCGAGGTGCAGGTGCGGCGCGGGCAGGTCAAGCGCACCCTGGGACTCGACGCGGCGGCCCGGGAGGCCGCGGAGCTGTGGGAGACTCTGGACTGAAGCCGGCAGCGGCTCCCCTCTGGGAGAAGCCGCGGCTGACCTTCCGGCGCCTGTTCGGGCTCGACCGCTCCGGTCCGCCGCCCCCGGCGACGCTCTCCGGCGCGCCGCTGAACCCCTGGACGATCCCGAACGCAATCGGGTTCGCCCGGCTCGCGCTGATCCCGATCTTCTTTGTCGTCGCGATGTCCAGACCCCACGGCAGCGGCACCTGGCCGGCGCTGTTGTTCGCGCTGGTCGCCTGGACGGACTACGCCGACGGGATCGCCGCGCGCGTCACCGGCCAGTACTCGCGGCTCGGGACGCTGATGGACCCGATCGCCGACCGGCTGCTGATCATCGCGGGCGTCGTCGTGTGCTGGCGCTTCGAGCTGCTGCCGCGCTGGGCCCTCGCCGTGCTCGTCGGGCGCGAGGTCGCGATGCTCGCGCTGGCGCGCTACGGCCTCAAGCGGGGCGTGGACGTGTCCATCAACTGGCCGGGACGGCTCGCGGTGTGGCCGGTCATGGCGGCGATCTTCATGGGCCTCGTCGAGCTCTACGACGCCGCCGAGGTCTCGCTGTACATCGGCGTCGCCCTCTCGCTGGTGTCCTTCGCGATGTACGCCCGGCTCGGATTCGCGAGCCGGAGGCAAGAAGTCTCAAGCTGAGGTCGAGGTAGTGATATGCTCGCGATCATGAGCATGGACACCTTCCCCGACCTCGGCTCGCTATCGGATCAGGAGCTCAAGGATCTCATCCAGCAGCTCACCAACGAGGAGCAGGAGGTCTCCTACCGCCGCCGCATCCTCCACGGCAGGATCGACATCCTGCGGGCCGAGCTCGTCAACCGGCTGCGCAAGAAGCACGAGTCGGGGGGCGACGTGATCTCCGGCGCCGACGTTCAGCGGCTGACCGACATCCTCTCCGGACGCGCGGCCGGGCCACCTGAGGAGTAGGGCGACCCCGGGGTCGTCGCGCCATGGCCCGCCACTGCACCGAATGCGGCTTCATCAACGCCGAGGCGGCGAACTACTGCTCGAAGTGCGGCGCCTTCATCGGCCAGCCTGAGCCGGCGAAGCCGACGCAGTCCACGACCGCCACCTACGTGGTGGACGAGGCGACGGGCGAGCTGCGCCCCGTCGACGTCGAGTCCGTCGCCTCCGGCGGCGGCGCGCTGGTGATCCGCTCCGGCGGCGGGCGGGTCGGCGAGTCGTTCCCACTGCGCGGCGAGCGCATGACCATCGGCCGCACCCCGGAGGCCGCCGTCTTCTTGGACGACGTCACCGTGTCCCGCGACCACGCGTCGCTCGTGCATCGCCAGGGCGCCTGGTACCTCGACGACTCCGGGTCCCTCAACGGCACCTACGTGAACCGCCACCGGATCGACTCTCACCGCCTCGAGGACGGCGACGAGCTGCAGGTCGGCAAGTACAAGCTCACGTACCTGGCCGGCTGAGCGATCGCCATGGCCGCCCAGGACAACCTGCCGCAGGCAGCCCCGCCGGCGAAGTCGCTGACGATCGGCGCGGTGTGCAAGGCGCTGGGCCAGGAGTTTCCGGACATCTCTATCTCGAAGATCCGCTACCTGGAGGATCAGAAGCTGCTGACGCCGCGCCGCACCGCCGGCGGCTACCGGCTGTACTCGACGGACGACGTCACGCGGTTACGAACGATCCTGCGTCTGCAGCGCGACGAGTTCCTGCCGCTGCGCGTCATCCGCCAGGAGCTCGCGCGCGGGCGCAGCGAGGCCGAGCTCGCCCCGCAGCCCGTCACCGAGTCCCCGCGCGCAAACGCGCCCAGGCGGGCCGGCGTCTCGGTCCGCGACCAGGGGCCGTGGTCCACGCTCGAGGAGCTGCTCGAGTCCACCGGCGCCAGCCGCCAGCTCGTCTCCGAGCTCGAGGACTTCGGGCTGATCACCGGCCAGGCGCGCCCTGAGGCCGCCGGTGCCGGGCGGGGCTCCTCGCGGCTCTACGACGACACGGACCGCGAGATCGTGCGCGCCTGCGGTGAGCTGGCGCGCTTCGGCGTTGCCGGACGCAACCTGCGCGTTTTCAAGACCTCGTCCGAGCGCGAGTCCTCGCTGCTGCAGCAGCTGCTCGCCCCGTCGCTGCGCTCGCGCAACCCCGAGCGCCGGCGCGAGGGCATAGACACCCTCGAGAACCTTGCGGCGGTCGCGAGCCATCTGAAGGCGCTGCTGCTCGTGGCGGATCTGCGCAAGAGCGTCCGGTCGGCCTCGTGACCGAGCCCCCGCCCGTCGCGCCGGTCGAGGCGCTGATGCGCGAGCACATCCGCGACATCCGCGACTATCCCCGGCCCGGCATCGTCTTCAAGGACATCACCCCGCTGCTGCTCGACGCGTCCGCCCTCGACGCCGCGGTCGCCGCGCTCGCCGAGTGGGCGCGCCCGCGCGACGTCGAGCTCGTCGTGGCGGCCGAGGCGCGCGGCTTCATTCTCGGCGGCGCGCTGGCGCGCGAGCTCGGAGCCGGCTTCGTGCCGGCGCGCAAGCCGGGCAAGCTGCCCCACGACACCGTCTCGGCCGAGTACATCCTCGAGTACGGCGTCGACGCGCTGGAGATGCACGCCGACGCGCTCGCCCACGGCGCGCGGGTGCTCGTGCACGACGACCTGCTGGCGACCGGCGGCACCGCGCGGGCGCTGTGCGAGCTCGTGGAGGGGCGCGGAGCCCACGTCGTCGGCTGTGCGTTCGTCGTCGGGCTGGCCTTCCTCGAGGGCCGCGCGGCCCTCGACGGCTACGACGTGCACACGCTCGTCTCCTACGCGAGGCAATGAGGACCCAGCGATCGCGGTCGTTCGCCGTCCCGCGCGAGACGCTGTGGGAGATCGTGGGCGACCCCTATCACGAGCCGCGCTGGTGGCCCCGCGTCCAGCGCGTCGAGGGGGTCACCAGGTCGGGCTGGACGTCGGTGATGACCTCCGCCCGCGGCAACGCGGTGCGCGCCGACTGGGTCGTGGAGGCCAACGAGCAGCCGACTCGACGTCGCTGGTCGCAGGAGCTCGCCGGCACGCCCTTCGAGCGCGTGTTCGCGTACAACGGGATCGAGCTGCAGCTCGAGCGCGAGGACTCGGGGACGCGGGTGACGCTGGCGTTTGACCAGCGGCCGCGCGGGATGGCCCGGGCGCTGCCGTTCGTCCTGCGGCGCGCCATGGGCAAGCAGCTCGAGCTGGCGCTGGACGGGCTCGCCCTGGCCGTGGAGTGAGGCGCCCGGGCTAGGGGGTGGGCGTCGGCGTCGCGGTACCCGGGGCCTTCGTCAGATCGCCGGAGAGCACGATCGGCCCGGGCTGTGCGGCGCCCTCCTGGGTCTCCCGGCTCACGACGATCCTCTTCGCCGTGGTGAGCCAGGCCTGGAGGTCCTTGGCGTCGCTGGGCCGAGGCCCGGAGGTCCCGAGCTTGCCGTCGGTCTTCACGGCGGGCGCGAAGCCGAGGAAGTGCGGCTTGTCGCCCCCGGTCAGCCAGAGGCCGTAGGCCTCGCCCTTCCTGCTCTCGGGCATGCCCGTCGCCTGGATCGTGAAGGCGAGCTGCTGCTGCGCGGAGAGGTAGAGGGTGAGCCTGCCGGTGGCGCTGCCGCCGCCGGCCGCGGAGAGGTCGAGCGCCCCGACCTGCTGGAAGGCGGGCGAGGCGGCCGGCGTCGGCGTCGGCGTGGTCAGGCCGGAGGTGCTGGTGCTCGTGGTCTTGGACGGGCTGTCGTCGCCGCCCTTGTTGACCAGCCAGACGACGAGCGCGACCAGCACGACGGCCAGCCCGCCGATCAGCAGCCCGCCGCCGACCAGGCTCGAGCGGGGGCGTGACGCTCCGTCAGCGCCCTCCGCGGCCGCGCCTCGCGGCTCGGACTCGTCGTCGTCGCCGGCGAGCGGCGCGGGGGCGGCCGGGGTGGCCGGGCTCGGTCGCGGGCGGGCGCGGGCCGGGATGGCCGGGTCGACGGGGGCTTCGACGGGCTCGGTCGCGCGCTCGGGCTCCGCCGCGGGCTCGGGCTCCGCCGCGCGCTCGGGCTCCGCCGCGCGCTCGGGCTCCGCCGCGCGCTCCGGCTCTGTCGGCGGCTCCGGCTCCCCGGCGAGCCCCGGGGACGCGTCGGGCGCGGCGTCGCCGCCGGGCACCTCGGGAAGTGAGCCGCTGGCGATGCGCTCCAGCTTGGCCGAGACGGCGATCGCCCAGGCGCGGGCGGGCTCGGAGGAGGCGAGCAGCGAGCGTGTCGCCTCACGGCCGGACACCGACTGCTGGCCGAGTAGGTAGTCGGCGACGTCGGCGCGATCGTCGGCGTCGATCCCCTCACCGGGCACGAGGCGCTCCAGCCCGCGGTGGGCGCGCTCGCGGACCGCGTCGGTGGTGATGCCCAGGAGCCCCGCGAGGTCGTCGTAGGAGCGGTCCTGCTGGAGAACCAGCTGCACCACGGCACGCTGATCGGGGGCTAGGGCGTCGAGGCTCACGGCGTCCGGAAGCGTAGTGGTTGGGGCGGCTAGGGTCGGCGCCATGGCCGAGGCGCAGCAGGGACGCAACCAACCCCTGACGGGCTTCGACGCCCTCTACGGACTCGTGCTCGACCATGCCGACGGCGACGAGGCGCGCGGTCACGTCGCCATCGACGACCGGCACCTCCAGGCCTTCGGCCTCGTGCACGGCGGGGTCTTCGCCGCCATGGCCGAGCTGCTGGCGTCGCTGGGCACCATGCACGGCACCCACAGGGAGAAGTTCGTGGCCGGCCTCTCGAACCACACGAGCTTCCTGCGTCCCGTCTTCGCGGGCGACACCGTCACCGCCGTCGCCCTCCCCCGTCACCGCGGGCGCACCACGTGGGTCTGGGAGGTCGAGATCGAGGATGGCCAGAGCCGGCCCTGCGCCCTGGCGCGCGTGACGATCGCGGTCCGCGAGCGCGAAGGCTGAGCGTTCCGCAACTCGGCGGTACGGTCGGCGCCGGGAAGCTCGCTGGGCGCCAAGCGCCTGGACCTGCGCGAGGTCCATCCGTGCGGCCGGCGGATGGGTTGTCGTGGCTCGAGTCGTCGCAGGCTCAGTTCGGGCTCGAGCCGCCGGCATCCGCAGATTCGGCATGCAATAGATGCCACATCTGCGACGAGCGTCGGAGCGGGGGCGAACGGGCGGACATCGAGGGGACATGCAATTGAGACCAGGGTGAGATGCGACTCCTGCGCCGAGACGGCTGTCACAGTCGTGCTCCCTGTCCGTTTGAGGGAACTGTGGACGAGTTCGAGCACCTGACCGATGAGGAGCTTCTCGAAGGCACGGCCCGAGACCCAAGGGCGTTCG
>JBBQBV010000065.1:0-19214 GCA_038318085.1 Solirubrobacterales bacterium
CGAGCTCGCGGGCGCGGGACTGCTGAGAGACCGCGATCCCGGGAAGTCCCAGGACCAACGCCTCGAGCGCCGCCGCCACCGTGCCCGAGTAGGTGATGTCATCGCCCATGTTGGAGCCGTGGTTGATGCCCGAGACCACGACGTCGGCCTGGAAGTCGTTGACCAGCCCCAGCGCGGCGAAGCGCACGCAGTCGACCGGTGTCCCGTCCGTCGCGTACCCGACCGTGCCGTCGCCGAAGTCGACCTCCTCCACCCAGATGGGGCGGCGCGTGGTGATCGAGCGCGCCGTCGCCGAGCGGTTGCCGTCGGGGGCGATCACGGCAAGCTCTACGTCGGGGACCTCCAGCAGCGCGCGGCGCAGTGCCTGCAGGCCCTCCGCCTCGATGCCGTCGTCGTTGGTGAGCAGGACCTTCATTGAACGAAGACTATTTCCGGAGGAGGTCGCTGGCTGCTGGGCAGCTCCCAGTAGGCCAGGACTCCCTCGGCGGCGGCAGAGAGCAGGCGCCGGCAGCGGCCGCGCTGGACCTTCCCGCTCGAGGTCCTCGGGATTGACCCCCTGGCGAGCAGGGCGACCGCTCCGGCCTGGGCGCCACTCGCCGTGGCTACCGCGCGACGGATCGCGATGATGGTCTCGGCGTCGTCGCCCCCGGAGACCTCGAACACGACGGCCACGCGTTCGGCGCCGTCCCGCTCGATGGCCAGCGCCGCGCCGCACCCGGGGCGCAGGACAGGGCTCGCCGCCTCGCAGGCGAGCTCGATGTCGAGTGGATGATGGTTGCGGCCGGCGATCACGATCAGCTCCCGGATCCGGCCGGTGACGAAGAGCTCGCCCGCCTCGAGGAAGCCGAGGTCGCCCGTGCGCAGGTAGCGCCCGCCGCCGCGGGCCGGCACCGCGCCGAAGGTATCCTCACCGCCCCTCCGGTACCCGGTGGCGACGCTCGAGCCGCTCAGCCAGATCTCGCCCACCTCACCGTCTGGCAGCGGTACGCGCGTGTCCGGGTCGACGATCAGCAGACGGTGGTCGGCGTCCGGCCGGCCGCACCCGACCAGTGGACGCGGGCCGCCGCGGGTCCGGACCAGCGGCGGGACCGCTCGCTCGGAGCCGGTGACCATCAGCGTCGCCTCGGCCAGGCCGTAGCAGGGATACAGCGCCTCCGGGCGCAGGCCGCAGCTCGCGAAGGCCGCGGTGAAGGCCGCCAGCGTATCCGCTCGAACCGGCTCGGCGCCGATGAAGGCGACCTCCCAGCTGGACAGGTCGAGGCCCGCAAGGTCCTGCGGACGGGCGCGGCGCGCGCACAACGCGTAGGCGAAGTCCGGCCCGCCGCTGGTCGTCGCGCCGTGGTCGGAGATCGCGCGCAGCCAGCCCAGTGGCCGCCGGATAAACGCCAGCGGCGACATCAGCACGCAAGGGAAACCGGCGAAGACGGGCTGCAGCACCCCGCCGATCAGGCCCATGTCGTGGTAGGGCGGCAGCCAGATGACGCCGCGGCTCGCGCGCGTGTGGCCGAACGCGCGGCGGATGACGGCCGAGTTCGCCAGCAGGTTCGCGTGCGTGAGCAGGACCCCGCGCGGCTCGGCGGTGGAGCCCGACGTGTACTGCAGGAGCGCGAGGTCTCCCGGCTGCGGCCCGGTCACATCCGCGCCACTCGGCGCCGCGGTGGCCGGGTCGCACTCGACGAGGCGCGCCGCGGTGGCGAGCCCGTCGCAGGCCTGGGCGCCGAAGCCCGGCGCGGTGAGCAGGACGTGAGGCTCGGCGTCGGCGACAACCGCGCGCAGTCGCGCGGCATCGGCCCCGCGGACCGGCGGGTAGGCGGGCACCGCCACCGCGCCCGCGAGCAGGCAGCCGAACAGCGCCGCGACGTAGTCCAGGCCCGGCGGGTAGAGCACGACCACGCGCTCGCCGTGGCCGACCAACGCGGCGACACCCAGCGCGCGGCGGTGCAGCTCGCCGTAGGTGAGCGCGGCCTCGCCGTCGCCCTCGCGGAACACGAAGGCCGTCGCGTGAGGCTGTTCGGCCGCACGGGCAGCCAGGACGGTGGCGAAGCTCCTCTGGGCGGAATGCACGATCATCGTCAGCATGACGGACGTCGCGCACGTCATCGTGGCCGCACTCGCCGCGGCGCTCGACGTCGACCCCGCCCGCGTCGTGCCCGGCGCCTCGCTGTACGACGACCTCGGCGCCGACTCGCTCGCCGTGATGGAGGTCCTGGGCGCGCTGGAGGACGAGCTCGGGATCGACCTTCCGGCGTCCACCGCGTTTGCCCTCCAGCTGCGCACCGCCGGGGATGTGATCACCGCGTTTAGGGCACGGTCGCAGCCATGATTTGACAACTTGCAATCGCTTCGAGGGTTGGTGTAAGTTCCCAGCGGCGTCAGCGGACAGGTGACGCGCCCCGAAGGCAGACCTGACCAGCAAGCTCGACCCAGTCCTGGCAGCGCGCCTCCACGGCCTCGAGCCCGGCTCACCCGATGCCGATCACGTCGTCAAGGTTCTGGTCGACTGCGGCGGCTCGGCTGACGGCCTGTCGGAGGCCGGGTTGCAGGTCGAGCTCGTCGCGGGGCGCGTCGCCATCGGGACGATCACGCTCGGGCGCATCGGCGAGCTAGCCGAGCGCGACGACGTAGTCAGCATCGGCGCCGATCACCAGGGCGGGCCCGAGCTCAAGGACAGCGTCCCGGACATCAAGGCGAACCTCGCGCACGCCAGTCCGCTGCAGCTGACCGGGCAGGGTGTGATCGTCGGCGTGGTCGACACCGGCGTAGACATCTTCCACCGCAACTTCCGGCGGGCCAACGGCACGACCCGGCTGCTGTCGCTGCTCGACCTGACCGCGCCGCGCATCACGCTCTCGATCACCGGTACTCCGCTCGCCGGGGCGAACTTCGACCTGTCCTGGACGGCCCCGGCGTTCGCCCTGCCCGCGGCACCGCCGGCTCCCACCACGACGATCTTCGGCATCCCCGCCACCGCGATGGCTGCGGCGGTCGCGGCTGCGCTCACCGGGTTCAGCGGCATCACGCCGGCGGACATCGCGGTCACGGGCGGCCCGCTCCCGGCGTCGCCCGTGGTCATCGACTTCGTCGGGCGCTATGCGGACAAGGCCATCGACCCGATGCACTCGGCGTCCAACGTCAACTTCGGCACCGCCGCGCTGGGCATCGAGTCCGGCCGGCTCTTCAGCGAGAAGCAGATCAATGCCGCCCTGAACACGCCGGACAAGCCGTTCGCGAGCCAGGACACCGAACGCCACGGCACCCATGTGCTGGGCACCGCCGGCGGCGACGGCAGCCAGGCCGGCAGCTGCCACGGCTCCGACGTCTTCGTGGGGGTGGCGCCGGCCGCTGACCTGATGATGGTCAAGACGTCATTCGACAACACCGGGATCATACGGGGGACCAAGCACATCCTCGACATGGCCGCCCCGTTCAACCGGGACACGGACACCGCCGCCACGTTCAGCCCGGCCAAGGCGGCGGTGGTGAATCTCAGCCTCGGCGGCGCCCTTGCGGCCCACGACGGGACGGACCACCTCGACCTCGCGCTCGACGAGCTGCTCACGGACAAGGCCGGCACGCCGCTCAAGGGCCGCGCCGTCGTCTGCTCGGCCGGCAACGACGGTCAGCGCGTCGACCCGCTGGACCCGAACCTGAACCCCGTCTACCGCGGCGGCGGGCTGCACTGCCACAAGCGGCTGACGCCGGCGGCGCCCTCGGTGACCCTCGACCTGCACATCGCCACCCAAGACAAGAAGACCAACAAGATCGTGTTCTGGTACGGCAACCCGGGCGACCCCGCCAAGGTCGACTGCCAGATCGCCGAGCCCGGCGGAACGTCGCTGCCGGTCGTCGTCGCGGGCTCGGCCAGCCCGACGCCGGCCCCCGTTCTCGCCGGCAGCGCCGTGACCGTGGTCTCCGGGCGCAATGCGACGCAGAACAACCGGCACTTCATCTCCATCCGGATCGACCCCCCCGCAGGGGGTGCGATCCAGGCCGGGCCCTGGAAGCTCACCTTCACCGAGACCACGGCCAACGCCACCGACCTCGACGGCTGGATCGGGCTCGACAAGACTGACCCACATCCGCGCTTCGCGTTCGCCGACCAGGTCTCCACGGGGACGCTCACGTCGCCCGGCACCGGGAGGAACGTGGTCACGGTCGGCTCGTATGACCGGCGCGACGCGACGCTCGCCGAGTCCTCGAGCCGCGGGCCGACGCTCGACGGGCGCCACAAGCCGGACCTCTCGGCACCGGGGGTCGGCATCCTGGCCCCGAAGGCCGGTGTCGCGACCATCGGCTGCTGCTCCGGCGAAGGCTGCTGCTGCGCGTGCTGCACGGACTTCTACATCTCGCTGGACGGCACCAGCATGGCGGCGCCGCACGTGACGGGCGTCGTCGCGCTGATGCTGCAGCGCAACCGCGAGCTCACGTTCCAGCAGCTCCGGAGCACGCTCGTGGCCACCTGCCGGCCGCCGGGGGGCGGGCCCGCGGTCCCGACGCCCGCCGACAGCTGGGGCGCCGGGCGCATCGACGCCGAGAAGGCGTGCCTGGCGGTCACGCCGCACGCCAGCGCCCGGCACCTGCATCTCGTCCAGGTCGCCGAGCCCCTGCTCCTCCCGGTTCCCGCCTACCCGGCCGCCTTCCTCTCCCGGCCCGAGCGGCTGCGCGCGGTCCAGGACCGGCTGGTCGACGCGCCCGCCGCCCAGCTCGGCGCGGCGCTCGTCAGCGCGCACGTCGACGAGGTCATGCGGCTGCTCGACGCCGACCGCCGGACCGCGCTCGCCTGGCAGCGGATGCACGGCCCGGAGCTGGTTCGACTGCTGCTCTATGACTCGACGGCGCCCACGCGGCCGCTCCCGGCGACGCTCGGCGGTCGCCCGCTCGCCGCCGGGCTCGAGCGACTGCTCGACGCCCTCGAGCGCGTCGGCAGCCCCGCGCTGCGCGCCGACATCACGCGCTACCGCGCGTTCGTGCTCGCCCTGCCGGGCGCGCGCCTCGACGACCTTCCGCTGGCGGGCTGAGATGGCGGACCGGCCCGGCACGCTCGAGCTGCTCGCTCGCGAGCTGTCCGCAGCCCTCGCCCCCCTCGAGCACCAGCTCGCTCCCGGCAATGCGGAGGCGTTCCTGCAGGAGCTGGGCATCGGCGTGCCGGCCGGGCTCGGCGGCGCCGCCGGCGCGTTGTCCGCCGTGGCCGTCAAGGCCGCCGGTGTGGGCACCGAGCTCACACGCCTGACCGCGGCCATCCATGACGAGGACGGCGCCCGGATCGTTGCCGAGGGCATTGCCACGGTCAACGCGCTGGCCCAGGCGTTGACCGCGATCGGCGCGCTCGGCCCCTCGCTCGGCGGCGCGATCCCCGCCGGCCCTAGCGGTACCAACCCGGAGGTCGCCGCGCTCCCCGGCCGCCTCGTGGAGCGGGTCCTCGCCGACCACGTGAAGGCCCGCAACCCAGACCTGTTCGCCGGCCTGCGGCTCGCGGGCGTCATCGACGAGGTCAGCGTGCCGAGCGTGAGCGGAGACCCGACCCGGCCGCCGTTCGTTCGCCGCGGCCTGTATGTCGACCGGCTGCTGATGCTCATCACCGATCCCGGCGGCTACGTGCGCACCACGACGGGTCTCGGCGCCCCCGGCTTCGACGGATCGCTGCTGTGGCCGCGCATCACGTCCTATCTCGAGGACGCCGGCCTGCCGTACGCGCTGCTCACCCCGCCCGGCCAGCCGCCGGTGTTGGACGCCTACCTGCTCCGGCTGGCGGTCGCCGGGACCGGCCTGTCGGCCCGCCTGCGCCTACCGGCGGCGCAGGACGTCTCCCTCGCCTACCGCCTCGGCGGACCGTGGTCACTGAAGGTGGACGCCAAGGCGCGCTTCGACGCCGGCCTGGAGGCGACCATCCAGGCGCCGCTGCAGGTGACGCTGACGCCGCCCAGCGGGGCGATCAGCGGCCAGGTCACCGCCGGCATCGAGGCGTCCAAGCCCGGCTCGACGCTGCTGCTGCTGGGCCAGGCGCAGGGTTCGCGCCTCGAGCTCACGCGCTTCTTCGCCAGTGGCGGCGTCGGCGTCAGCGGATCCACGAGCGCGCCGCTCACGATCGAGCCGACCGCGCAGGCCGCGCTCGAGGGCGGCCACGTGGTGATCGACCTCGACAGCGGTGACGGCTTCGTCAAGACCCTCACCGGCGGGGGCAAGATCGAGTCCAACTTCGACCTGGCGGCGCAGTGGGCGCCGTCGAAGGGCCTGCGGCTCCAGGGCAGCGCAGGCCTCGAGATCCAGATTCCGGCCCACGTCTCGGTCGGGCCGGTCGATGTCACCGCGCTGTTCCTGCGCACCGCGATCGCGCCGGGAGCGCTCCCAACCGAGGTGTCCGTCAGCTTCGCCGCGCACCTCGGCCCGCTCACGGCCGTCGTGGAGCGGATCGGCGCGATCGTCCGGATCGGGCTTCCGCCGGGCGGGGGGGGCAACCTCGGCCCGGTCGACCTGAGCTTCGCGTTCAAGGCGCCCACCGGGGTCGGGCTGGCGGTCGACGCCGGCCCGGTCTCCGGCGGTGGCTTCCTCTCCATCGATCCCGAGCGCGGAGAGTACGCGGGCGCGCTCGAGCTCGACTTCGCCGGCATCGTCGCGCTGCGGGCGATCGGGCTGATCACCACGAAGAAGCCCGACGGGTCCGACGGGTTCTCGCTTGTGATCGTCATCACAGCGGAGTTCGGGACCGGCATCCAGCTCGGCTTCGGCTTCACGCTGCTCGCCGTCGGCGGCGTCCTCGGCCTCAACCGCTCGATGGCCCTGCAGCCGCTGATGGAGGGCGTGCGCTCCAACGCGATCGAGAGCGTGATGTTCCCGCGCGACGTCGTCGCCAACGCCCAGCGGATCATCAGCGACCTGCGGACGTTCTTCCCGCCGCATGACGGCACGTTCGTGATCGGGCCGATGGCCAAGCTGGGCTGGGGCACGCCGACGCTGGTCAGCCTCGCGCTCGGCGTGATCATCGAGATCCCCGGCAACATCGCCATCCTGGGCGTGCTCAAGGTCGCCCTGCCGGCGGACGACGTCGCGATCCTCAAGCTGCAGGTCAACTTCGCCGGCGCGATCGAGTTCGACCGCAAGCGCGTCTACTTCTTCGCCGCGCTCTATGACTCGCACATCCTCACGATGACGATCGAGGGCGAGATGGCCGTGCTCGCGGCCTTCGGCGACGACGCCACGTTCGTGTTGAGCATCGGCGGCTTCCACCCGTCGTTCAATCCGCCGCCGCTCCCGGTCCCGACGCCGAAGCGGATCGCGATCGACATCCTCAACGTGCCGCTGGAGCGCATCCGCGTCGAGGGCTACTTCGCCGTCACCACCAACACCGTGCAGTTCGGCGCGCGCGCCGAGCTGCTCTACGGCGTCGACGACTTCGGCATCTCCGGACACCTGGCCTTCGACGCGCTGATCCAGTTCTCGCCCTTCCACTTCGTCGTCACGATCTCGGCTTCCGTGTCGGTGAAGGTGTTCGGGGTCGGGCTGTTCAGCGTCAGTCTGCGCCTCGAGCTCTCTGGGCCGACGCCGTGGCGGGCCCAGGGCTGGGGGTCGATCGAGATCCCGATCTTCCCGGACATCTCGGTGGACTTCGACATCACCTGGGGTGACGACAAGGACACGTCGCTGCCGGCGATCGACGTCATGCCGCTGCTCGGCGCGGAGTACGACAAGTCCGAGAGCTGGCGCGCCCAGCTTCCGGCCGGCAGCTCGCAGGGGGTGTCGCTGCGCAAGATCGATCCCGAGGCCCACGAGCTCGTCCTGCACCCGGTCGGGACCCTGCGCGTGAGCCAGCGAGCGGTGCCGCTGGACCTGACGATTCAGCACGTCGGGAGCCGCAAGGCGGCCGACGTCAAGCGCGTCGCCCTGACGGTCAAGAGCGGTGAGCTGACGAAGCGGGCCGACCTCGAGGAGTCCTTCGCCCCCGCGCAGTTCCAGGACTTCGACGACGCCGGGCGGCTGGCCAAGCCGGCCTACCAGAAGGCCCACGCCGGCATCGAGATCTCCGCCAAGGGCGACGACCTGCGCTCCAGCACGACCATCAAGCGCGTCGACCGCTACGAGGTCGTCACCATCGACACCGCGGGGACCCGGCGACGCCGGTTCAAGAGCTTCGGGCTCGTGCTGTTCTCGCAGTTCCTCGCCGGCGCCGCCGTGGCGAAGTCGTCGCTCTCCCAGCACCAGGAGGAGCTGGTCAAGCCCTTCAAGGAGAAGATTCGGATCGAGGCCGACGCCTACGCCGTGGTGTCCCAGGCCGACAACGGGCTGGTGGCCAGCTTCGCCAGCGAGGCGATGGCCCAGGAGCACCTCGCCGGCCGGCTCGCCTCCGACCCGAGCCTCGCGGGGGCCATGCACGTCGTCCCCGCCTACGAGGCGGTCGCATGAGGCCCCTCGGCACGTACTCGTTCCTGCCCTGGCTGCGCGGTGGGCTGGCCGGCCAGATCACGCAGCCCGACGGCGCTGCGATCCAGGACCGCGCCTCGGTGCACGTGGAGCTCGAGGTCGCAGGACAGCCCGTCGCCGGCGGGACGACGCAGACGCGACCCGTGGCGCGCGACGTCGCCCTCTACGGGCCGGGCGACGTGGTGGGCATCGAGGCTCGGGCGATCGTGCGCAGCGAGCCGCGCGACTGGATCACCAACTACGAACCCAACTACCTCGCCCACGTCGAGTTCTACGACGAGGACTTCCCGTGGCGCTACACGCCCGCGGCACCCAACGGCCTCAAGCTGCGCCCGTGGATCGCGCTGATCGTGCTCGAAGCCGAGAAGGAGTTCAAGGACCTGGGCGTCGTCGGCGCCGCCCCGCTGCCGGCGATCAGCGTCCTCGACAGCGCGGGCCTGCCGGCGCCCGAGGGGCTGTGGGCGTGGGCGCACGTCCACGTGAACACGGCGCTGGCCGCCTCCGACGCCGAGTTCGTCTCCACCGACATGGCGGCGGTGACGGGGCGGCTGCGCAGCGCGCTGGCCGCCAACCGCGACGTGGCCTACTCGCGCCTCGTCTGCCCGCGGCGCCTGGAGCCCGGGAAGGCCTACCACGCGTTCGTCGTCCCCGCCTTCGAGACCGGGCGCCTCGCCGGCCTGGCCCTGACCGCCCCGGCCGGGGCGCCGATCAACGCCACGAGCTCGGCCTGGGCGCCGTACCCCGACAGGCCGGAGGCGGCGTCCCTGCCCGTCTATCACCGCTGGTACTTCCGCACGGGCGGGGAGGGAAGCTTCGAGGACCTCGTGCGGCTGCTCAAGCCCGGCGTGGCGGACAAACGCATCGGCGTTCGGCCCATGGACGTGCGCGACCCGGGGGCCAACCTGCCCGGCATCGACGAAGCGGAGCTCGGCGGCATCCTCAAGCTGGGCGGCGCGCTGCGCTTCCCGCGCTCGAGCTACACGCCGCTGGAGCTGGCGGCCTTCGA
Organism: Solirubrobacterales bacterium; assembly: GCA_038318085.1. Lineage (GTDB taxonomy): Bacteria > Actinomycetota > Thermoleophilia > Solirubrobacterales > Solirubrobacteraceae > DATLGB01. The sequence goes on from JBBQBV010000065.1 coordinate 9,422, forward strand.
CCGCTTCGACCAGTGGGCGCACCGGCCGCCCGCCCCGCGTGACTACCCGCAGCCGTTCCAGCAGAAGCTCGCAAGCTTTGTCAATCTCCCCGACGACTACGCCACGGCGCCGGCCGCGACGGCCAACCAGGACAGCGGGCTCGGGCTCGCTGTGCAGGGCGACCCTGACCCGCTCATCACCGCCCCGCTCTACGGCCGCTGGCACGCTCTCACGCAGCGCCTGCTCGCCGCTCGCGACGGCACCGCGGTCGATCCAGACGACAACTGGGTGCACGAGCTCAACCTCGACCCGCGCCACCGCGTCGCCGCCGGGTTCGGGACCCGCGTGGTGCAGACCAACCAGGAGGCCTACATGCAGGCCGCCTGGGACCAGATCGGCGACGTGCTCGCCGCCAACCGCCGTATCCGGCTGGCCCAGCTGGCCCAGTTCGCCGCCACGAGCTGGCACGCTGGACGGCTGGAGAGGCTGGGCACCGCCGAGCCGGCGAAGGCGCTCGCCCTCACGGCCCCGGCGCACGGCCACATCGTCACCGCCGGCGCGACGGTCATGCACCGGCTGGCCGGCAGCCCGGTCGACCCTGCGCTGACGTCGGTGGCGATGCGCCGGGCGACGCGCCCGGGCGGCCGGCTGATGCGCCGGCTGCCGTTCAACGACCGGATCACCCCCGCGGGCCTGCTCGCGCGGGTCGACGCCGGTGAGGTGAGCGCGGCGCCTCCGAAGGTCACGCCGCTCGGTCTGGTCACCGTGGAGAAGGTCGCCGAGGCGACCGGGACCGAGCCGCCGCAGCGCGAGCCCGACGCGAGCTTCGCGACAGAGCCCGCGTGGCACAGGTGGCTGCTGTGGCTCGCCGCGGTCCTGTTGCGGCTGGCCCGGGTGGCCCGCGCGCTGGGCGCCGCGCGAGTCGCCGAACGCCTGGAGGCACTGGCCGCGTGGCTTCGTGCGCGGGGCCGGCCGAAGGCAGCCGCCGGATCCTCGGGGGCGGACGCGTCGTCGGAAGCGGCAGGCAGGGTCGTCACGATCGACTTCCGCGACCAGCGCGTCGTCGATCGCTTCAACGCCGCGCTCGATGACTGGGGAGCGGTGTTCGGGGCGAGCACGAAGACCGGCGCCGAGCCCGCCGTGCGCCCGGCGGGTATTGCGGGGCTGGCCAAGGCCGCGATCGTCGCACTCGACCCGGTCACGACGATCCGAGAGCGGACGCTGCACGCCATCCGGCTGCCCGCGCATCTGATCGCTGGGCTGGTGGAGGACTTCGGCGAGGTGATGCACTACCCGCGCATCGACACGCCGATGTACCGGCCGTTGCGCGAGATCTCCGACGAGCTGTTCCTGCCCAACCTCAACCTGCTCAAGCCGGACTCGGTGACGCTGCTGGAGACCAACCAGCGCTTCATCGAGGCCTACATGGTCGGCCTCAACCACGAGATGTCGCGCGAGCTGCTCTGGCGCGAGTATCCGACGGACCAGCGCGGAACGCCGTTCCGCCAGTTCTGGGAGTCAAACGACGCATTGAACCCCGAGCACCTCGGCCCCGAGGCACTCAAGGAGAAGCTGCGCGACATCCCCGAGCTGCACCGCTGGCCGCGGCGCTCCAAGCTCGGCGACCACGACAACCGCGAGCGGCCGGGCTACAACGAGGAGGAGGCGGTCCTCGTCATCCGCGGCGAGCTGCTCAAGCGCTACCCCAACGCGGTCATCTACGCGCACAAGGCCCAATGGCCAGGCGCGATCTTCGACCCGACCGCGGAGCGCGAGCTCGCGGACCTGAGCCCCGCCGAGGAGGCCGACCCGCCGTTCGCGAAGGTTCGCACGCCGCTCTACGAGGCCCGGGTGTCGCCCGACATCACCTTCTTCGGCTTCGACCTGACGGTCGTGGAAGCGCGCGGCGACCTCACCGCGAGCCCACCCAAGCCCGGCTGGTTCTTCTGCATCAAGGAGCGCCCGGGCGAGCCCCGCTTCGGGCTCGACACCTCCCGGACCGGGCCCATCCAGACGGTCAACGACCTCGCCTGGCCGGACACAGCGGTCACCGCCGGCAAGTGCCTGACGCCCGACTTGCTCGGCACGATCACGCTCGCCGGCCTCGGGCCGGACGACCACGAGAAGGACGAGCAACACGCCGATGACGTGAAGGTCGTCGGCGCCGCCCGCAGCTCCGCACGCTGGGCCTATGTGCTCTATCAGGCGCCCGTGCTGGTGGCTATCCACGCCCACGAGATGCTGCCGGAGCGATGAGCGACTTCGACACCACCCGCGCCGCGCTGCGTGCAGCCCGCGAGCAGGAGGCGGCTTCACGCGCCCAGCGCACCGTCGCCCGGATCGAGCTGCGCAGCGCGGACCGGGCCGGCGAGCCGGCCGACACCGCCCGCGAGCACCTGGCTGCGGCGCGGGAGGCGCACGCGACTGCGTCGGAGTCGGCCACACTCGCGCTGGCGGAGTTCGCCGTCTTCGCCGACCCGCGCTTGGCGCTCGAGCGCTTGGACGACGACATCCCGTTCCTGCTGCTGCCGCTGCGGATCGAGACGCGCTTCAAGGCGGTGACCGAGCCCGGCGAGCGGGCGCCCCGGCACGAGCTCTGGGTCCGCGTCTTCCCCGACCGCTGCCTGATCAACTCCTTCGAGGCGGTGCCGTCGGAGAACGAGCTCGCCAACCTGCGCGCCTACTGGCGGCAGGTCTGGCGCGCCGGCAGTGCTGAGGCCGGCGAGCGCGCCGCGTGGCGCTCGCTGGTGGCCAGCCACGGGTCCGGCCGCGCCGGCTGGCTGGTCGACGCCTTCCCGCCCGCGAACCCGGGCGAGCGACCCGTGCGCTCCAGCGACGCTGAGGTGATCCTCGTCGTGACCACCGACGCGCCGCTATCCCCCGCGGAACGCACGGCCCTCACCACGTACTGGAAGGCGCGCTGGCGAGCGGCGGACGACGCCGACGCGCGTGACGCCGCTCTGGCCGCCCTGCACACGGCGGTCGGCGCCGGTGCGGAGGACCTCGCCGCCGTCACGCTGCCGTTCAACCTCGCGGACCCCCCGGCGCCGGGAGGGACGCACGCCACGAACCCGTGCACGGTGGCGTTTCTGGTCGTCGCACCGGTCGCCGGTGCCAAGGACCAGTCCTGGACCAACGCGCCCCGCGTCGAGTTGCTGCCCGAGCGCCTCATGCTGGTTCTCGAGACCGGCGACCAGCGCGAGGAGTTCCTCGGCGAGCCGATCCCTTCACCGTTGTTCGTCGGACCGGACCCGTCGGCACCGGCCGGCGAGCAGCTGCAGCAGCTCGACGGGGACCTGAAGATGCCCGACGAGCTGCTGTGGCTCGCCGACTTCACGGAGGCCAAGCGGATCGGCCTCGCGTTCGCGGTCCGGCTCACCGCGGCCCAGGCCAAGGCCGGCTTCGACCGGCTGTACGTCCTCGGCGCGCGCCTGACCTCCGACCCGGAGGAGTCCCAGCACGAGCTGGAGGCCCTGCTTTCCGACCACCGCCACGGCCGCAACGGGCTGGCGCTGCTCCCGCAGGGCGCGCCGACCAACAACACCGAGGCCGCCGGCAGCGGCTACAGCCGCGACGACGACCCCGACGCGAGCTTCGACGACCGCGCCGGACGGGCCGCCTTCACGACCGAGGCCGACCCCGCCGCCCGGCCCGACGGGCAGTGGCTGGCCGAGGCGCTCGGGCTCGCCACCGACGCGGTGGCCGGCCTGCGCCACGCCGACGGCTTCGACCAGCGCGACGTGCGGGCCATGCAAACTTTGCTGTGGCCGGCGACGCTCGGCTACCTGCTCGCGACGATGCTGCACGGCGTCGTCAGCCAGGAGACGATCGCCGACACGCGGCGGTTCTTCACCCGCTACGTCTCCGGCCGGGGCGCCGTGCCCGCGCTGCGGATCGGCGACCAGCCCTACGGCATCCTGGCCACGACCGCGTTCTCGCGCGTCCGCTGGGTCGAGCGCCGGCGCGAGCTCGGGCGCGGCTGGCAGCAGCGCGACTTCCTTCCGCGGCTGTTCGAGATGTCGCAGGTGGTCGACGCGGACTGGGCGGCACTCGCGGATAAGGTCCCGACCGTCGGCCGCGAGGGCGTGGACGCGCACGAGACGCTGCTCGGCATCCTCGGCCTGCACCCGAGCTCGGTCGAGTTCCACTACCGCTACGCGGAGAGCCTCGACCTGCTGTTCAACCGGCTCAACCTGACCGGCCTGGCCGGCTCCTTCCTGGGAAACCTGCTCAAGTCGGCGCTGGACGCCCCCGCGTTCGAGCTGCTGCGCCGGCTCGGCTCCCAGGGCGACGGCAAGGTCGACCTGCTGGAGAAGTACTTCTACGGCAGCCAGGGCGCGCTGAAGGGCCCGATCGTCGACGACCGGCCGCTGTCGGAGACCGAACGCATCCGGGTGTGGACCGAGGACGGGACCGACTACCTGAACTGGCTGGTCGGCGCCGCCGAGGACTCGCTCGAGGCGGTACGCCTAGAGCGCGGCTTCCCGGACGGCCCGCCGAGCGCGCTGCTCTACCTGCTTGCCCGCCACGCCGTCCTGCTTGGCTACGCCGACGCGAGCTACGAGTTCCACCGCAGCCACGGCGTGTCCGATGCCGTGCTGGCCGCGCTGCGCGTCGAGCCGCCCTTCATCCACGTGCAGACGCATGGCAGCAGCGAGAGCCGGTTCGCGCCGCTTTACAGGCAGGCCGCGACGGTCGGCGGTCCCGGGACGCTGACCGTCGCAGAGCACGTCGCCGCGTCGCTGTTCGGGGCATCCGAGACCCAGGGGCTACGGGAGCAGGTCCAGGCGCTCAAGTACCTCTCGCAGGCCACCACCGCCCGGCTCGAGCGCGCCCTCGCCGAGCACATCGACACCGTGAGCTACCGCTTCGACGCCTGGCGGCTCGGCTTTGTCGCGCTCCAGCTCGAGCACATGCGCGGCAACGGCCCTGGCGCCCAGGCGGCCCGGCCCGGCATCCACCTCGGCGCGTACGGATGGCTCGAGAACGTGCGGCCCGAGCCCCGCACACTCGAGGAGGTCGAGCTCGAGCCCGAGCTGGCCGAGGTCTTCAAGCGCCCGCAGGACCTGCCGCTGCTGCGCGACAGCTCGAACGGCGGCTACATCCACGCGCCGTCCCTCAACCACGCTGTCACCGCCGCCGTGCTGCGCAGCGGGTACATGGCCAATGCGTCGCGCGCCGACCCCGGGGCGATGGCGGTCAATCTCTCCTCCGAGCGCGTGCGCCTCGCTCTCGACGTCCTCGAGGGGATGCGCAACGGCCAGAGCCTGGCCGCTCTGCTCGGCTACCGGGTCGAGCGCGACCTTCACGACAGTCACGCCGTCGCCGAGGTCGACAGCTTCGTCTACGCGCTGCGCAAGGCATTCCCACTACACGCCCGCAAGCTCAAGCGGACCGCGACCGATCCAGCAGTGGCGGCCGCCACGATCGACCAGCTCGAGGCGCGCAATGTGGTCAACGGCCTCACCCTGGCCGAGCACGTCCAGCGCACCGGCCACACGACGTATCCGTTCGGCCTCGCCGACCTGCCCGCCGCGAGCACGGGTCAGGCGGGCGCGATCGCCGCCGCGGTCGACCGCCTGCGCGACGTCCGCGACGCCGTCGCCGACCTCGCGCTCGCCGAGGGCGTGCACCAGGCCGCCCAGGGGAACTTCGACCGCGTCGGCGCGACCCTGGCCGCGTACTCGGGCGGGCACCATCCGCCCGACCCGGACGTGGTCCGCACGCCGTCGACCGGGCAGGTGCTCACGCACCGGGTCGGCCTGCAGCTGCGGCCTGGCCTCGGCGCGCCGGCCGGTGCGACGCCGCGCAGCGTGGCCGAGCCGGCACTCAACGCGTGGCTTGCCGACGTCCTTCCCGCGCCGGGCGCCATCGCCTGCCGCGCCCACTGGACGGACCCCGTCACCGGCGCCGCGGAGTCCGAGGTCGTCACCATGGCGCAGCTCGGCCTGCAGCCGCTGGACCTGCTGGCGCTGGTGCGCACGGCGGACGACCAGGCCATGACCGAACTCGACGACCGCGTCCTCACGCACGCGCTCGCTGCGCGCACGCCGCGTCCCGACGCCTGGTTGCGGATCGCCTACATGGAGACCGGGCCGGGCCAGGTCAGCGTGTTCGAGGCGGCGCCGCTGATCGCGCACACCCGCGCGCTCGTCGGCGCCGCGCGCCCGCTGCGCGCATCCGACGTCGCGCCGCCCGGTGTCGCCAGTGACCAGATGGACGCGGCGGCGAGCGTCGACCGCGCCCGCATCGCGGCCGTGCTCGCGACGGCGACGGCGCTGCGGACGGACGCCGGTGCGTTTGCCCTCCCTACAGCGGACGCCGCCATCGTCAGCGGGATCGACGGCCTGGTGGCAGAGGCCGTGGCGCTGCTCGAGCGCGGCGCGCGACTCGGCGTGCCGGGCAGCGGCTGGGGCTTCGCGCTCGCCTGGCGTCGCGATCACTACGCGCAGCTGGTCACCGCGCTGCGCGAGAAGGCCGAGGCCTGGGCGGTGCGCCTCGCCGGGATCGACACCCAGCTGTCCGCCTACGACGCGCTTCCGGCGGCGACGCCGGATGACGAGCGGCTCCGCCGGCTGGCGACGATCGAGAGCGCGATCAGCATTGTTCTCGATCCGCCGCCGGCGACCCCCGCAGCCGGTCGCGCCGCCCTCACCGCCAAGCGCGCGGCGTTCGCGGCGCGACGCGACGAGCTGGTCGCGATCGCCGACGGGGCGACGGGCACGGTCAGCGGCCTGATCGCCGCCGTTGAGGCCATCGGGGTGCTGGCGCCGTTCGACGGCGCAGACCTCCCTACCGACCCGGACGCGGTCGTGGCCTTCGCCATCAGCCTGGCCGCCGCCGTCGCCTCGCTGCATGATCGGGTGGCCGAACGGGTGAAGACCGCCGAGGACACGCTCACCGCGCACGATGCGGCGGCCGAGGCTCCGGCCCGACTGGCCGCCATGCGCCAGGCGGCGGAGGCGCTGCTCGGCGAGAACTCCACCGTCATCGCGGAGTTCACGCTCGACACAGCTCAAGGCGATGAGTGGCAGCAGGCGCTGGCCGAGACGGGCAGCGGCGACCTGCTGCGCTACCTGAAGGAGAACACCGCCATCGACTTCCCGGTCGACGAGTGGCTCTCCGGGGCCGCACGCGTCCGTGGCCAGCTCGCGCACGTCGAGCAGGTCGGGATCCTCGCGCAGGCATTCGGCCGCACCGAGCCCGAGCTGACGCCCATCCAGCTCCCCCACCGCGCCGGCGAGCGCTGGCTGGCCCTGGAGTACCCGCCGGACCAGGTGATCGACGGCGAGCGGCTCCTCTACACGGCCGCCTACACCGCCGCCTTCAACCCCGCCGGCGCGCAGTGCGGGCTGCTGCTCGACGAGTGGACCGAGGTGATTCCCGGCCGCACCGCCTCCACCGGCATCGCACTCAACTTCGACCAGCCCAACTCCGAGCCGCCGCAGGCGATGCTGCTGGTCACGCCGGCGACGTGGAACGGGGAATGGCAGTGGGAGGACCTGCTCCAAACGCTGCCGGACACCCTGCGTCTCGCGCGCCAGCGGGGAGTTGAGCCGGCGCAGGTGGACGCCACGGCATACGCGCGCTTCCTGCCGGCCACGATCACGGCCGTGACGCGCCACGGCCTGAGCATTGCCCTGGCGCTGGCCACCAACAACGATGTCTTCGCGGCGGTCAGGAATGCCTGACGGGCGTTTCGACGACCTCCGCACGGTGCTCGCCGAGCGCGCGTTCCCGACGGTCACGGTCTTCAACCGGCTCGAGGGACGGCCGCGGACGCGCGCCTTCGGGCGCGCGCTGAAGGCCGAGGTCCGCGATGCGCTGTGGATGCTCACGCGCCAGTGGCAGATCGGAGAGTTCGAGGGCGACGACGCCGGGTCGCCGCTGCTGGCCAAGGTATCCCTCGCCCGCAGCGAGCTGACGCGCTACCGGCCCGGCGGGCACCCGTCCGAGGACTTCGCCGATCCGCTCCCGCTCGAGGCGCGGGTGGAGCGGCGGCCGGCGCCGCTGGGGCGCGTCGGCCGCATCCTCTCGCTCGACCTGCGTCTGGCCATGGGCCGCTACTGGCTCAAGCTGGCGGGCGGCGTCGGGGACTTCGCGGACGCCTACATCGCCGCCTACCCCGTCACGGCACCGGATCCCGAGGCGGCGGTGGACGCCGACCGCGCCGCCCATCCCGAGGTCTGGCAGGCCTTCGCGGCGGTCGCCGGACGGGTGATGGACGGCGGCGCCCTGCTCGCCCACCTGGAGGCGAACCCCGGCCACCACGCCCACGACGGGCTGGCCGGCCTGAGCGCAGCGCAGAAGACGGCGCTCGATAGCTGCGCGGAGCGCTTCCGGGCGTGGTTTGCCCGCACGATCGTCCCGCCGGCCACGCCCGAGACCGACGCCTGGGATCCGCAGCGGCTGGAGTATGGCTTCGCCTGCTCGGCGCCGAAGCGCGAGGGCGGCGACGCGGTGTACGTCGCCGAGGAGTACCACGGCGGCCACCTCGACTGGTGGTCCTTCGACATCGATCGCGACGAGGACGACCTCGGGCCCGGCGCGCCCGCCGACCCGGCCGCGCCGGTGCCCGTCACCGAAGAGCCGCGGACGCTGATGCCGACCGCCGTCTCCTTCGAGGGCATGCCCAACACGCGCTGGTGGGCGTTCGAGGACCGGCGTACGAACTTCGGCGACATCGACGCCGCGACCACCGACATCGCCAAGCTCATGTTCCTCGAGTTCGCGCTCGTCTACGCTAACGACTGGTTCGTCATCCCGGCGGACCTGCCGCTGGGCTCGATCGCCGAAGTGCGCGGGATCGCGGTCACGAACGTCTTCGGCGAGCGCACCTGGATCGAGCCGGCGGGTGCCGGCGTCGACGACGACTGGCAGCGGTGGGACATGTTCGGGGTCAGCGTCCGCAGCAAGCATGACCCGGAGGCCGCGGCCGACACGACCCTCTTCCTCCCGCCGGTGGTCCCCAAGATCCAGGCGGGCGCCGAGCTCGAGGACGTCACGCTGCTGCGCGACGAGACCAGCAACATGGTCTGGGCCGTGGAGCGGACGGTCCCGCTGGCCAGCGGCGCGAGCAAGCGCGGCCTCGAGGCGGCGCGGGAGACGTTCGCCTACCACCAGCGCCTGGCGGGCGAGGTCACCGCGGGCCCGATCGGCCGGGTCGCCGACATCCGCTACCGAGTCATGACGTCCGTGCCGGAGAACTGGATCCCGTTCGTCCCGGTGCACGTCCCGGCCGACAACCGCGAGATCCAGCTGCAGCGGGCGGCGGTGCCGCGACTGGTGGAGGGCGCGGCTGCACCCGACCCACCACTGCCGGTCCGCCCGCGCACCACGCTGATGCGCGAGGGGATGGACGGGGCGACCCGTGCCGGCTACGTCGTGCACGAGGAGGAGGTGACCCGGGCGGGCACTGAGGTTAGCCAGAGCTACCAGCGTACGCGCTGGTACGGCGGGCGCGTAGCGGTCTGGCTCGGTGCGCGCCGGCAAACCGGGCGCGGCGAGGGCTCGAGCGGCCTGGCCTTCGATCAGATCGCCGACGTGCCGCCGGATCCTTAAGCTGGGTATGACACCGAGGCGAGGTACAGGCCCTGGGGCGGGGCGGTGTCTCCAGCCCGGCTGCGAGGCGCACCCTCCAGCAGCTGCGTAAAGTCAGCGACCGTCCGCCGCCCGCGGGCCACCTCGAGCATCGTCCCCACGAGAACTCGGTTCATGTGGCGCAGGAACGCGTCGGCCTCGATCCAGAACTCCAGCAGGTCGCCGGACTCACGCCACTGCGCCTGCACGATCTCGCGCTCGAAGCGCTGGTGC
>JBBQBV010000066.1:0-19194 GCA_038318085.1 Solirubrobacterales bacterium
CCGCCCTCGAGCACCGCCATGCACGAGTTCGTCGTGCCGAGGTCGATGCCGATGGTCTTACCCATGTGTTGCGACTCCTTGGGTGGAAAATCTCAGTGGGGAGAACGTAGATCCTAGCGGATCCGATCAGCACGATGATCCTGCCGTTCCAGACCTCGCACCCTGCGGGGGGGCACGAACGCGTGAACGCGTGCGCTCGTCCCCTCTGCACCCAGCCTGCTGTTCAAGCCATAGCTCATCGCCGACCGCGCCGCGACTAGCACCCGGGTGGATGCGATGCACAGCCTTTCCCGGTTCCGGCGCGAACGGAGCCCCTCCCTACCAGCCCGAGCCGTGACGCCGGGACCTCAGCCCTCCGGCAACGGCCGCGGCGGGCGCAGGCGAGGGACGAGGTCCACGGCGAGGATGGCCGCGAAGATCAGGGCCGCGCCCGCCCAGCCGGACAGTGCCAGCGCGTCGCCCGCCAGCAGCCAGCCGAACAGTCCGGCGAAGGCCGGCTCCATCGCGAGGATCAGCGCGGTCCGCGCCGCCGAGGCGTACTGCTGGGCGTAGGTCTGGGCGAAGAACCCGCCGGCGCTGGCGAAGACCGCCGTCACGACGAGGGCGCTCCACACGGCGCCGCCCCGCGGCGCCTCGAGCTGGCCGGCGACCGCCGCTACGACCAGCGAGACCGCTCCGCAGACGGCGAGCTGGACGACCAGGAGCGCGCCGACCTCGGCGCTCGAGACGCCGCGGTCCGTGGCGAGGATGTGCGCCGCGAAGCACAGCGCGCAGCCGACCGCGAGCGCGTCGCCGAGCGGATGCAGTCCCTCCCCGCCGACCCCCGAGAGCAGCGCGACCCCGAGCGTCGCGAGGCCGGCCGCACCCAGCGCAATGCCGCTCAGCCGGACGCGCAGGACGAGCGCGCCGAGCAGCGGGGTGGCCGGGGTGAAGAGCCCGGTGAGAAAGCCGGCGTTGGAGGCCGTCGTGTGCTGCAGGGCGTAGGTCTGAAGGAAGTAGCCGGCGGTCAGGAACGCCCCCATCACGACGCCGGCGCGGACCCCGGCGGCGTCGAGCCGGCGCAGCTGGGCGCGGAAGAGCACGGCGACCAGCGCCGCCGCGCCGAGGAAGCGGTAGGCCAGGAAGGCCGGCACCGGCAGGCTGTCGACCGCGTCCTGGACCATCGCGAAGGTCAGCCCCCAGACCGCGCAGGTCGCGACGAGCGCCAGCTCGCTCCAGCGGGCGCGCGTCACGGGGCGACGCCGACCCGCGGGCACATGCGCCGCAACGGGCACGCATCGCAGCGCGGGCGCCGGGCGTGGCAGGTGCGGCGGCCGTGGCGCAGGAGGTTGACGTGCAGCTCGAGCTCCTCGCCCGGGCGGGTCATGGCGAGCAGGTCGTCGTGGAGCTCGGAAAACGGCGCACCCGGACGAAACATGCCCAGCCGCGTGACAACGCGGGAGACGTGGGTGTCCACCGGTACATCGCGCATCCCGAAAGAGAACAGCAGCACGCAGGCCGCGGTCTTGCGCCCGACCCCCGGGAGCGCGCAGAGCTGCGCTCGCGCCTGCTCGACGCTCAGCGCGCCAAGCCCGTCGAGGTCCGGCGGATCCGGAAGCGCGCGCAGGATCTGCTGGATGCGCAGGGACTTCTGGCGGTGCAGGCCGCCGGGCTGGATCGCCTCCTCGACCTCGGCCAGCGGGGCGTCGCGAACCGCCTCCCACGAGCCGAAGCGCTCGCGCAGGCGCAGGCGCAGGAAGGCGACGTCGCGGTTGCGGTCGTTGGTGGCCTGGGAGAGGACGGTGAGGACAAGCTCGTCGACCGGCGCGCCGTGCGGCGGAACGGACGGCGTCCCGTAGACCGCTCGCAGGCGGTCGCGGACGGCGGCGACGCGGCGACGGCTGGGCGGCCGCCACAGCGGCCTCGGCACAGTTACAGGTTTCATCGGCGGAAGCGGACGGTAACTTGAGAACGTCGTAGGGGCAGCGTCCGCACAGGGGGCCGAGTTGAAGCTGTACACGAAGGCGCGCGCGTGTTTCGCGTGCTCGATGACGGCCGTCGCCGTCCTTCCCGCCGGAGCCTCGGCGCGCAACGGCGCCCGGATGGATCGCGCCGAGCGCGCCGTCGTGCGCGAGCTCAACGCCGTGCGGGCCGGCGGCGGGCGAGCGCCGCTGCGCGCCACCCGCGCGCTCGCGCGCTCGGCGGACTTCCACAGCCGCGACATGGGCGACGCGCAGTTCTTCGACCACCCGTCGTCGGACGGCCAGAGCGCATATGACCGCGTGCTGTCGTTTCGGCGCGCGCGCCTGATCGGGGAGACGCTCGCCTACATGCCGCTCGCGGGCGATCAGTCGCCCGAGCACATCGTCGAGATGTGGATGGCCTCGGCGCCGCATCGCGAGACGCTGCTGACCAGGCGCTTCCGGCGCATCGGCGTCGCCAGGCGCCGCGGCCTCTACGGCGGCCTCCCCGTGGTCTTCTGGACCGCAGACCTGGCCTCCGCCCGCTGAGTGGCCAATAGGCTCGGGCGAGCATGGCCCGGCCGAAAGCAACCACCGCTCGTGAGTACCAGGCGGTCGTCACCGACCGCCTGATCGAGTCCCGGCTGACGCCCAACACGATCTCGATCACCGGCTTCGTGCTGTGCGTCGTCGCGGCGGTGGTCGTGTGGGAGGGCCACTACTTCTGGGGCGGCATCGCGTTCGTCGTCGGCTCCGTATGCGACACGCTCGATGGCCGCTACGCGCGCGTCTCGGGTAAGGGAACGCCGTTCGGCGCCTTCCTGGACTCCACGCTGGACCGGGTCGAGGAGGGGGTCGTGCTCGCCGCGATCGCCCACAACTTCGCCCGCGGCGGCGACGACACCGCGGTGGCGGCCGTCGTCATCGCCGTGCTCGCGTCGCTGATGGTCTCCTACACGCGGGCCCGCGCCGAGGCCCTCGGCGTGGAGTGCAAGATCGGGATCGCCGACCGCGCGGTGCGCGTGGTGATCCTCTCCGCGGGGCTGATCCTCGCGGACCTGGACCTGATCAAGCCGGCGGTCTACGTGCTCGCCGGCCTCGCGCTGGTCACCGTCGTCCAGCGCATCTGGCACGTCCGCGGCGAGCTGGTCAAGCGCGTCGAGCCCGCCCCAGAGCCGTAACAACCGGGTCGTCGCGGGGTGATGCTCCGTGGACGACGATTTCACCAAAGAGAGAGAACACAGTTGCCCAAGACCACCAACGGTCACCCCAACGGCTCCGCTTCAAGCGGCGCCCGTCGCCAGCAGGACAAGGTGCGCGTCGCCATCATCGGCGTCGGCAACTGCGCCTCCTCCTTCGTGCAGGGCGTCCAGTACTACCGCGACGCCGACGCGTCCCAGCCCGTGCCGGGCCTGATGCACGTAGACCTCGGCGGCTACCACATCTCTGACATCGAGTTCACCGCCGCGTTCGACATCGACGCGGAGAAGGTCGGCAAGGACCTGTCGGAGGCGATCTTCTCCGGGCAGAACAACACGCTCAAGCTCGGTGACGACGTCCCGAAGCTCGGGGTCAAGGTCCGGCGTGGCATGACCCACGACGGCCTGGGCAAGTACCTGTCGCAGAAGATCGCGAAGGCTCCCGGCGAGACGGCGGACATCGTCGGGATCCTCAAGGACTCAAAGACCGACGTCGTGGTCTCCTACCTGCCCGTCGGATCCGAGCAGGCGACCAAGTGGTACGTCGAGCAGGTCCTCGACGCGGGCTGCGGCTTCGTGAACTGCATTCCGGTATTCATCGCCCGCGAGCACTACTGGAGCGAGCGCTTCGTCAAGGCCGGCCTGCCGATCATCGGCGACGACATCAAGTCCCAGGTCGGCGCGACGATCGTCCACCGTGCGCTCGCCCGCCTCTTTCACGAGCGCGGCGTCAAGCTGCTGCGCACGTCCCAGCTGAACGTCGGCGGCAACATGGACTTCTTCAACATGCTCGAGCGCGAGCGCCTGGAGTCCAAGAAGATCTCCAAGACCAACGCCGTCACCTCGATCATGGGGCATGACCTGCCCGCCGACGACGTGCACGTCGGACCGTCGGACTACGTGCCGTGGCTGACCGACCGCAAGTGGGCCCACATCCGCGCCGAGGGCCAGGCGTTCGGCGACGTGCCGCTGAACCTCGAGCTCAAGCTCGAGGTCTGGGACTCGCCGAACTCGGCCGGCATCGTCATCGATGCCGTGCGCTGCCTGAAGCTCGCGCTCAACCACGGGCTCGCCGGCCAGCTCGACGGTCCCTCGTCGTACCTGATGAAGTCCCCGCAGAACCAGCGGCCAGACGACCAGGCGCGACTGCTCACCGAGGAGTTCATCGCCGCGTACGCGCGCTCGCAGCCGACGGCCGACGCCGCCCGCGCCGGCGCCGAGCTGGCCTCCAGGGCCGCCTTGACGGTCGAGCCCTGAGATCAGCCTATGTGTCGAAGTACTCGACGGCGGGGGCCCGGCACTTGCGGGAGGCACGATTTCTGCCATCATCTGGTGAAGTTGCTGGTGCGGTAGAGCGGGAGGCGACAATGCGGACGACACTTGCCCTGGACGACGACCTGATCGCGGAAGCACAGCGGCTCACAGGGACGAACGAGAAGAGCGCTCTCGTGCGTGAAGCCCTGCGCGCCCTGATCGAGCGAGAGAGCGCCCGCCGTCTGGCCAGGCTGGGAGGTAGCTCGCCCGCGCTCACCGAGACCCCAAGGCGTCGCCTCGAACCTCGGTGATCCTTGTCGACACGTCCGTCTGGATCGACCACCTCAGGGCGGGAAGCGCGACGCTTGCCCGCTTGCTCGAGCGTGGTGCCGTCCTGGGTCATCCGTGGGTGGTCGGAGAGCTCGCGCTCGGCCAGCTCGGTCAGCGTGGAGAGGTCCTCGGGCTGCTTGGCAGCCTTCCTCAGGCCACCGTCGCAACGCCGGCCGAGATCCTGACGCTGATCGAGCGCCATGAGTTGCACGGGGTCGGCATCGGCTACGTCGATGCGCAGCTGGTGGCGGCGACGAAGCTCACCCCGGGGGCGGCGCTCTGGACCACCGATCGGCGCCTTGTCGCCGTCGCCTCGCGTGTTGGACATGCCTTCGATCCCGAAGGCGCCGGCGCGAGCTACCCCCAGACGGGCGGGGTCTAGGATCCCGCCGGTGCCGCCGCTCGCCATCGCGCAGGTCACGCCGTACCCGTGGGAGGACGCGCACGAGGTCAACAGCTACGTCGAGGCCCTCTCGCTCGAGCTCGCCGCCCGTGGGCACCGCGTCCTGATCGTCGCGCCCAGCCGCAGCCCCGAGCTCGTGCGCGAGTCGCGCCGGCGCATCCGCTCAGGCAAGCTCTTCGGCGCCGGCGAGAACCCGGCGGTCGTCGCCGTCGGCGAGCTGCTGCCCACGCTGTCGCCGCGGCGGGCGATCCCGAGCCTGCCGGTCGACATCGCGCGCACGATCGAGGAGCTGCTCGACACCGTCGATCTCGATGTCGTGCACGTGCACGAGCCGTGGGCGCCGAGCGCGTCCTCGGCGGCCCTGCGCCACTCCCGCGCCCTGAACGTCGGCACCTTCCACATGCCCGCCGAGCGGGTCCTCTCGACCCAGGTCGCGCGGCGCTTCGTGGAGCTGTTCTTCGGGCGACTGGACGCGCGGCTGGCCTCCTTTCACGCGACGGCCGAGCTGCTGCAGCGCTCCTTCCCCGCCAGCTACGAGGTCCTGCGCCCGGGCGCCCGGGTCCTGGAGCGGGCGGCGCGCGCGGACGAGCCGGTGCACATCGCCTTCTGCGCGCTCGAGGAGCGCGCCGCGCTGCGCATCTTCCTGCGTGCCCTGCGGCGGCTTCCGGAGGAGCTCGACTGGCGCGCCACGGTCTACGCGCCGGGCGCCGTCGTGCCGGCGAGCGCGACGCGCGTCAAGCTGCGCGACCGCGTACGGATCGTCAGCGAACAGGACGCCACGACGGACGAGGTGCTCGCCGGCGCCGACCTCGTCGTGGCCGCCTCGACCGGGATCGCGCCGTCGCCCGGGCTGATCCTGCGCGCGCTGGGCGCCGGCGCCGTTCCGGTCGTCTCGCGCCTGCCCGCCTACGAGGAGGTCGTCTCCGACGGCGATGCGGGCCTGGTCTTCGAGCCGGGGGACGTCGACGTGCTCTCCGCCCAGCTGGAGCGCGCGGTGGGCGACGCCGGGCTGCGCGCGCGCCTGCGCGACGGTGGCGACGCGGCGCGCGGGGACCTGGCCTGGAGCCGGGTGGCCGATGACGTCGAGGGCGTCTACGCGCGGCTGACCGCGCGCCGGCACGACGGCCGCGGGGACGCCGCGGTGGCCAGGCGGCTGCATGACCGCCCGCTGATCGACGTCGACCTGCACATGCACACCGACCACTCCCACGACTGCGCGACGCCGGTCGAGGCGCTGCTGGCCGCCGCGCGCGACCGCGGGCTGGGCGCCATCGCGGTGACCGACCACAACGAGGTCTCCGGCGCGCGCGACGCCGCCGGCAAGGCGGCCGGCTACGGCGTGAAGGTGATCGTCGCCGAGGAGGTCAAGACCGCCGAGCAGGGCGAGGTGATCGGCCTCTTTCTGTCCGAGAAGATCCCGCGGGGGCTCACGCTGCAGCAGACGATCGCCGAGATCCGCGCACAGGGGGGTCTCGTCTACGTCCCGCATCCGTTCGACCGCCTGCACGCCATCCCCGACTACGAGCACCTGCTCGCCGTGGTCGACGACGTCGACATCATCGAGGTCTTCAACCCGCGCATCGCGCTGCCCGCGTTCAACGAGGAGGCGGTGCGCTTCGCCGCCAAGTACCGGATCGTCGGGGGCGCCGGCTCTGACAGCCACGTCGCCCAGGGCCTGGGCAGCGTCCGCATCCGCATGCGCGACTTCGACGGGCCGCAGGAGTTCCTCGAGTCCCTGCGCGAGGCGGACATCGTCGGGCGCCCCTCTGCGCTGTACTACGCCGGCGTGCAGGCCCTGAAGTTCCTCCAGACCAGGGCCACCCCGGCGACCGCCCGCAAGGCCTCCCGGGACCGCCGCGTGCGCAAGGCGACGCGCAACCTCTGATGCAACGAGAGGGAAAGTCGGCCCCCGGCGGGAACTCGCTTGGCGGAATGCCCGCCACGGACGACGAGATCCGCGAGAAGTACCTGGAGCGCGCGATACGCGAGCTCAACCACTTCACACGCGACCTGCAGGCCTGCGCCCAATGCCCGCGCGGCGACCACACGCCCGTGCTCGGCTCCGGTCACCCCCAGGCCGACGTGTTCATGGTCAAGTACGCGCCCTCCCATGCGGAGATCGAGGAGGGCGTCGCCTACTACGGCCGTGCCGGCACGGCGATCATGAAGTCGCTCAAGCGCCTCGGGATCGACCCCCTGCTGGTCTACGGCACGCTGTGCGTCAAGTGTCCCGTGCCCGACACGGCTCTGGCCGCCCCCGAGTGCGTCGCCCGCCTCGTCGAGGAGATCGCGATCGTGCAGCCCCGGATCGCCGTCGTCATGGGCGAGGACGCGCTGGCCACGCTCAACGACGTCCAGCTGCCGCTCGCCCGCGCGATCGAGCCGGTCGGCGGGATCATCCAGCAGCTCACGCCGAGCCTCGACGCGCTCTACACGCCCGACGTCGACCACGCCCTCGACGAGGAGGACGCCAAGCGCGCCTTCTGGTCGAGCTTCCGCGCCCTCGGCACGTGGTACGCGGACTTCCCGCCGTACTAGCCTTTCCTACATCAACAGGACGACCTTGCCGAACTTGCCGCTGCGCTGGAAGTACTCGTAGGCCTCGGCGGCCTGCTCCATCGCGAAGGTGCGCGCGACCGGGACGGCGAGGTCGCCGGAGGCGAAGCCGGGCAGGACCATCTTCTCGACCATGCGGGCCGCGGTCGCCTTGTCCTCCAGCGAGCGGGCCCGCAGCGTGGAGGCGTGGATCGAGCCGCGCTTGCCCATCAGCGCGAGCAGGTTGATCTCCGTCTTCGCCCCCGCGCTGACCCCGATGACGACGATCCGACCGCGCATGGCGAGGGCCTTGAGGTTGCCCGCGAGGTTCGGCGCCCCGACGAGCTCGAGGATCACGTCGTAGGGACCCTCGTCCTCGAAGCCTGCGGGGTCGATCGCGTGCACGCCGAGGGCGGCGATGCGCGCGCGCGACTCCTCGTTGCGTACCGTCGCCGTCACGCGAGCGCCCGCCATCTGGCCGAGCTGGACCGCCGCGCCGCCGACGCCGCCCGCCGCGCCGTGGACGAGCAGCCGCTCGCCGCACTGCAGGCTGCCCTGGGTGAAGAGCGCGTCGTGGGCGGTCGTGTAGACCTCCGGCGTGCTCCCGGCCGCCTCCCAGTCGAAGTCCTCGGGGACGGGCATGACGAGGCGCTCGTGGACGGCGATCAGCTCCGCCTGGCCGCCGCCGCCGCCGATCGACATGACGCGGTCGCCGGGCTCGAAGCGCTGCACCCCCGGGCCGATCTCGGCGACCTCGCCCGCGAACTCGAGGCCCGGGATGTCGGCGGGCCAGCCGGGGGGTGCCGGGTAGACGCCCTTGAGCTGCATGATGTCGGCGCCGTTGAGCCCGGCGGCCCGGACGCGGACGAGGATCTCGCCGGCGACGGGCGCCGGATCGGGGTGCTCTTCGATGACGATGGCTCCGTCGCGGACGGTCACGGCTCGCATGGCGCGAGGGTACCTCTCGGCCACGCCGGCGGCGTGCTGAGTGCATGCGCGTCAAGTTTGCGAGACGGGCCGCGGGGTCGCGAGCGCCCGCTCACGGCGCAACCGAGGGGGTTCATAGCGCCGTTTGTGGCGATTGTCACACAATTCCCTCTATGCTGTTTGGAATAAACGTCCGATGAAGAGGGATAATCTTCGTTTCTGATGGACATGCGTCTCTCACTTCCCCACGTACCGCCGATGTGGCGCGAGGGCCTCGCCGGGTTCGAGGCCATCAACCTCGTGCGCAGCCCGGAGTGGCACGGCGTCGGCCAGTCGCCGGGCGACGGTCGCGCGGTCCTGCTGATCCCGGGCTACCTCGCCGGAGACGCTTCCCTCTCGCTGATGACCCGCTGGCTGCGCGGTCTCGGCTACCGCACGCGCAAGGCCGGCATCCGCGCCAACGTGGACTGCTCGCACGCCGTCTGCGTCGCGCTCGAGGAGCGCCTGGAGCGCATGGCGGACGTCACCGGCGAGCGGGTGTCGATCATCGGCCAGAGCCGCGGCGGCCTGATCGCCCGCGCCGTGGCGGTGCGCCGGCCCGACCTCGTAGCCGGCATCGTCACGCTCGGGTCCCCCGTGCGCGGGATGCTGCACGTGCACCCGCTCGTGCTCGGCTCGATCGGCGCCGTGGGCGCGCTCGCGCGCCTGGGCGTCCCGCACCTGTTCACGCTCGGGTGCCTGCGCGGCGAGTGCTGTCGCGGGTTCCGCGCCGCGCTGACCAGCGAGGACTTTCCCGCCGACGTGGGCTACAAGGGCATCTACTCCAAGCACGACGGCGTCGTGTCCTGGAAGGCGTGCATAGACCCGGCCGCTGACGAGATGATCGAGGTCTCCTCCTCGCACTGCGGCATGGCGGTTCACCCCGCGGTCTACGGCGTCGTCGGCCGCTCGCTCGCCGGCTTCGCCGACGCGCAGGACCAGCCGGTGTGGACGGCCTGGGCGCACGCCGCCTAGCTTCGTCGCCTGATCAGCTCGGCCAGCTCCGTGTGACCACCGTGCGCGGCCCAGCCGGACGGGTCGCCGTAGCCGTGGTCGTCCACGGCGCTCGGGTCGGCGCCCGCGTCGAGCAGCGCGGACACCACCTCCGCCGAACCCGACTCCGCCGCCAGGTGCAGCGCCGTGACCCCCTCGCCATGGGTGGGACCGCCGAAGGTCCCGCGGGCGTTCGGATCGGCGCCCAGGGCGAGCAGGCACCCGACGGCCGCCACGCGACCGCGGGCGGCCGCCCAGGTCAGCGGCGTGCCGCGGTAGACGTCGGCGTCGAGGCGCGCTCCGGCGCCGGCCAACTCCTCGCTCGCCTGGACGCGGTCGCTGCGCGCCGCCCAGGCGAGAGCCTCGTCGAGCACCTCCTGCGGATCCTCGGAGGGCGCCCAGGGCGGAAAGCCCGAGTGCGGCCGGTAAAAGCCGCGATGCGCGCCGGCACTGGATGTTGAGAGCAGCTCACGCACGAGCTCGAGGTCCCCGGCGCCGGCGGCCGCGCGCAGGTTGCGCGGGTGCACGCCGGCGGTGAGCAGGACCGCGGCGACGGCGACGTTGCCCCAGAACAGCGCGGCGATCAGCGGCGTGCCGCCGTCCCCACGGCCGAAGACGTCGGGGCGGGCGCCCGCATCGAGCAGCATGCGCGCGAGCAGCGGCATGTCGGCGTAGCCCGCCTGGTGCAGCGGCGTCCAGCCGTGGGCATTGGCGTGCGTCGGGTCGGCGCCGCGCTCGAGCAGCAGCGCCACCGTGCGCTCGTCGCAGGTGGCTGTCGCCATGGAGAGCAGGTCGTTGCCGTTGGTGCCCTCGGCCGCGGTGATCTCGGGCGCCGCGTCGAGGACCCGGCGCAGCCCGTCGACGTCGTGGGCCTCCAGGGCGCGGTAGGCGCGCGCGAACGCCGCGCCGCTCGCGCGCAGACCGGCGACGTGGGTGCGCAGGCCCTTCCAGCTCTCGAGGCCGTGGGCGCGCGCGACGGCCACCCGCGCCCCCGCGACGGTGAGCTCTGCCCCGGCGAAGGCCGCCACCGCGGCCGGCGTCCCGTCCTGTGCCGAGGCGAGCAGGCCCGCGGCCCGGTCCTCGTAGTAGGCGAGATCCTCGTGGTAGGCGTGCTGCATGGAGGCGGCGAGCGTATCCTGGGCCCATGGCCCGCCACAAGCCCTCCGACCGCGCCACCGGCGAGCTGCTGGACGGCAAGGTCCGCATGCGCCGCGACGCGGACGGCAAGCTCGTCCCGATCTTCCCCGAGCTCAAGACCCGCGCGACCACCGAGGCCGAGGAGCGCCCGCAGCAGCCGGACGATCCGCGCACGGCCAACCAGCGCAACATCCCGCCCTACGGCTCCGGGGCCTAACCCGAGATCCGCGCCCCTCCCGTGAACTCAACCGCGGCCTACGGCCGCTCGGGGTTGCGAACGCCGTCCGGGCCGGCCTCCAGCAGCGCCACGCACTCGATGTGCGGCGTCTGTGGGAACAGGTCGACCGGTCGCACGCGCTTGAGCTCGTAGCCGGCCTCGACGAGCTGGGCCGCGTTGGGCGCGAGCGTCGTCGGGTTGCAGGAGACGTAGACGATCCGCTTCGGCGCGGCCTCCACGACGCGGCGCACGACCTTCTGCGAGAGGCCCGCGCGCGGCGGGTCGAGCACGAGCACGTCGGGCCGGCCGACCGCCTCGACGAGGTCATGCAAGCTGGTGCGCACGTCGCCCGAGTAAAAGCTCGCGTTGGTGATCTCGTTGAGCTTCGCGTTCTCCGCGGCGTCCTGGATCGCGTCCTGCACCAGCTCGAGGCCGTGCACCGTGCCGGCCCGCGGGGCGAGCGTCAGCGCGATCGTGCCGATGCCGCAGTACAGGTCGAAGACGCGCTCCGAGCCGCGCAGGTCGGCGTACTCCGTGGCGACGGCGTACAGCTGCTCTGCCATCTCCGTGTTGGTCTGAAAGAAGGCCTCTGGGGAGATCAAGAAGCGCAGCTCGCCGATGCGGTCCTCGAGCTGCGGCGAGCCTTTGAGCAGCTGGGAGGAGCCGCCCGTGGTCGTCTCGCCGAGCCCGGCCGTCTGGGTCCACCAGAGGCTGTCGGCGTCGACGGCCTCGCGCAGCGCCTCGATCGGCAGCGTGCCCGGAGTCGTGACGAGGCGGACCTGGAACTGGCCCGTGGCGCGACCCTCGCGGATGACGAGGTTGCGCAACAAGCCGCGCTGGTTGCGGCGGTCCCAGGCGCCGAGGCCGGCCTCGCGGCAGACGGCGAGGACCGCCTCGCGCAGCTCGTTGCCGCGCTCGGACGCGAGCAGGTTGTCGGTGACCGGGAGGATCTGGTCGAAGCGCCCCGGCGCGTGGAAGCCGCAGATCAGCCCGCCGGCGGCGTCCTCACCGAAGGAGTACTCGAGCTTGTTGCGGTAGCGCCAGGGCGCCACCGCGGGCACGATCGGCTCGAGCTCGTAGCCGTCGAGTCGCCCGATGCGTCGCAGCGCCTCGTCGACCAGCTCGGCCTTGATCTCGATCTGCCGGCCGTAGGGCAGAACCTGCCACGGCGCGCCGGGATGGTCGGCGACCGGCGCGACGCGGTCGGGGCCGGGCTCGATGACCTCGATCGCCCGCGCGTTGGCGTAGGCCTTCTTGCTCTTCTCGACCCGCGCGCGGACGCGGTCGCCGGGCAGGGCGCCCGCCACGAACACGACGTAGCCGTAAAGCCGCGCGACGCCGTTGCCGCCGTAGGCAAGCCGGTCCACCGTGAGCTCGAGCTCGTCGCCCGGCCGCGGCCGGACACGACCCTCGGACGGCGTCGCCGCCACGTTCACCCCAGCTTCGTCTCGATCGCCGCGAGGACCGTCTTGCGGTTCGCGTTGCGGCGCTCGTAGTCGCGCACCTTGCGCAGCTCGGGGGCGGAGAGGTCGCCCAGGCGCGCCTGCACCTGGGCGCCCGTCAGGTTCTCGTAGCCGGAGATGGGGAAGGTGGGGCCGATGCCCGTCACCCGCCGCGCGCGATCGACCTCGCGGCGCACGCGGTCGGCGGGGTTTGAGAGCAGCTGGTCGACCTCGGAGATGAGGTCCTCGGTGGTGCGGCGACCGCGCGAGAAGATCTCCGTCACCAGGTCGGTGGCGTCCGAGCGGGTCATGCGCCCGCGCCGCACGGCGTCGTCGACGACCTCCTGCAGGCGGTCGCGCGTGAGAAGCACCGCGTCGAGCGGATTGAGGAGCCGCTTGAGCTGCTCGCCCGAGGACGGCGGCGGCGTGGCCTTCGTCGGCGCGGGTGACCTCGTCTTCTTGGGCTGCGGCATGCCGCGATGCAGACTACCCCGCTTCAGGTGACCAAGAACTCGAGCAGCGCCTTCTGCGCGTGCCGCCGGTTCTCGGCCTGGTCCCAGATGCGCTGGCGCTCCCCATACAGCAGCTCTGCGGTGATCTCCTCGCCGGGATGGGCGGGCAGGCAGTGCAGCGCGATCGCGCCGTCGGCCGCCCGGTCGAGCAGCGCGTCGTCGACCCGGTAGGGCGCGAGCACGCGGCGGCGCTCGCCCGCCGTCGCCTCGGCATCGGACATCGAGACCCAGACGTCGGCGTAGACGGCGACGGCGCCCGCCGCGGCGACCACGGGATCGTCGGTGAGCAGCGCGCCGTGGCCGTCCTCGAGCTGGTAGCCCTGCGGGGCGGCGATGGCGACCTCGAGCCCCGCGCGGGTGCCGAGGATGGCCAGCGAGCGGGCCATGTTGTTGTCGCCGTCGCCGACGAAGGCGAGCCGCCTGCCCGCGAGCGTCCCGACCGCCTCCCGCAGCGTCATCAGGTCCGCGAGCGCCTGGCAGGGATGGTGCAGCGGCGAGAGCATGTTCACGACCGGCACCGACGTGTGGTCGGCCAGCTCGGCGAGCGTCTCCTCGGCGGCGGTGCGCAGGCCGATCGCGGCGACGTGGCGGCTGAGCACGCGGGCGACGTCACCGATCGACTCGCCGCGCGTGATCTGCAGCTCGTCGGCGCGCAGGACCATCGGATGGCCGCCCAGCTCGAAGACGCCCGCCTCGAAGCTCGTGCGCGTCCGCGTGGACGGCCGCTCGAAGATCAGCGCGACGCTGCGGCCCTCGAGGCAGCGCGAGGCGGCCGGCTCGGCCTTCAGCGCCAGCGCGCGATCCACGAGCGCGTCGAGCTCGGCCCGCGAGAGCTCTTCGCCGGTGAGGAAGTGGCGCGCCAAGCAGGGCAGCCTATTGCCGCTTGAGCCCGAATCCCCGCAGCATCAGCAGCGCCTTCTCGCCCATCGTGCCGGGCCGCGGCAGCACGCCCAGCTGCGTCGCGGCGCCGTAGAGGTCGAAGAAGGCTCGAACCCGGTGCAGCCGCTCGCCGCGGACCTGCGCGTAGACCACCGCGTGCACGATGACGAAGCGCCCGGTCGGCGCCAGGCCGTAAAGCTCGGCCGTGTGCGTCGCCAGCAACTTCATCGGCGCGGCCGCGTAGCCGTGCTCGAGCAGGCGCGGACCGGTCTTCTGCAGCCGGGCGTCCGGGAACCCGCGCCATAGTCGCGCGGCGTGCTCGGCGATCGCCTCCGGCGACTCCAGAGGCTCCGTGGTCAGCGGGTCCTCGTAGTGCACGTCCTCGGGGTCGCACACCGGCCCGAAGGCCGAGGGGTCGCGGCCGGACCACGCCCGCTCCCAGCTGTCGAAGAGCTCGTCGATCGTCACCGGGTGAGCGGCGGTATGCGTCGCGTGCTGGCGATTCGGGGCTTCACGAACCCGGGTCTTCACGGCGGCCGTGCAGGGGCTGCGTCAACCCGAAGTCCGGGACGCCGCTCTCCGGCGTGGATGCCTCCGCGTAAAGGCGGCGCGGGATGCGGCCGGCGCCTCGGGCGAGGCGGCCCGCCTTCACCCCGAGGCGGATCGCGTGAGCCATGCCGACCGGGTCCTGCGCGCGCGCGATCGCGCTCGCGCACAGCACGGCGTCGCAGCCGAGCTCGAGCGCCAGCGCCGCGTCGGACGCTGTGCCCACGCCCGCGTCGAGGATCACGGGCACGCCGGCGCGCTCGACGATCAGCCGCAGGTTGTACGGGTTCAGCAGGCCCATCCCGGACCCGATCGGCGAGCCGAGCGGCATCACGGCGGCGCAGCCGACGTCCTGAAGGCGCCGGGCGAGCGTGGGATCGTCCGTCGTGTACGGGAGCACGGTGAAGCCGGCGTGGACGAGCTCCTCGGCGGCTTCCAGCAGGGCGGGCGCGTCGGGCAGCAGCGTGCGGTCGTCACCGATCACCTCGAGCTTGATCCAGTCCGTCTCGAACGCCTCGCGGGCGAGCTTGGCGGTGAGCACGGCGTCGCGGGCCGTGTAGCACCCGGCGGTGTTGGGCAGCAGCCGCACGCCGACGGTGTCGAGCGCGTCGATGATCGAGTCGTGTGCGGCCGGATCGACGCGCCGCAGGGCGACGGTGACCAGCTCGGTCCCGCTGGCCTCGATCGCCGC
Source organism: Solirubrobacterales bacterium (assembly GCA_038318085.1). Taxonomy (GTDB): domain Bacteria; phylum Actinomycetota; class Thermoleophilia; order Solirubrobacterales; family Solirubrobacteraceae; genus DATLGB01. The sequence continues at coordinate 15,045 of JBBQBV010000066.1, forward strand.
GGCCATGACGTCGAGGGAGCGGAAGCCGCCCGTCCCGAGGATCAGCCGCGAGCCGTAGGCCCGGCCCGCGATGGTGAGGACGTCATCCTCCCTGGACGGCACGGACCACCTCCACGCGTGCGCCGTCGCTGAGCGGGGTCGCGTCCCACTGGCCCCGCGGCACCACCTCGGCGTCGACCGCGACCGCGACGCCGCGCCCGGCGGCCGGCAGCTCCAGCGCCGCGACGGCGGTCGCGACGGTCGCCCCTTCTGGCAGCGCGGTCGGCGCGCCGTTGACTGAGACGTTCACGCCGACACCTGCGCGAAGCGGCCGGGATCGCACGCGGCGGCCCAGTCGGGCAGCGGCTCGCCCGCCAGCACGTCGGCGACGAGATCGGCGGTCACGGGCGCCAGCAGCACGCCGTTGCGCCAGTGGCCCGTGGCCCAGACGAGGCCGGGGCGATCGCCCCGGCCGATGACGGGCAGGTTGTCCGGCGTGCCGGGCCGGAACCCGACGCCGATCTCCTCGACCTCGAGCTCGAGCACCCCCGGAACGACCGCGCTCATGTCGCGCAGCAGCTCGAAGACGCCGGCAGCGGTCGCCGACGCGTCCCAGCCGCGCTCCTCCACGGTGGCGCCGAGCACGTAGCGCCCATCGGCGCGGGGGACGAGGTAGGCGTGCTCCGTGCGGATCGTGCGCGCCACGAGCCCGGGCCCGGCCGGGTCGCGCAGGCGCAGCGCCTGGCCCTTGACCGGGCGGACCGGGAGCCCGCCGAGCTCCCCGGTCCACGCCCCGGCGGCGAGCACCACCTGGGGGGCGCGGAGCTCCTCCCCGCCTTCGAGCTTCACGCCGCCGTCGATCAGCCCAACCACGCGCGCTCGCCGCACCGGCAGGCGCTCGCGCAGGGCGGCCACGAGCGCCCGCGGGTCGACGGAGCCGTCGCCGGGCACGTCGAGCGCCAGGCGCACGCTCGGCGCCAGCGCGCCCTCGCGGCGGCGCGCCTCGGTCGGGCGCAGGCGCTCGGCAGCCAGGCCGAGCGACCCGCGGAAGGCGTGCAGCCGGTCCAGCGCCTCGGCCTCGTCGCGGTCGCGTGCGACCACCAGCGTGCCGGTCTGGCGCAGCTCGACGCCCGCCTGCGCGCAGAAGGCGGGGTAGCGCGCGGCGGACTCCAGGCCGAGGCGCACGAGGACGTCCTCGCCGAACTCCGCCTCCGTGACCGGCGCGAGCATCCCGGCGGCGACGCGGTACGCCCCGGCCTCGCCCGCGTCGAGCACGGTCACCTCCAGGCCCCGCTGGCGCGCCCGTAGGGCGACGGCCATGCCGATGACGCCGCCGCCGACGACGAGGGCATCCGGAGTGCGATGGGGACTGGGCTCGGACGGCATCCGGATCGTCTCCGACGGTAGTGCCGGACTGCGACACTGGGGGGCGTGCATGCCCGCCTGTACCTGTGCGCGCCCGCCGTCGGCGGCGACGTCCTGCGAGCCGCTCTGCGCGGCGGCGTGGACGTGATCCAGCTGCGCGACCACGCGCTCGACGACGACGGCATCCTGCGCGCGGCCGCGGTCTTCCGCGCCGCCGCCGACGAGGCGGGGGCGCTATTCGTGCTCAACGACCGGCCGGACCTCGCCGTGGCCTGCGGCGCCGACGGCGTCCACGTCGGCCAGGACGACGCGGCGCCGGCGCTGGCGCGCGCGGTGATGGGACCTGACGCGCTCGTCGGGCGCTCCACGCACTCGCCGGCCGAGGGCGCCGAGGCGCAGGCCGACGACGATGTCGACTACATCTCCGTCGGGCCGGTGTGGGCGACGCCGACCAAGCCCGGCCGCCCGCCCACCGGACTCGAGTACGTCCGCTGGGCGGCGGCCAACGTCTCCAAGCCGTGGTTCGCGATCGGCGGGGTGGACATCGGCACCGTCGCGGCGGTGCTCGACGCCGGGGCCGAGCGCATCGTGGTCGTGCGCGCGATCCTCGACTCGGCGGACCCCGATGCCGCCGCGGCGCGGCTGCGCGCGAGCCTGGAGGCGGTGGGCAGTGGGCGCGCGTAGCCGCAAGCGGCGGCGCATCACGGGCGCGCCGACGACGCCCCTGCCGCGGGTGCGCGGCGAGGAGCGCAACGAGCAGCTGCGCGCCGAGCTGCAGGCCCTGGCGCCGGGCGAGCGCCCGACCGCCGTCACGGTGGCCGCCGTCCTCGCGCTCGTCTTCGCCGCCGGCAACATCGTGCTGGCGCTCGCGGGCTACGACATCCGCGGCCAGAAGGGCGCCAGCACCGGCGGCGCGATCGTCTTCGCCGTGATCATGCTGGTCGCGGCGACCGGGATGTGGCTCGTCCAGTACTGGGCGGTGCTCGGCTTCCAGTGCCTGCTGGCGCTGACCGCGCTGTACGGCAGCGCCGGCCTGCTCGTGGCGTCCAACATTCAGGCCGTGGTCCTCTGCGTGGTCGTGGTGGGCGCCAGCGGCACGCTGTTCTGGTTTCTGATCCGCGCCATGGCGCGGATCCAGCTGCCGCAGCGCCCTGGCGCCCGATAACGTCGCGGCCTATGGCTGACTCCTTCGACTGCATCGTCATCGGCTCGGGGCCGGGTGGCTACGTGGCCGCGATCCGCGCCGCCCAGCTCGGCTTCAAGACCGCGGTCGTGGAGTCCGACGTCGTCGGCGGCCGCTGCCTGAACTACGCGTGCATCCCGGCCAAGGCCGTCCTGCGCGTCGCCGACATCCTCTCCGAGGTCGACGAGGCGGCGGAGTTCGGCATCGACGTCGCCTCGCGCACGGTCGACTTCGCCCGGGTCTCCGAGCGCCGGAAGAAAATCATCAAGACGCTCACCGGGGGCGTCTCCGGGTTGTTCTCAAAGAACGCGATCACCTATGTTGAGGGGGAAGGCCGGCTGGCCGGGGGCCGCCGCGTCCAGGTCGGCGCCGACGAGCTCGACGCGTCCAGCTGCGTGATCCTGGCCACCGGGTCCGTGCCGCTGCCGATCCCCGGGACGCAGTTCGGGGGTCGCGTGATCGGGACCGAGGACGCCTGGGCGTTCGAGGAGCTGCCCGCCTCGCTCGCGGTCGTCGGCGCCGGTGCGTCCGGGGCGGAGATCGCCTCCGCCTACGCGCGCCTCGGCACGCAGGTCGCGCTGTTCGAGGCCGTCGACCGGGTCCTGCCGCTCGAGGACGCAGACATCTCCAAGGCCGCCGGGCGCGGCCTGACCGGCCAGGGCATCGCCGTGCACACCGGCACGCTCGTGCGCGACGTGGCGTCGCGCACGGACAAGGTCACCTTCACCCACAACGGCGAGGCGGCCGAGGCGCAGTACCTGGTCATCGCCGCGGGCCGCGGGCCGGACGTGGCGGCGCTCGGCCTCGAGCCCGCGGGGGTGCGGGTCGGCGAGCGGGGGCTGATCGAGGTCGACGGGCGCATGCGCACCTCGGCCGACGGCGTCTACGCGATCGGCGACCTCGTCCCGGGGCCCGCGCTCGCCCACAAGGCCTCCGACGAGGGCGTGATCGCCGTCGAGGACGCCGCCGGGCTGGACACGCACCCGCTCAGCCATGTCGACATCCCCCGTGCGACCTTCTGCACCCCGAACGTGTCGTCCTTCGGCCTGACCGAGCAGCAGGCCCGCGACGAGGGCTACGACGTCGTCGTCGGCAAGGTCCCCTACGGCGCCGTCGGCGCGGGCACGGTCTACGGCGACCGCCAGGGCCTGATCAAGATCGTCGGCGAGCGCAAGTACGGCGAGCTGATCGGCGGCCACATCGTCGGCGCCAAGGCGACCGAGCTCATCCAGGAGCTCGTCAACGTCCGCGCGCTCGAGGGCGGCTACAGCGAGGTCGCGCGCATCGTGCACGGCCACCCCACGCTCTCCGAGGGCGTCATGGAGGCGGCGCGCGCCGCGGACGGCTGGCTGATCCACGGGTAGGGCGGATCCTCCGGGCCGGCGACCCCGGCAACGCCTAGCGCGACCCCCGCCAGGCCACGCCCGCGACGACGAGGGAGACGCCGAAGGCCTCCTTGAGGGTCGGGACCTGGCCGAGCACCACCACGCCGATGACGACCGCCGTGGCCGGCAGCAGCGACACCAGCAGCGCGTAGGTCGCGCGGTCGAGCTTGCGCAGGGCGAGCTGGTCAGTGACGTACGGGATCACCGAGGACGACAGTCCGACGCCGGCGCCGGCCGC
>JBBQBV010000067.1:0-18940 GCA_038318085.1 Solirubrobacterales bacterium
CCACGGAGCGGCGATGGAGTCGAACCATCCAACCGTGGGGCTGCCACGGCCTGCCGGTTTTGAAGACCGGATGGGGCACCGGCCCCGAGCCGCTCCGCTCGGGGACGGTACTAGCGGGAATCCGAATCGGAGGCCGGGAGCGTGACCGCCCGGTACTGCTTGATGAAGCGGTTGAGTTGGCGCCTGCGCTCGGTCATCTCCCGCGCGCCGCGATCGAGCTCCCCGCGACCGCCGGGCGTGATGCTGTAGACGTGGCGGTCCGGCCCGGTACCGGTCTCCTGCCAGTCGGCGGTGACGAAGCCGTCGCGCTCGAGCGCGGCGAGGACGCGGTAGACGGTTGCGCCGTCGGCGCCCACGCCAAGGGCTTGAAGGCGCGATCGCAGGTCATACCCGTGCGCAGGGCAGATCCGCAGCAGCAGCAGGAGCCACTGGCGGATCTCGCCTTGTCCAGTACCCCCGTGTGATTGCGTGCCGTTGCGCATAGATATCTATATGTCAAAAACATACAGGAGCGTAGGGCGCCGCCCCCGGTCGCTCTGCGGACGCGCTACGGGTCGGGCTCCCCGGGCGCCTCGCCCGTGACCAGGGCGTAGCTCGACACCACGCAGGCGCACAGGGAGGCGACGCCGAGGGCGTGCGCCCACGCCGGCTCGGCCAGGACGAGGAAGCCGAGCGTCATGAGCCCGCAGGAGGCGGCGAGCGCGACCACTGCGCGGCGCGGGAGAAACGCCGGATGAGCCGGCGCCCGCGCCGGCGGTGCGGGGGCCGCCGGGCCCTCGTCGAGCGTCCCGCGCAGGACCAGCCCGAACAGCAGGGCGAGCGACGGAGCGAGGACGAGGGTCCCGAAGGCCGCGCCGACGAGCAGCGCCACCAGGATCGCGGGATCGGCGGCTGCCTCGGCGGTCGTCAGGCCGGGGAGCAGGAACGGCCGCTGGGCGATGGCCCAGCCGGCGATGATCGCCGCCACGGCCAGCGCGCCCGAGGCGCGCGCGGGCTCGAAGCGTCGCCGCCCGACGAGCGCGATCGTGCCCACGCCTCCCAGCGCGGAGACCGCCAGCGCCACGAGCCCCGCCCCGCTCGTGAGGCCGTGCCAGATGGGCGGCGCGTCGGTGCGCACGACCAGCAGGCCGGCCAGCGCCACCGCGCCGCCCAGGAGCCCGCTGGTCAGCGCGCGTGTCCGGAACGCCCGCATCAGGTCAGCCTCGCCCAGGCGCGCCGCGTCGGCGGCGAGGTAGACGGCGGCCAGGTAGGCGCACATCGCGACCGTGAGCGCGCCGAGCAGGATCGAGGTCGGGTTCAGCCAGCTCGTGATCTCGTCACCGCCCGCGTTGCCCACGGGCACGCGCCCGGACGCGATCCCGCCGACCACCGTGCCCAGGGCGAACGGCGTCAGCATCGAGGAGAGCGCGAAGACGCGGTCGAGGGCGCGGCCGGCGGCGACCACGCCGCGCAGCGCGTAGGCGCTGCCGCGCAGGATGATGCCGACGGCTGCGATGAAGAGTGGGATCGCGAGGGTCGAGGCGATCGACGCGAAGGCGACCGGATAGGCGGTCCAGCACACGACGAAGACGAAGATCAGCCAGACGTGGTTGGCCTCCCACACCGGGCCCATGGCGTGGCGGCAGAACTCGCGGATCTCGTCCGCCTGCGCCCCGCGGCCGGCGGCGAGCGTCCAGAAGCCGGCTCCGAAGTCCGCGCCCGCCAGCACCACGTACGCCGCGAGCCCGACGATGATCATCGCGACCGGGACGTCAGCGAGCATCCTCGGTCTCCAGCGATATCCGCGCGAGCCGGCGCAGGGCCCAGAACACCGCGACCGCGAGCACCAGGTAGATGCACGCCAGCGCGCCGTAGCCGATCGGGATGCCGCCGGCGCCGGTGACCGCCTGCTCCGTGCGCATCACGCGGTACACGACCCACGGCTGGCGGCCGACCTCGGTGGTCACCCAGCCGGCGATCAGCGCGACGACCGCGAGCGGGCCGGCGGCCACCACCGCCCGGTAAAACCAGCGCGAGTCCGGCAGGCGCCGCCGCCGCAGGCGCACGTACACGTACAGCAGCCCAAGGAGCGCGAGGGCGGTCCCGATCCCGACCATCGTCTGGAACGCGAAGCGCACGACGTTCACCGGCGGCCGGTCGGCGGCCGGGACGCTGTCGAGCCCGCGCACGCGGGCGCTCGGATCGTGGAAGGCCAGGATCGAGAGCAGCTTCGGGATGCCGATGCCGTACTTGACGTCCTTGCCGTCGAACCACCCGAGCACGTGCAACGGCGCGCCGCGCGTCGTCTCGGACAGCCCCTCGAGCGCCGCGAGCTTGACGGGCTGCTCCTTGGCGATCGTCCGCGCCGCCCAGTCACCGATCACGACCTGCGCCGGCGCGGCGAGCGCCGCTGCCGACAGGGCGATCGTGAGCGCGGTCCGCTCGTAGCGGCCCCATCGCCCGCGCGCAGAGCCCCATGCGTAGTAGCCGGCGACCAAAAAGCCGGTGACGATGAAGCCCGCGAAGTACATGTGCACGAGCTCGTGCCAGAAGTAGGAGTTGCCGAACAGGGCCGACCAGGGATGCACGTCGACGGCCTGGCCGCCGACCAGGCGGAACCCGCCCGGATGGTTCATCCAGCCGTTGACGGCGATCACGAACAGCGACCCGCTCAGGCCCGCGATCGCCACGGGGATGCCCGCCAGGAAGTGCCTGCGCGGCGACAACCGGTCCCAGCCGTAGACGTAGATCCCGACGAAGATCGCCTCCAGGAAAAACGAGAACCCCTCAAGCGCGAAGCCGAGGCCGAACACGTCGCTGAAGCTCGCCATGAAGCCGGGCCAGAGCATGCCGAGCTCGAAGCTCAAGATCGTGCCGGTGACGACGCCGACGGCGAACAGCGTGAGCATCGTCTTCGACCAGCGCCGGGCGATCTCGCGGTACACCGGATCGCCCGTGCGCAGGTGGCGCCACTCGGCGACCAGCACGAGGGCGGGGAAGGCGATTCCGAAGCACACCAGCGGGATGTGCACGGCCAGCGAGAGCGCCTGCATCTGACGCGCCTCCAACAGGTACTGCTGGGCGACCGGCGCGAACCCGGCCCCGGACATGGCTCAGGCCGGCGTCACGTTGAGGATCTGGCTCGCCACCGGCCAAGCGTAATTCAAACCGCGCTCCACGGCGGACTTGCCGCGAAACCCATGATGTACCGTGGTTCGGATGCAGCCGCTGCGCTGGGAGCGCCGCCCGGATGGCCTTCGCGCCCCCGCGATGGTCGCGGCCTTCGAGGGCTGGAACGACGCGGGCGACGCGGCGTCGTCCGCCGTGACCTTCGTCAACGGCGCCCTCGGCGGCCGGCGCTTCGCGACGATCGACCCCGAAGAGTTCTACGACTTCCAGGCCACGCGTCCGTCGATCCGCTTCGTGGACGGGGTCAGCCGCTCGGTCGACTGGCCGGACGTCCAGGTGCACGCGGCGCGCGCGCCCGGCGCCCCGCGCGACCTCGTGCTCGTCTCGGGCCACGAGCCGTCGTTTCGCTGGCGCCAGTTCTGCGAGACGGTGCTCGACCTCGCGGAGGCGCTCGGCGTGCAGTCGATCGTCACGCTCGGCTCGCTGCTCGCCGACGTCCCGCACACGCGCCCGGTCGCGATCACCGGGCTTGCCTCCGACGAGGCGCTGATCGCGCGCGTCGGCCTGGTGCAGTCGAGCTATGAGGGCCTGACCGGCATCGTCGGCGTGCTGCACGACGCGTGCCAGCGCCGCGGCATCCCGTCAGTCTCCCTCTGGGCTGCCGTGCCGCACTACGTGGCGGTCTCGCCGAACCCCAAGGGCGCGCTCGCGCTCGTGCGCAAGCTCGAAGGCGTCGTGGGCGTCGCCGTCGACGCCACGGAGCTCGAGCAGGCCGCCGCCGAGTACGAGCGCCAGGTCAACCTCGCCGTCGAGTCCGACCCCGACGTGCAGGCCTTCGTCGAGCGCCTCGAGCGTGCCGCGGCCGAGGACGAGGAGCCGACGGATCCCGCCAGCCTGCCCTCGGGCGACGTGCTCGCGCGGGAGTTTCAACGGTTCTTGCGCCAGCGTGGCGGCGGACGCGGACCGGGTCCCGGCCCCTTGGGAGGGCCGGGCACGGGCGGTTGACCGGCTACGGCCGGCTGCTCGCGCTCCTCGCCGTCGCGGTCGTGGTCGACACCGCGGCCTACGCCACGATCACGCCGCTGCTGCCGGGCCTGGTCGCCGACTACCACCTGACGAAGGCGTCGGCCGGCGTGCTGTCGGCGTCCTACGCGGCCGGGACGTTCGCGCTGTCGCTTCCGGCCGCGTGGGTCGCCTCGCGCATCGGGCCGAAGCGGACGATCATCGGCGCGCTCGCGCTGCTGGCCGGTGCGAGCGTCACCTTCGGTGTGGCCGGCAGCGCCGCGCTGCTCGTCACCGCGCGGGCGCTGCAGGGCGCCGGCGCCGCGGCGATCTGGGCGGGCGGGCTCGCCTGGGTCGTGGCGATCGCGCCGCGCGAGCGCCGGGCCGAGGCGTTGGGCACCGTGATCGGCGCGGCCATCGCGGGCGCGCTCGGCGGGCCCGTGCTCGGCACGGCGGCCCACGCCCTCGGCTTCGGCGTGGTCTACGGCGCCTTCGTGATCCTGCCGCTCGGGCTGATCGTCGTGCTCGCGCGCGAGCAGGGGCCGCAGGCGGTGCACACGTCGGGCGTCGACGCCGTGCGCCAAGCCCTCCGGGACCCGCACATGCGCCTCGGCCTCTGGCTGATGGCGGTGCCCGCCCTCGCCTTCGGCCTGATCAACGTCCTCGTGCCGCTGCGGCTCGACGACCTCGGCGCCGGCCCGATCGTGATCGGCGCCGTCTTCCTCGGCGCCGTCGCCTTCGAGGCGGTCGTGTCTCCGATCGCCGGACGCGTCGCGGACCGCAGCGGCGCGCGCGGGCCCGCGCGGATCGGCCTCGGCCTCGGCGGCGTGGTGATCGCGCTGCTGGCCCTCCCGGACACCATCGTGCCGCTGGCGCTCGGGGTCATGGTGGCCGCCCCGCTATTCGGGACGCTGTGGACGCCCGCCATGGCGCTGCTCTCGCAGGGTGCCGAGGACCGAAGCGTGAATCCGGCCTTCGCGTTCGGCCTCGCCAACCTCGCGTGGGGCGCCGGGTCGGCGCTGGGCGGCTCCGGCGGCGGCGCGCTCGCCCAGGCGGCGGGGGACGCGGTGCCCTACGTCCTGCTCGGCGTCGCGGCGCTCGCGACCGCGGCGGTGCTGCGCGAGCCGCGGCCGGACGCCCTCACCGCGCCCTGAGCGTCAGTCGTCGCTCCCGTGGCCCGGCGGCGACGACTGGCCGTCACGCCGCCGGCGCCTCGCCGGCCGAGGGGTGTGGAACGCCGCGCCCCGCCGCCACCCGCCGCCGACCCCTCAGCGCTCGGCCGCCGGGCAGGCGATGCGGTAGTCGCACATTGAGCACGCGGCGAAGCTCGGGGTCGGCTCGAAGCCCTGCTGCGTGATCCCGTCGGCGACCTCGAGCACGGTGTTCGTGATCCACTCGCGGTCGTCCTCGGACCAGTCGACGGGCACCTTCTGGTCGTCGAGGACGTAGTAGTAGGCCTGGTGAGCGGCCTCGAGGTCCCAGGCCTGCTGCGCCGCCACGGAGTACAGCGCGAGCTGGACGTCCTCGCGCAGGTCGGCGGCCTTCTTCGGGCGGCCGGTCTTGTAGTCGATCAGCTCGTACGCGCCGTCGGCGAGGCGGTCGACGCGGTCCACGCGGCCGCGCAGCGTGTGCTTGTCGAGCGTGAAGGTGAACGACTTCTCAAACCAGACCGGCTCGGCGTCGGTGCCCTGGAAGCGCTCGTGGTAGCGGATCAGCGACTGCTCGGCCTTGCCCTGCAGCTGGCGCTCCTGCTCGGTGTCGCCGAACCCGCCGCGGCGCCAGCCCGCCTCGAGCAGGCCGAGCAGCTCGGGCAGCGAGCGCGTCTGGTGGGAGTCGGCGTGGAAGCGCTCGAGCACCTGGTGGACGAGGATGCCGAAGCGCTGGTTGAGCGTCGGCTCCTGCGGGATCCGGAACACGCGTGCGAACTTGTACTTCAGCGGGCAGGTCCGGTAGGTCTCGATGTCGCCCGCGCTCAACAGCAGCCCGTCGCCACGCCGGGGCAGGAACTGCTCCAGCGAAGGCTCGGACCGCCGCGCCACCACCGACGCGCGGGTGCGCTCGTCGCGCTCGGCATCCTGGAGGTACTCGTCCAGCGCGGAGGTCTCGAAGATCTCCCGCTGCTCGGCGGTGACCGCCTGCAGCAGGCGCGCGTTGACCTCGGGCAGCGCCTCGGCGACGGACTGCCCTGCGCGCGTGCGCTCGAGCAGCGCGCTGAGCTTCATCACCTCGAGGTAGCGCACGACGGCGTGGCTGACGTCGAGGTCGGTGTCGAAGCGCAGCTCGCCGAGCCGGCCGCCGACCTGCGAGATCGTCGTCATCAGCTCGTCGCGCAGCACGCGGAAGGTGGACTGCAGGGTCTCCGCCGGCCCGAACAGCTCCTCCTCGCGGTCCTCCCACTCGCCGCCCACGGCCTCCCGAGCCTCCTCGGCGAACGGGGACGGCTGCTGTGCGGCCCCGCGGTCGGTGACGGCCGGGTAGGCGAGGATCAGCCGCCTGCGCGCGCGCGTCATCGCGACGTGCAGCAGCCGGCGCTGCTCGGCGACGTAGGCGCCCTTGGTGTCCGCCGGCAGCGCCTCCTTGATCAGCGCGTCGGGGATCGGCTCGAGCGTGCGCCGCCGCGGGCCGGGCATGCGGGCGGCGAACAGCCCGAGGACGTAGACGTGGTCGAACTCCAGGCCCTTGGCGGCGTGCATCGTCATCACCTGCACCCCGCGCGGGCGCTGCGAGGCCTGCGCCTCCTCCTCGCGCAGCCCGGCCTCGGCGACGGCGCTGATGCTGCGCGCGAAGTCGCGCGCGGTCGCGGTCGGGGACCGCCGCGCGTAGGTGGCGGCGAGCTCGCCGAACTTGGCGAGGTTGACGAGCCGCTCGACGACCTCGGTCGTGGCGGCGAACAGCAGCTGGCGGCGCAGCCCGAGCCGCTCGATCATGCGGTGCACGAAGAGGTCCGCCCGCGTCGAGTCCAGCGCGCCCGACGCGCTGCGGTAGAGCTTGAGGAAGGCGAGGATGTGGTCGCGCGCCTCCGGCGGGATCTGCGGCGACTCCATCGCGGCGCCCAGCGCGCCGACCATGTCGAGCTTGCGCCGGCGGGCGATCTGGGTCACGCGGGCCAGGTCGATCGAGCGCAGCTCGATCGGGGGCCGGGCCAGGGCGCGCACGACGGCGCCGGCGTCGCCCGGGTCGACCAGCAAGCGCAGCCAGGCGAGCAGATCGCGGACCTCGGCACGCTGGAAGAAGGCGGCGGCGCCCGCGATCCGGTACGGGACCGCGCGCTCCTCGAGGGCGACCCCGACAGCCTGTCCCTCGCCCTTGATCGACCGGACCAGCACGGCGACGGCCTCGGGCGCGACGGCGTCGCGGGTGATCAGGCGCTCGATGTCCGCCGCCGCCGCCTGCGCCTGGGCGCGCTCGGTCGCGGCGCGCCAGAACCCGACCTCCCCGCCGGGGTCACCGGTGAGCGTCTTCTCCAGCCGGTCCTCGTTGGGCGCGACGACGGCGCTGGCGGCGTCGAGGATCGCCTGTCCCGAGCGGAACGAGCGGTCCAGCGTGACGACCTTGACGCCTGCCGACTCCGCCCGGAAGTCGTGCAGGTTCTTCGTCGACGCGCCCCGGAAGCGGTGGATCGCCTGGTCGTCGTCGCCGGCGACGAGGATGTTGCCGTGGTCGGCGACCAGCAGGCGCAGGAGCAGACCCTGGGCGAAGTTCGTGTCCTGGAACTCGTCGACGAGCACGTGGCGGAAGCGCTGGGCGAGGCGGGCGCGGACGTGCGGACGCTCGCGCAGCAGCCGGAAGGCGTGCAGCACGAGGTCGCCGAAGTCCAGGGTCCCGGCCTGGGCGAGCATGCGGTCGTGCGCGGCGTAGATCTCGGCGAACTCGCGCTCGCGCAGCGCCTTGGCCCGGGACGCCTCGGTGTCGGCGGCCAGCGCCGCCGCCCAGGCCGCGTAGTCCTCGGCGGAGATCAGCTCGTCCTTGAGGCGGTCGATGCGCCCGACCAGCGAGCCGAGCAGCGCGCTCGGGTAGCCGCGCAGGTCGTGCTGGGAGAGCGGCAGCTCGTCGATGCGCTCGAGCAGCATCGCGAGACGGTCGGCCTGGGTGACCGGCGTGGCGAACGGGTCGACGCCGGCCTCGGCCGCCTCGTCGCGCAGCAGCTGCGCGCAGAAGCCATGAAAGGTCGTGACCGCCAGCTCCTCGTACGGCCGCGCGATGGCGGCCTCGATGCGCTCGCGCAGCTCCTCCGCGGCGGCGCCCGAGAAGGTCAGGCACAGGATCTCCTCGGGAGCGGGCCCGTGCTCCACGAGCCAGGCGAAGCGTTCCACGAGGATCCGCGTCTTGCCCGTCCCGGCGCCTGCGACGACCAACACGGGGCCGCCAGGATGCGTGACGGCCTCGAGCTGGGAAGGGGTGAGGGGTGCCGAGCCCACGGGCAGAGAGGATAATTCGGCGATGACGGAGGCTCTGGACGCAGACTGGCTTGGGGCCTCGCGGCGGGCCGCCGAGGCGCTCCAAGACATCCTCGCCGAGCGCCCGTCGACGGCGGAGCGCGTGACGGAGACCGGCACGCGCGGGGAGGGCGGCGACGACACGCTGATCATCGACTCCGACGCCGAGGCGGCCGTCTTCGCGGAGCTCGACGCGCTGCACCGCGACGGCGCGCGCTTCACGGCGGTCAGCGAGGAGCGCGGGCGCATCGACTACGGGTCGCCCGACGTGACGGTGGTGATCGACCCGATCGACGGCTCGACGAACGCCAAGCGCGGCCTCCCGCACCACTCGATCTCGATCGCGGTCGCCGACGGCCCGACCATGGCCGACGTCGCGTTCGCCTTCGTCTACGACTACGGCCCCGAGGAGGAGTGGACCGCCCGGCGCGGCCACGGCGCCTACCTCGACGGCGTCCGGCTTCCCTGTGACGTGCCCGAGCGCCGCAGCGCCGACGGGCGGCTCGAGCTCGTCGGGATCGAGTCCTCCGATCCGCGCTCGCTGCGTGCGGCCGCCGACGACCTCGTCGCCACCGCCCACCGCCTGCGCGCCCTCGGGACGATGGCGGTGACGCTGTGCCAGGTCGCCGGGGCGCGGCTGGACGGGATGGCCTCGCTGTCGCGCTGCCGGGCGGTCGACGTCGCCGCCGGCCAGCTGATCGTGCGCGAGGCCGGGGGCGAGGTCGCCTTCATCGCCTACGAAGACCCGCTCGGCGCGCCGCTGGACAACGAGCCGCGCTCACCGCTCGTGGCCGCCCGCAGCGTCACCGCGCTCGAGGAGCTGCGGCGCGTCCCGCCCGTGTGATCACGCGGGTCGCCGCGACCCAGAACCGGCACCGCGACGCCATAGCCTGCACGGGGTGATCGACTGGCGCCTCGCAGACCGTGTGGCCAAGGCCGTGGCGTCGACGACGCCCGCGCCGGACGTGCCCTTCGACGGCCTGGCCGCGGAGGTGGCGTCCTTCGCCATGCGCAGCGCCGCGCTCGTGTCGGGCTACACGGGCCTCTCCTCGCCGGAGGCCCTGCCGGTGCCCGAGACCGTCGACCGCGGGGGCTGGGCCGCCACCAACCTGCGCTCGCTGCAATCGGTGCTCGACCCGGTGGCCGCGCGCGCCGGCGCCGGCATGGGCCCGATGGGCGCTCCGCTGCGGGCGATGACCGGCATGCTGCTCGCGGTCGAGGTCGGCGCCCTGTCGGGCTTTCTGGCGGCGCGCGTGCTCGGCCAGTACGAGTTCCCGATCCTGGACCCGTCCGTTCCCGCGCGCCTGCTCTTCGTGGGGCCGAACCTCGCGCAGGCCGCCCGATCGCTCGACGCCGACGACCAGTCGCTGGCGCGTTGGGTCGCGCTGCACGAGACCACGCATGCGCTGCAGTTCGCCGGCGTGCCCTGGCTGCGGGGGCATCTCGCCTCGCGCGTGCGCGAGATGGTGGGGTCGCTCGACCTGGACATAGACATGCGCAAGCTGCTGCGGCTGCCGAAGCTCGACGACCTCCGCGCGATGGCCGAGGCGGTGCGCCAGGGCGACCTGATCAACCTCGTCGCCGGGCCGGACCGCCGCGTGCTGCTCGACGAACTGCAGGCCACGATGGCGCTTCTGGAGGGCTACGCCGAGCACGTCATGGACGCGGTGGGCGAGACGCTGCTCGAGGATCTCCCGCATCTGCGCACCGGCCTGGAGCGCCGCCGCCGCGAGCGCTCCGGCCTGCTGCGCGTCCTCGAGCGCCTGATCGGCCTGGAGCTCAAGATGCGCCAGTACGAGCAGGGCAAGGCGTTCTGCGACGCGGTCGTCGCCGAGGGCGGGATCGCCGCGCTCAACCGCGCGTGGGAGAGCCCCGGGGCGCTCCCCACCCTGGTCGAGCTCGACGCTCCCAGCGCCTGGCTCGCGCGAGTCTCGGCCGCGGGGTGATCCGGCCCTCCCGAACGGAACAGAACGTCCGTTCGCGACGGTGTAACCCCTCCGGCGCCAAGGTTTACGTACATATGTTCGAGGGCACTAGCCTTCGTACCGACTTAGAACTAATATCATTACCTAGATCCCGAGAGAGGGAGCCCCCAGCCATCATGGCCGAGACCACCAAGAACGCCACCACCAAGACCACCTCCAGCCGCTCGTCCGCCGCACGGACCAACGCGTCGTCGAACACCCCGGGCGCCAAGCAGGCTCGTCGCAGCACGGCAGCCAAGCGCAGCCGCACCACCGCGGCCAACCGCACGCGGTCCGCGACGCAGACGGCCGCCAAGGCCAACACGCAGGCTGCCAAGGCCACGACGGCCGAGGCCCGCTCCTACGCCGAGCGCGTTCTGCTGACCGGCGTCGGCGGCGTCCTTCAGACCCGCGACAACGTCACCGGGCTCGTCGAGTCGATCGTCAAGCGCTACGGCTCCGTCGACGCCGCGCAGAAGGAGATCACCCGCGACATCCGCAAGTTCGAGCGTCGCGGCGCCACTGCCCGCAACCGCTTCGAGCGCGAGGTCCGCAAGACCCGCACGCGCGTCGAGCGCGAGCTGCGCACCCGTCGCCGCGCCGTCGAGAAGCGCGCGTCGGTGGTCACCGACAGCGTCGGCTCCCAGGTCAAGTCCGTGGGCGAGCAGGTCAAGTCGCTCGTCTAGGACCACGCTTCACCCGCCGGGCGCCCTTGGGAGAGGGTGCGACCCGGAGCGGGAAAGGTCTGCTCGCCTCATATCCTCGCGAGCAGATGTAGCACCCTCTCCTCCCTCAACCGTCGGGCCGGCACTTGTGCCGGTCCGACGGCTTTAAGGGGTCTTAACGAGCGCCTACGGGCGCAGGACCACCTTGCCGACCACGTCGCCCTCCGCGACGGCGCGGATGCCGTCGGCGGCCGCCGACAGCGGGAGGGCGCGGTCGATCATCGGCTTGATGCCGGCCGTGTCGATCAGGGCGAGCAGCGCGACGAGCTCGTCGCGCGTGCCCATGGTCGAGCCGATCACCTTGAGCTGCAGGAAGAACACGCGGCGCAGGTCGGACACCGCGGAGTGCCCGCTGGTCGCCCCGGCCACGACGATCGTGCCCCCCGGGCGCAGCGACTTCATCGAGTGCTCCCACGTGGCCTCGCCGACGGTCTCGACCACGCAGTCGACGCGGGCAGGCAGGCGCTCGCCGGTCTCGAAGGCGGCGTCGGCGCCGAGCTCGACGGCGCGCGTGCGGCGCTGCTCGTCGCGCGAGGTCGCCCACACGCGCAGACCGGCGGCGGCGCCGAGCGCGATCGCGGCGCTCGCCACCCCGCCGCCCGCGCCCTGCACGAGCACGGTCTGGCCGGGTTGCACCCGCGCCCGCGTGAAGAGCATGCGGTAGGCCGTCAGCCACGCGGTCGGCAGGCAGGCGGCCTCCTCGAAGCTCAGCCCTTCCGGCTTGGGAACGAGGTTGCGCCGCGGGACCGCGACGCGCTCGGCCAGGGTGCCCGGATGCTTCTCCGACAGCAGCGTGCGCTTGGGGTCGAGCGTCTCGTCCGCTCGCCAGTCCGGGTCGCCGATCACCGCGTGCACGACGACCTCGTTGCCGTCGGGGTCGACGCCGGCCGCGTCGCAGCCCAGGATCATCGGGAGCGCGTCCTGCGCCAGGCCGACGCCGCGCAGCGACCACACGTCGTGGTGGTTGATCGAGGCCGCCCGGACCTCGACGGTGACCCAGCCCTCGGCCGCGTCCGGGTCGGGTTGGTCACCAACCTCCAGCCCGGCGAGCGGGTCGTCGGCGTTCTGGGACGCGGCGTAGGCGGCGAGCATGGGGGTGCCCTACCCCCGCAGGACCGGTTCGCGATCCACGGCCTCAAGGCGCGTGGCGCGCATCCACGGCGAGGGCTTCTCGTCGACCGCGGCGGGGAGTGGCGTGGTGTCGCGAAGAAACTGCTCGATCGCGGCGACGACCACCGCCGCCTCCTCGGGCGACGCCGAATGGCCCACGAGCGTCAGCTTGGGACGGCGGTTCACCGACTCCATACTATGGATCCATGCCCACGCGAGACCAAGTCCTCGAGGCGCTGAAGGCCGTCATCGACCCCGAGCTGCACAAGGACATCGTCACGCTCGAGATGGTGCGCTCGATCGACGTCCACGCGACCGGTGTGGTCGACGTCACGGTATCCCTGACGACCCCCGGCTGCCCGATCCGCAACACCTTTCAGACCAACGTCCAGTCCGCCGTGGGCGCTCTCGAGGGCGTCGTCGGCGTCAACGTCGGCTTCGACGTCCTCTCCGCCGAGGAGAAGGGCAAGCTGCAAAGCAAGCTGGGTCGCGGCGGCCCGCTGCCCGACGGCGCGCTCGCCCAGGTCGCCAACGTCATCTGCATCGGCTCGGGCAAGGGCGGCGTCGGCAAGTCCTCGGTGACCTCAAACCTCGCGGCGGCGCTCGCCGGCGAGGGCAAGACCGTCGGGATCCTCGACGCCGACGTCTGGGGCTACTCGATCCCGCGCATGTTCGGGCTGGGGTCGGACCGTCCGCAGATCTCCGGCGAGCGCAAGATCATCCCGCCGCTCTCCCACGGCATCAAGATCATGTCGATCGGCTTCTTTTTGGATGAGGACGCCGCCGTCGTCTGGCGCGGGCCGATGCTCCACAAGGCGCTCACCCAGTTCCTCAAGGACGTCGAGTGGGGCCAGCTCGACTACCTGCTCGTGGACCTGCCGCCGGGCACGGGCGACGTCTCGATGACGCTCGCCGAGCTGCTGCCGCAGGCGAAGTTCTTGATCGTCACCACCCCGCAGGACACCGCCCGCAAGGTCGCGCGCCGCGCGGCCGAGATGGCCGACAAGGTCCGCCTCGAGGTCTGCGGCATCGTCGAGAACATGTCCGGCTTCACCACGCCGGGCGGCGAGCGCTTCCCGATCTTCGGCGAGGGCGGCGGTCAGGCGCTCGCGGACGAGATCGGGGTGCCGCTGCTGGGCAAGGTGCCGCTGACCATGCCGTTGCGCGTGCAGGCCGACGCCGGCCTCCCGCTCGTCATGGAGGACCCGGACGACCCCGCCGCCCAGGCGCTGCGCCAGACCGCCCGCGGCCTGATCGCGCTCTCGCCCATTCCCCTGCCCGTGGTGGCGATGGCACCGCCGGCGCCGGCGAAGCCGCTGGGGATGAGCCTGCCGATGGCGGGCTGAGCTGCTCGCGACGGTCGGGCGCTTACGGCTTGGCTGGGTAGAGCGGCGGTCCAGGGCGGGCGCTCAGGCCTGAAACGGGCCCGATCCGGCGCGACCACGCGCTTAATGGGGGTCATAGCCCCGCTTAAGCGCGTCGTCGCCTGAAAGAAGCCTCGCAATCGACCGACCCCGGCCCTACCCAGCCACGTTGTATGCGCCGGCGCGTACGACGCGACGGCCTCCGCCCCGCCCTACGCCTGGTTCTTGTAGTAGTCCGCGTTGAGCGGGATGTACTTGCCCCACTCGTCGGGGACCTGGTCCTCGGCGAAGCAGGCGTCCACCGGGCAGGCCTCGACGCAGGCGTCGCAGTCGATGCACTCCTCCGGATCGATGTAGAGCATCTCGACCTTGTCGTAGTCGGGCTCGTCCGGCGTCGGGTGGATGCAGTCGACGGGACACACCTCGACACAGGAGTTGTCCTTGGTGCCGATGCAGGGTTCGGTGATCACATAAGCCATGGTCGGGGACATCATCGCAAAGGCGACCGGGAATAGCCTGCTCGGGGTGCTTCTGCTGACCGGAGCCACCGGGAGGGTCGGCTCCGCGCTGCTGCGGCGCCTCTCCGACCGCCGCGTGCCGGTGCGCTGCCTGGTCCGCGATCCGCGCCGCCTGGGCCCGCAGCGCGTGCGGGTCCAGATCGCGCTGGGCGACCTCGGAGACCCCGCGTCCTTCCGCCACGCGCTGCGCGGCGTCACGACCGTCGTGCACCTGGCGGCGACCGAGCGCGACCAGGCGCACGCGACGATCGAGGAGATCGACGGCCTCGCGACGTGGCGCCTGCTGCGGGCGGCCGAGCACGCGGGGGTCGAGCACTTCGTCTTCTTGAGCCCGCTCGGGGCGACAACGCACCACCGCTCGCGCGTGCACCGGGCCAAGGCGCTGGCCGAGCGCGCCGTGGCCGACGCCGACCTCGCCACGACCACCCTGCGCTGCTCGCTGATCTACGGGGCGGGGGACACGCGACTGGCCCGGCTGGACGTCCTCTCGCTGCTGCCGGCCGTCCCGCTCACGCAGGCGATGACGCGCGCCCGCGTGCAGCCCGTGTGGGCCGACGACGTCGCCGCCTGCCTGGCGGCGCTGCTCGAGCCGGGCGCGGCCCCGGGTGGCCGCGCGGCGCTCGAGATCGCCGGGCCTGAGACCCTCACCTACCGCGAGGCGGTGGCCGCCGTCCTGCGTGCGGCCGGACGCCCGCGGCGGCTCGTCGCCATTCCGGAGGCCCCGTTGTTCGGCGCCCTGCGCGTCTACGAGGCTCTGGCGGGACCGGTCGCCCTCGCGACCCGCGACGAGGCCGACGCCCTGGGCGCCACCATGCTCGCCGAGCGCGGGACGGCCGACGCCGTGGCGCTGGGCGTCACGCCGCTGGCCATCGCCGACGTCCTCAGCCGGGCCTGAGCTGCGCCCAGGGCCGCGCGGTCTCCATCTGGGCGGCGACCTGCAGCAGCGTGTCCTCGTGCAGCGGGCGGGCGACGAGCTGGACCGCGCTCGGGAGCCCGTCGGCTCCGAGCCCGACCGGCAACGTGATGGCCGGCTGGCCCGTGACGTTGAACAGGCCCGCGTACGGGGCGAAGGCGACCGCGCGGTCGAAGGCCGACATCGGCTCCTCGGCGCACCCGTCGATCTCTCCCACCCGCGGAGGCCGCCCGGCCAGCGCCGGCACGAGCATCAGGTCACAGCCCGCCCACAGGCCGATCACCTGCCGGCTGATGGCCTGCAGCGCCGCGAGCGCGCCGAGGTACTCGACCACGCTCGTGCCTGCGGCGTGGTCGATCAGCGCCTGCGAGAGCGGCTCCACGTCGCCCTCCCGGATGCCCCGGCCGGCGAGCAGCTGCGCGTGGGCGGCGCCGAGGGCCACGCCGGCGGCGAAGAGCGTGAGAAACAGCGGCAGCGCCTCGGGGCCCGGGAGCCCGGGGGAGGCGGCCTCGACCTCGTGCCCGAGCGCCGTCAGCGTCTCGGCCGCCGCGCGGACGGCGCGCTCGTTCTCGGCGTCCAGCGCCCCGAACGGGTTGTCGGTGACGGCGAGGATGCGCAGCCGGCCGGGATCACGGTTCATCGCGGTGCTGAAGGGGAGCTCGGGCGGCGGGGCCCAGGTCGCGTCGCCGGCTTCGTAGCCGGCGAGCACGTCCAGCGCGGTGGCGGTGTCTGCGACGGTGCGCGACAGGACGCCGTCGCAGACCAGGAAGGAGTCGCCGCTGTCGGGCCCGCGCGAGACGCGCCCACGGCTCGGCTTGAGCCCGACGAGGCCGCAGCAGGCGGCGGGGATGCGGATCGAGCCGCCGCCGTCGTTGCCGTGCGCGATCGGCAGCATGCCGCTGGCCACCGCGCACGCGGAGCCGCCGCTCGAGCCGCCCGGCGTGCGCTCCGGGTCCCAGGGATTGCGGGCCGGCCCGCCGTGGCGCGGCTCGGTGGTCGGCAGGATCCCGAACTCCGGCGTCTTGGTGGTCCCGACGATCACGAATCCCTCGTCGCGCAGCCGGCGCACCAGGTGGGCGTCGTGGTCGGCCTTGCGGGCGTGCAGCAGCGCGCTGCCGTAGTCCATCGTCAGCCCGAGCGCCGGCGTGTTGGCCTTGACCGCGATCGGCACGCCGGCGAACAGGCGCCGGTCGTCGCCCGCCACCGCGCGCGCCTGCTCGAGCGCGCGCTCCGCGTCGACGTCCACGAAGGCCCCGAGCGCGGGGTCGGCGGCCTCGATGCGGCGCAGCGCGGACTCGGTCGCCTCGAGCGCCGAGAGCTGTCCTTCACGGAGCAGCACGCCGGTTTCCACGGCCGACAGGAAGGCGAGGTCATCCATGCCTGAGGGCGGGGAGCGTACCGATGCGAGACAATGTTCATCCAGAGCCCTCCAGTTCGTTCCGAAAGGCCTGCCCATGAGCGAAGTCCAGTCCGGGCTCGAAGGCGTCGTCGCCTT
The DNA here is from genome assembly GCA_038318085.1 of Solirubrobacterales bacterium. GTDB lineage: Bacteria > Actinomycetota > Thermoleophilia > Solirubrobacterales > Solirubrobacteraceae > DATLGB01. The sequence goes on from JBBQBV010000067.1 coordinate 16,636, forward strand.
CGCCACCGAGATCGCCGAACCCGACAGGGCGGGCGGCGCGCTGCGCTACCGCGGCTACGACATCGAAGATCTCGTCGGCGCCGTCCCGTTCGAGCGGGTCTGGGGCCTCCTGGTCGACGGCGAGCTCGAGCCGGGCCTGCCGCCCGCCGAGCCCCACCCGCTGCACTTCCGCTCCGGCGATCCACGCGTGGACCTGCAGTACGCCCTGGCCCTGCTCGGCCCCCAGTGGGGCTTTCGACCCGTGATCGACATCTCCGACGACGAGGCGCGCGACAACCTCGCCCGCGCGTCGGTGATGGCGCTGTCCTTCGTCGCGCAGTCCGCCCGCGGCGCCGGCCGGCCGCCCGTGCCCCAGAGGGAGGTCGACACGGCGCGGTCGATCCCGGAACGCTTTTTGATCCGCTGGCGCGGCGAGGCCGATCCGCGCCACGTCAAGGCCATCGACGCCTACTGGATCGCGGCCGCCGAGCACGGTATGAACGCGTCGACCTTCACAGCGCGTGTGATCACCTCGACGGGCGCGGACGTCGCGGCGGCGCTCTCCGGCGCCGTCGGCGCCCTGTCGGGGCCGCTGCACGGCGGCGCGCCCAGCCGGGTGCTCAAGATGCTCGACGACGTCGAGACCAGCGGCGACGCCGACGGGTGGGTCAAGGACGCGCTCGATCGCGGCGAGCGGCTGATGGGCTTCGGCCATCGCGTCTACCGCGCCGAGGATCCGCGCGCGCGGGTGCTGCGCCGCACCGCCCGACAGATCGGCGCGCCGCGCGTCGAGGTCGCCGAGGCGCTCGAGACCGCGGCGCTGGCCGAGCTCGCAGCCCGCCGGCCGGACCGCGTCCTGGCTACGAACGTCGAGTTCTGGTCCGCCGTGGTGCTCGACTTCGCCGACGTCCCGCCGGAGCTCTTCACCCCGATGTTCGCCTCGGCGCGCACCGCGGGCTGGTCGGCGCACATCCTCGAACAAAAGCGCGAGGCCCGCCTGATCCGGCCGACGGCCAAGTACGTCGGTCCCGGTCCGCGCGGGCTCGAGCCCGGCCGCGCGGAGGCCGCAGCCTGAGAAACGACCGAGGGCCCGGCGTGACGCCAGGCCCTCGGGTGAAGCGAACGGATACTGATTTCGGCCTACGGTCGTCGCAAGCGCCGACCTTCGGACGACGTCGCGTGCTACATGCCCATGCCGGACATGTCCGGCATGCCGCCGCCCATGCCGCCGCCGCCGTTGTCCTTGTCCGGGACCTCGGCCACGATGGCCTCGGTGGTCAGGATGTTCTTGGCGATCGACGCGGCGTTCTGCAGCGCCGAGCGGGTGACCATGGCGGGATCGATGACCCCGGCCGCGATCAGGTCGACGTACTCGCCCGTGGCGGCGTTGAGGCCGTGGGGGCCCGAGGACTGACGGACCTCGTTGACCACGACGGACCCCTCGAGGCCCGCGTTCTCGGCGATCTGACGCAGCGGCTCCTGCAGCGCGCGCAAGATGATGCGCCCGCCGGTCTTGACGTCCTCCTCGATGAAGAGGTCGAGGTCGATGGCCTCCGCGGCGCGCAGCAGCGCGACGCCTCCGCCGGCCACGATGCCCTCCTCGAGGGCGGCGCGGGTGGCCTGCAGCGCGTCCTCGACGCGGTGCTTCTTCTCCTTCATCTCCGTCTCGGTGGCCGCGCCGACCTTGACGACGGCGACACCGCCGGACAGCTTGGCGAGGCGCTCCTGGAGCTTCTCGCGGTCGAAGTCGGAGTCGGTGTTCTCGATCTCCGCCTTGATCTGGTTGATGCGGCCCTTGATGGCCTCGGAGTCACCGGCGCCGTCGACGATCGTCGTGTTGTCCTTCGCCACGACAACGCGGCGGGCACGGCCGAGCTGCGAGAGCTGGGTGTTCTCGAGCTTGAGACCCATCTCCTCGGTGATGACCTCGGCGCCGGAGAGGATCGCGATGTCCTCGAGCATGCGCTTGCGGCGGTCGCCGAAGCCCGGAGCCTTGACGGCGACACCGGTGAAGGTGCCGCGCAGCTTGTTGACGACGAGCGTCGCGAGGGCCTCGCCCTCGAGATCCTCGGCGACGATCAGCAGCGGGCGGCCGGACTGGATGACCTGCTCGAGCACGGGGAGGATGTCCCGCACGGAGCCGATCTTCTGGTTGGCGATGAGGATGTAGGGATCCTCGAGGGTCGCCTCCATGCGCTCCTGGTCGGTGACCATGTAGGGCGAGATGTAGCCCTTGTCGAACTGCATGCCCTCGGTGAACTCGAGGTCCATGCCGAACGTCTGGCCCTCCTCGACGTTGACCACGCCGTCCTTGCCGACCTTGTCG
>JBBQBV010000068.1:0-18249 GCA_038318085.1 Solirubrobacterales bacterium
CGCCGGTGCGCGGATCGGCGCCGATCAGCGGCCGCACGAGAAAGTCGCCCGCCACGTACTCGGGCTTGTTGGACTCGACGACGAGGCCGATGAGGACGCCGCCCGAGCGCTCGAGCAGGCGCTGCCCGTCGTCGTCCAGGCTCGCGGCGACCTCCTGCAGCCGCTCGTAGGCCGGCCGGCCGGCCAGCTCGAGGATGACGTTGCCCTCCGCCGCCGTGATCGTCAGCTCGGGCCCGAGCGGCGCCGCCCCTTGCGAGACGCACGGCACGACGTCGACGCCGTCGAAGCGCACCCCGACGGCGCCGCCGCGCACGACGTGGCCGTCCATGAACAGCGCCGTGGACCCGTCGTCGAGCCCGGCGCTGGCCAGACCGCCGAGCACCGGAACGCCGGGCACGCGCGGCGCCAGCGCGTGCAGGACGGCGTCGGCCGGGAAGGTGAGCGGGTCGGCGAGCAGGATCGCGCCCCCGGCGCCGGCGAGGTCCGGCACGCCGGTGACGGTTCGCCCGTCGGCCTCGTCGACGGCGGCGTGGAAGGCCGTGGCGGTGCCCGCCCCGAGCGACGCCGCCCAGACGCTGACGCCGTTGCCGTGCTCGATCTCGCGCCCGTCGCCGAGCACCCCCTGAGCTCCGCAGCCGACGAGCTGGGACGGCCGCAGCCCGTCCTCGACGGCGGAGAGCGTGGACTCGGCGTCGGCCAGGTACTCGCCCGAGGCGAAGACGACGCAGATGTCGCAGACGGCGCCTGCGAGCCGGTCGAGCGCCGCGGCCGCGGCCTGCTCGGCGCCGGTCCCGGGGTCCGGCGCGCTGGAGAGGCCGGTCCCGATGCGGACGGGCATGCTGTGAGACTACCCATCAGATGCCCGCGCTTCCCATCGTCGCGATCTTCGGGCCGACGGGGGTCGGCAAGACGGCGGTCGCCATCGCGCTGGCCGAGCGTCTGCGCGACGAGGGGGAGGACCCCGTCGCCGTGGCGGCCGACGCGCTGCAGCTCTACGCCGGGCTGGGAATCGTTACGGGCGCGGCGACGGCCGCCGAGCGCGAGCGCCTCGAGCACCGCCTCGTCGGGATCGTCCCGGCTGGCGCGACGTTCAGCGCGGGCCGCTACGCCCGGCTCGCGCACGCGGAGATCGACGGGCTGATCGAGCGGGGCCGGCGGCCGATCGTCGTCGGCGGCACCGGCCTGTACCTGCGCGCCGCGCTGGCCGACCTCGACCTGCGCCCGCCCCCCGACCCGGACGCCCGCGAGGGCTGGACGGCCGCGCTCGCCGCCCACGGGCCGGCGGCGCTGCACGCGCGGCTCGCCACCCGAGCCACCGAGGTCGCGGCGCGGATCGCGCCGACCGACGGGCACCGGCTGATCCGCGCGCACGAGCTGCTCGACGCCGGCCACGAGCCGGCGCAGCGCGCCCAGGCAAGCCAGCTCTGGACCGCGGCCACCCGCGTACCCACCGTCCTCGCCGCCCTGACCATGGACCGCGAGGCGCTCTACAAGCGCATCGACGCGCGCGTAGATGCGATGGTTGCGGCCGGGGCGCGCGAGGAGGTCGTCGCCGCCGCCGCGGCGGGCGCATCTGCGACGGCTCGCGCCGCGCTGGGCTTCGAGCAGCTGCTCGGCGGCGACGTGGACGCGATGAAGCGCGCCACCCGCCGCTACGCGCGCCGGCAGCTGACCTGGCTGCGCAAGCTGCCGAACGTCGTGCGCGTCGACGTCACGGCTCGTGAGCCGGCCGCCGTCGCCGAGGCGATCCGGGCGGCGCTGCCATGATCCGCGCGCGATGCGCTTCGAGAAGTGGCAGGCCCTGGGCAACGACTACCTGATCGTCGAACGCGATCACGTGCCGTTCCGTTTGACGCCGGCGCGCGTCCAGCGCTTGTGCGACCCGCACTTCGGGCCCGGCGGCGACGGCGTCCTCGAGCTCTCGCCGCCCACCCAGGCCGGGTTCGTGGCGACGCTGCGGATCTTCAACCCGGACGGGTCGGAGGCCGAGCTTTCGGGCAACGGCGCCCGCGAGGCGACCCTGTACCTGCGACGCAGCGGCTGGACGGACGCGGACACGTTCTCGATCGAGACCGCGGCGGGGGAGATCCGCCCGACGATCACGGGCGCGACGACCTGCCGGGTCGACATGGGTCGCGCGGCGCTGATCGAGACCGGCACGATCGGCGCCTTTCACTTTCAGTCGGTGACCATCGGCAACCCGCAGTGCGCCATCAGGATCGAGGAGCCGGCGGCGCTCGAAGCCCTCGACCTCCCGGCCATCGGCCCGGCGATCGAGCACGACCCGCGCTTTCCCAACCGCACGAGCGTGTCCTTCTGGACGGAGCTCGCGCCCACGCGCATCCGGGCGCGGATCTTCGAGCGCGGGGTGGGGGAGACGCTGTCCTCGGGCACCGGGGCGTCGGGCGCCGCAATCGCCCACGTGATCCGGGGCGGCGACTCGCCGGTCACCGTCGAGCTCGACGGCGGCGAGCTCGAGGTCGAGGTCGGGGAGAACCTCCACGTCGACCTCACGGGCTGGGCCGAGCCGGTCTACGCCGGCGAGCTCAGCCCCGAGCTGCTCGCGGATCTCCAGGCGCGGTAGCCTGGCGCCGCGATGAGCAGCGCTGCGGCCCACGGCCTCGCGACCTACGCCGGCGATCGCATCCTCGACGTCTGGTACCCGCGGCCGGCCCTGGGGAGCGACCCCCTCTCCGTGGAGGGCCTCGCGGAGCGCGATCCCGATCTCGTCCGCGGCGTTCAGCAACGACCGCTGACCGCCGTGATCGAGCTCGGCGCCGCGCCGGCCGACGTGGCGGACGCCTACCTGCGCCTGCACCTGCTCTCCCACACGCTCGTCAGGCCGCACGAGGTCAACCTGGACGGCATCTTCGCCGTGCTGCCCAACAACGCCTGGACGGCGCGCGGACCGGTCGAGCCGGCCGCTCTCGAAGCCGCCCGCCTGGCCGCCTCGGGGCCGCTGGGGGTGCACGGCCTGGACAAGTTCCCGCGCCTGACCGACTACGTCGTCCCCACCGGCGTGCGCATCGCCGACGCCTCCCGGGTCCGCCTCGGCGCGTACCTCGCGCCGGGGACGACCGTGATGCACGAGGGCTTCGTGAACTTCAACGCCGGCACCCTCGGAAGCTCGATGGTCGAGGGCCGGATCAGCGCGGGCGTCGTCGTGGGCGACGGTTCCGACGTTGGCGGCGGCGCGTCGATCATGGGCACGCTGTCGGGTGGGGGCAAGGAGGTCGTCCGGATCGGCGCGGGCTGCCTGATCGGCGCCAACGCCGGCGTCGGGATCTCGCTGGGGGACGGCTGCGTCGTCGAGGCCGGCTGCTACGTGACTGCCGGTGCGCGCATCACGCTGCCGGACGGCGAGATCGTCAAGGCCCGCGAGCTCTCCGGCCGCGACGGCCTGTTGCTCCGGCGCAACTCGGTCTCGGGCGCGCTTGAGGCCTTGGCGCGCCGCGGATCGTGGGGCGGGCTCAACGCCACCCTGCACGCCAACGACTGACGTCGTGACGGGACGGTCCGCCCTGACCACGATCGCCTGGACACTTCGAGCATGCCCGAGCGGCCGGAAGGACCACCTCACGGCGTTCACGACCGCATGACGGCCGCCGCGCGCCCGCACACCGCCAGCGGCGGGACGAGCGCGAGTCGCGTGTAGCCCCGCCCGGCCTCGCCGAAGAACCACCCCGGGGCGAGCAGGATGCCGCGCTCGATCAGCCGCTCGCCGACGCCGTCGGGGTCGGCCAGCCAGAGGAACATCGTTGCGTCGCCGCCGACGTGATGCAGGCCCGCCGCCTCGGCCGCCGGGAGCAGCACGTCGCGCTTGGCGCGGTAGAGGTCGCGCATGGCCCCGACGTGGGACTCGTCGTCCCAGGCTGCGATCGAGGCGCGCTGGACGAACTCCTGGGGCACCGTCCCCGTGTTGGGCCGGAATCGGCGCAGGGCGGCGATCACGGCGGGGTCGCCCGCCGCGAAGCCCGAGCGGTAGCCCGGCATCGCCGAGCGCTTGGACAGCGTGTTGAGCGCGAGCACGTTCGTGCGGTCGGCGACCTGCAGGATCGACGCCGGCGGATCGGCTCCGAAGTAGATCTCGCTGTAGGCCTCGTCGGAGCAGACCAGGAAGTCGTGCTCGCGCGCCAGCGCCGCGGCGCGCTCGAACAGCCGCAGCGGCGCGACCGCGGCCGTTGGGTTGTTCGGGTAGTTGAGCCACAGCAGCCCGACGCGCTCCCACGTCTGCGCGGGAACGCTTTCGAGGTCGGGCAGGAAGCCGCGCTCGGCCGACAGCGGCAGCTCGAGCACGTCGCGGCCGGCGAACCGCGCGCCCCGCTCGGGCACCGGATAGCCGGGCGCGGGGATCGCGACCAGCTCCCCGCCGACGACCGAGGCCATCGCGAAGATCGCCTCCTTGGTGCCGAGGGTCGGGATCACCTCCGTCGCGGGGTCCACGCGCACGCCGAAGCGCCGCTCACACCAGCCCGCGATCGACTCGCGCAGCGCGGGCACGCCGTCGGTGGCCGGATAGGGCGCCATCGGCTCGACGGACGCGCCCAGCGCCGCGCGGATGAAGGCCGGCGTCTGCTCGCGCGGCTCGCCCGCCCCGAAGTCGAGCACGTCGATCCCGGCGGCCACCAGCCGCTGCTTCGTGGCCCGCAGCCGGGCGAAGGGGTAGTCCTGCATCCCCGCGAGCACCGGAGAGAGCCTCATATGGTCCCGCTCGCCTCGCCACCGCGGCGGGCTTCGCCCGCGCTCCAGGCCTCCAGCACGCGGTAGGCGCGCACGAGGCTGGCGATCTCGATCGACTCGTCCCGGCGGTGCGCCTGCGCCGGCGAGCCGGGACCGAAGTTCACCGCGGGGATCCCCGCGGCGGCGAGCTCGGCGACGGGCGTCCAGGCCTGCTTGGGCTCGACGGCCAGCCCGCCAACCTCCACCAGCCGCCGGACCGCCCGGTGCGAGGCCGCGACAGCGCCGCTGGGCGCATGCCCGATGATCTCGACCTCTCCGTGGCCGGCGACCAGCTCGAGCAGGCGCGCCTCCGCCGCCGCCGGCGTGCGCCCCGGCGCGTAGCGGAAGTTCAGCCACGCCTCGACGGCGTCGGGGATGACGTTGGCCGCCACGCCCCCCGCGATCCGCGTCACCGACGCGACCTCGACGAACTCGAGCCCGTCGAAGACGACCGGGTTGGCGGGCTGCGCGGAGAGCGCGCAGATTCCGGCGGCGGCGCGTTCGATCGCGTTGTCGGCCAGCCACGGTCGCGCGGAGTGCCCGCTGCGCCCGTGAAACGTCCAGCGCGCGTTGACGTTGCCCAGGCAGCCTGCCTGCAGCGCGCAGTCCGTGGGCTCCATGACGATCGCGACCTCGTGCTCGAGCAGGGCGGGCCGGCGGGCCAGCAGGGGCGTCAGCGCGGTGTCGTCGAACGGCAGCTCCTCCCGCGGGAAGAACAGCGCCGCGACCGGCGCACGCGAGAGCACGAGCTCCATGGCTACGGCGAGGCCGCCCTTCATGTCCGAGCTGCCGAGGCCGTGCACGCGCTCGCGGTCGCGCGAGCCGGGGAGGTTGCCCTGCGCGGGCACCGTGTCGAGGTGGCCGGCCAGCAGCGCGGCGGGCCGGGTGCCGGCGGGCCGGGCCAGCAGCGAGTCGTCGCCGAGCTCGAGCACGTCGGCGCCGCCGGCGCGCAGGACCGCGGCCACGTGTTCGCAGGCCGGGCCCTCGGCGCGGGACTCCGACGGGAGGTCGACGAGCTCGAGCGTCCGAGCGGCGAGGCGCTCGGCGAGCACGGCGTCCTCGGGCGCGGGCGGCATGGCGGCGGAGGCTACCCTCCCGCGCCTTGCGCTACTGCGGCGTCGACGTCTCAGCCCGCCCGGGCAACCAGCAGCTCGTGACCCTGCACGAGCGGCGCAGCGCCGACGGCCTCGAGCTCGTGGCCACGTTCTACGCGCCCGGCGATGTCGGGCAGGTGGCGCGCACGGTCGAGGGCTTCGGCCGCGGGCAGGCGGTCGTCGGGGTGGACGCGCCGTCGGGCCACCGCCTCGACCTGCTGGCGCCGGGATCGCCCGTGCGCGGCGCGGTCGGCGTGCCCGCGGGGCGCTACGAGCGCATGCGGGTCTGCGACGCGCTGCTGTTCCGCCGCGGCCTGCCGCTGTATCCCGTCCCTAGCGCGAGCCAGCCGCAGACGACCTGGGAGTCCTGGATCTACGTCGGCTTCGAGCTGTTCGCGGCCCTGGAGCCCCTCGGGCGTTACGTGCCGTCGGGCCGCGGCTACGAGGGACCGGTGGGGGACGGGGCGCTGGCGCAGGGCCGGCTGTTCGAGACCTACCCGGACGCCATCTTCTGTTCGCTGCTCGGCCACCGGCCCTCGCCGAAGCGCACCCCCTGGGGGCTGCAGCAGCGGATCGCCGCGCTCAAGCACGAGGGGGTCGTCGACCAGGACGGCGGGCTCTGGCACCGCACGCTGGACGAGCTCGACGCGTGCGCGGCGGCATATACCGCCTACGCAATGTCCGCAGGCCGCGGGACGTGGGTCGGGGACACCGAGGAGGGCGTCATCGTCCTCCCGACGGCCGAGCTGCTGCCGCGCTACGACAAGCTCCCGCCGCCTGCGCGCGCGGCGCTCGTCGGCTAGGCCACGCGGCGCAGCGCCGGCCGCTGGGGCTGAAGCGCGTCGGTGGCCTGGAGGAAGAGCAGGACGGCCTGCACGCGCCGGTGGACGCCGTCGTCGCGCAGCGGGAGGTCGAGCTTCGCGTAGATCGAGCCAACGTGCGTCTCGACCGTCTTGGTGGACAGCACGAGCGCCGTCGCGATCGCGGCGTTCGAGTAGCCCACCGCCATCAGGGACAGCAGCTCGCGCTCGCGCGCGGAGAGGGCGTCGGTCGGGATCATCTCCCACAGGGTCCGCCCCCGCGCCGCAGGGCGCAACCCGTGTCTTTCCCCCCAGAATGTCACCGACGCCCCAACCGGGTACCTTTTCTAAAGACGCAATGCAAGGACACGCCGTGGTCGGGAGCTCGACAGGGCGTCTCGTGGGCCGTGAGCTGGAGCTCGAGGCCCTGGGGGCGCACCTTGGCGCCGCCTGCTCCGGAGCCGGACGCGTGGTCCTGCTCGAGGGTCCGTCGGGCATCGGCAAGTCGGCGCTGATCGGGGAGCTGCGGCCGCGGGGGGAGGCGGCCGGCGGACTGTGGCTGAGCGCACGCGGATCCGAGCTCGAGCGCGACTTCCCCTTCGGCATCGCCCGCCAGCTCTTCGAGCCCACCGTGCTGGCCGATCCCACGCTGTTGCGGGGCGCCGCGGGACTCGCGGCCGGTGCGCTCGGAGTTCCCGGCCCGGGCCCCGCGCCCGAGGCCGGCTTCCCGCTGCTGCACGGCCTGTTCTGGCTCGTCGCCAGCCTGGCCCAGGCGCAGCCCGTGGTCCTGTGCGTCGACGACGTCCAGTGGGCCGACCCGCCGTCCCTGCGCTTCTTGGAGCACCTCTCGATGCGCCTGGACGGCTTGAGCGTGCTGGGCGTCCTGTCCGCGCGCACCGGTGATCGCCTGCTCGAGCACGCCGACCTGCTGCGCCTGCCGGTGGCGGCCCTCGGCCGCGACGCCGTGGGGACGATCGTGCGCCGCGAGCTCGGATGTCACGACGTCCCCGAGGGCCTGATCGCCGCGTGCCACGAGGTCTCCGGCGGCAACGCCTTCCTGCTGCGCGAGGTCGCGGGCGAGCTGCGCCGCTCGGGCGCGGGCGCGGCCACCGACCCCGGCGCGGTCCGCCGGCTCGCGCCGCCCACGATCGTCCGGGCGCTGCGCGTGCGGCTCGAGTCGCTGCCCGCGCCGGCCGTGGCCCTCGCGCGCGCCGTGGCGATCCTCGGCGTCGAGTGCGAGATCGTGGCCGCCGCAGCGCTCGCCGGACTCGAGCTCCCCGTCGCCCAGGACGCCGCCGACCTGCTCGTCTCCGAGGCACTGCTGGCGCCGGGGCGTCCGCTGCGCTTCGTGCACGCGGTGGTCCGGACGGCCGCGTGTGAGACCATGCCGATGTCCCGCCGAGCCGAGTTGCACCGGGGCGCCGCGGCCACGGCGATGCAGGCGCTCGGCGGGCTGGCGACGGCTGCGGGCCACCTGCTCGTGGTCGACCCGGCCAGGGAGCCTGACACCGCTGCCGTGCTGCGCGACGCGGCGGCGGAGGCCCGGCGCCGGGGAGCGCCGGACATCGCGTCCACCTACCTGCGGCGCGCGCTGGCGGAGCCTCCCGCCGCCGACACCGTGCCCGGGCTGCTCGTCGAGCTGGCCAGCGCGGCCAGCTACGCCGGCGAGGCCGACGCCGGGATCCTCGCCGAGCAGGCCATCGCGCGCGCCGACACCCCGGCCCTGCGCCTGGCGGCGTCGCGCGAGACCGCGCTGCTGCGGTCCTACGAGGGCCGCTACCAGGAGGCGGCCGACCTCATGGCCGAAGCGCTCGCCGAGCCCGGCCTCCCGCCCGAGGAACGCCTGCAGGGCGAGGCGCTGCTGCTCGTCAACGCCGCCATCCACGCCGACGCGCGGCGCGCGCACGCCGACCGGCTCGACGCGGCCCGCGAGCTCGGCGACCGGCTCGGGGACGCCGCCTCCCCGGGGCTGCAGGTGCTCGCCGGGTTCGAGCACGTCTTCATCACGGGCGACGCCGCGCGCGGGGCGGCGCTGCTCGAGCGCGCCATGGCCGGCGGGCGGCTGTTGCGCGAGCTGACCGCCGACACGCCGTTTCCCTACATCGCCGCCAACGGCCTGATCGCGGCGGGCCGCTACAGCGCCGCCGAGACGCTGCTGACCGCCACGATCCAGGACGCGGCGGCGCGCGGCTCGATCCGTGGCTTCGCGCTCGCCACCGCCCAGCGCGGGCTCGCGCGCGTCCGCGCCGGCCGCCTGTTGCAGAGCGAGGCCGACGCGCGCGCCTCGCTGGACCGCCTCGACGGCGCCTCGCTCGTCCAGACGGCGATCGCCGCCGCGGCTCTCGCGGGGGCGCTGGTCGGGCGCGGCGACCTCGACGCGGCCGAGGCCGCGATCGGGTCGATCCCGCTCGAGGGCCGGCGCCCGGACCGCCAGGTCGGCGCGACGGTCGAGGAGCTGCGCGGCCGCCTGCTCGCCGCCCAGCGACGCTGGGACGACGTCCTGCTGGCCTGCGCGACCTGCGCGGAGTGGGAGCGCTGGTTCGGCGTGCGCTACGGCGGCTGGACGGGCTGGCGCGGGATGGCCGCCGAGGCGCACGCGGCGCTGGGAGATCACGAGCGTGCCGCCGAGGTCGCCGCCGAGGGCGTCCGGCTGGCCCGCGGCTACGGGGTTGCGCGGCCGCTCGGCCTGTGCCTGCGCAGCGCCGGGCGGGTCGCCACCGACCCCGCGCAGCGGATCGCGCTGCTCGCCGAGGCCGCCGAGGTGCTGCTGGCCGGGGGAGTGCGGGCCGACGCCGCGCAGGCGCTCGCCGACCTCGGCTGCGCGCACGCGGCCGAGGGCAGCGCCGAAGCGGCGCGCGAGGCGCTGCAGCAGGCGCTGAGCACGGCGGAGGCGACCGGCGCCCGACCCGTCGAGCAGCAGGCGCGCGACGCCCTCGTCGGGCTCGGCGACCGCCCGCGGCGCAGCCGGGTCTCGGGCGCGCTCGCCCTCACGCCGGCCGAGCGCCGCGTGGCCGACCTGGCGGCCCATGGCCTGAGCAACCGGGAGGTCGCCGAGCAGCTCTTCCTCACGCTCAAGACCGTCGAGAACCACCTCACGAGCGTCTATCGCAAGCTCGGCATCTCCTCCCGCGCTCAGGTCGCCGACCGGCTCGGGGGACCGGTGGCGGTCTAGACTCCCCGGCGATGGATCGCGGCCGCAACGGGCGGACAACCGAACGGCGGTACGGGGCGGCCGAGGGTGAGGGCCGAGCGAAGCAGCGCGCCTACGCCTTCGCGGTCTGCGCGGAGGGCGACGACCTCTCCGAGCTCAAGGAGCTCCTGCGCACGGCGGGGGTCGTGACGGTCGGTGAGATCGTCCAGCATCGTGACCGCCCGCACCCCAACGTCTACCTCGGCCCGGGCAAGGTCGCAGAGCTCAAGGGGGCCCTGAAGGGCGCCGACGCCAACCTCGCCGTCGCCGACGACGAGCTCACCCCGCGCCAGCAGCGCAACCTCGAGCTCGAGCTCGAGCTCCCCGTGCTCGACCGCACGGCGGTCATCCTCGACATCTTCGCCGGCCACGCCCACACCGCCGAGGGCAAGCTGCAGGTCGAGCTCGCTCAGCTCGAGTACAACATGGCCCGCATGCGGGGGCTATGGACGCACCTCGAGCGCCTCGGCGCCGGGCGCGGCGTGGGCGGCATCGGCACCCGCGGCCCCGGCGAGTCTCAGATCGAGACCGACCGCCGCCTCGCGCGCAACCGCATCTCGGCGCTCAAGGGCCGCCTGGAGGAGGTCAAGGCCACGCGCTCGGTGATGCGCGCCGAGCGCGAGCGCGCGCACCTGCCGACGGTCGCGCTGGCCGGCTACACCAACGCCGGCAAGTCCACGCTGCTCAACGCGCTCACCGGCGCCACCGTCTCGGTCGGCGACCGCCTCTTTCACACGCTCGACCCGACGACGCGCACGACCCGCATCGACGGGCGCAACTACCTGATGACCGACACGGTCGGCTTCATCCGCAAGCTCCCGCATCAGCTCGTCAACGCCTTCGCGGCCACGTTGGAGGAGACGATCCGCGCGGACCTCGTCCTGCACGTCGTCGACGCCTCGGCCCCCGAGGAGGACCTCAACGAGATGATGCGCGCCGTCGAGGACGTGCTCGAGGAGATCGGGGCGGGTGGGCAGCCGCGCCTGCTCGTGCTCAACAAGACCGACGCGCTGGACCCCGACGCGCGCCAGGCCGTCGAGTTTCGCCACCCGGACGGCATCCTCGTCTCGGCGCTCGCCGGTGAGGGCCTCGACCGCCTCCGTGCCCGCATCGTCGCCGACTTCGAGCGCGCGCTGGTCGACGTCGACCTGCTCGTGCCCTTTCGCGAGGGCGGCCTGCTGCACGAGCTGCACGAGCTGGCGGGCGACCTCGACCGCGAGGACACCCCCGAGGGGGTCCGCGTGGCGGTGCGCCTTCCGCGCCCGGTCGCGGCGCGCTTCGAGCGCTACGCGACGCACGGGCCGGCCGGGTGACCCTGCGCGTGCTGCGGCTCGATCCGGCGGCGGTGCTGCCCAGCCGGGCCCTTCCCGGCGACGCAGGTCTGGACCTGTGCGCGCTGGAGCCGGTGACGCTGGCGCCCGGCGCGCGCGCGACCGTGCGCACGGGCATCGCGATCGAGCTCTCGGCCGGCCACGCGGGCTGGGTCGTCCCGCGGTCGGGCCTGGCCGCGCGCCACGGCCTGTCGCTCGTCAACGCCCCGGGCCTGATCGACGCCGGCTATCGCGGAGAGATCAAGGTCCTGCTGCTCAACACGGACGCGCGCGAGGCGGTGCAGATCGCGGCGGGCGATCGCATCGCGCAGCTGGTGATCACCGCGGTTGCCTTCCCACGCGTGGTCGAGGTCCAGACCCTCACTGACTCAATCCGGGCAACCGGCGGCTTCGGATCCACCGGCGCCTGACTACTTGACGACGAGCTTGCCCTTCATGCCCTCGGCCTCGTGGTCGCCGACGTGGCAGTAGAAGGTGTAGGTGCCCGGGCGCAGCCTGACCCTGACCTTCGACGTGGAGCCCGGCCCGACGACCTTGCCGAGCTTCTTGACGCCGTGACCCCTGATGGAGATTGAGTGCTCCAGGTTCGACGTTGCGGGGTTGGCCATCTTCAGCGTCACCTTGCCGTGCTTGACCGTGATCCGCTTCTTGGAGAAGTGCAGATGGCCATCCTCGGAGGCGGACAGCCTCTTGGTGGCCGCGACGGCCACCGAGGAGAAGACGAGGACGAGCATGGTGGCGGCGACGACCGCGACGCGTGACATGCGCCGAAGCTTGGCAGGTCGCGGCGCCCTTAGGTGAGGCCGCTGGTCCGCAGGAACACCTTCGCGACGGCCGCCGGGTCCTGCTTGTCCAGCGCCACCGCCTTGTTGAGCCGCTGCATGGCCGCGTTGGTCAGCTTGGCGCTGACCGCGTCGAGCGTCGCGGCAAAGGCGCTGCCCTCCTCCTCGAGCACCTTGCGCGAGACGACCGGGACCACGTGCTGGAAGCCGAAGATCGCCTTCGGGTCGTCGAGCAGCTGGTACCGGCCCGAGGCGAGCTGGCCGTCGGTGGTGAAGACGGCGGCCGCCTGGACCTTGCCGCTGTCGAGCGCCGGGTAGCCCTCGCCGATCGGCAGCGCCTTGTACTTGAGCTGCTCGAGGCCGTATTCCGCGCGCAGGCCGAGCAGGCCGGCGAAGCGCGTGCGGAACTCGGGCGCGCCCGAGAGCACGACGGTGGAGCCGAGGCGCTTGAGGTCGCCGAGGCTGGAGATGCCGTGGTTGTCGCGGGCGAAGCGCTTGGTCACGGCGATCGCGTCGCGGTTCTCGAAGGGCGTCGGCTCGAGCAGGTCAAAGCCGCGATGAGCCTCGAAGGCGCGGGCCTGGTCGTAGGTCTCCCGCTCGGTCTTGGGTGGGACGGGCTGGCGCTTGACGACCGACAGGATCACGCCGGTGTACTCCGGGTAGAGGTCGATCGTGCCGTTCGTGAGCGCGCGGTCGACGACCTCGGTGGCCCCGATGTCCGGCTTGAGGTCGACCTTGAAGCCCTTGGCCTCGAGTGCCTGGGCATAGAGCTCTCCGAGCAGGACCGCCTCGCTGAAGTTCTTCGTCCCGAGCGTGATGCGCGGCTTGCCGGCGCCCGGCGCGGCATTTCCCGAGGTCGATGAGGAGCCTCCGCAGCCCGCCAGGACGAGAGCGGCGATCAGCGCAGTGCCCATCCGGAGCATCAGGAGAAACCTACAAGCCTGCGGCCCGGCGGGCGGCGGTATGCGCCGCATCCTCCAGCGTGTCGTCGAGCGGCTTCAGGGCGGCGACCTGCAATCCGAGGGCCCGGGCGATCAGCCAGTCGGCCAGCCACGCGTTCTTGGGCAGCAGCGGGCCGTGGAGGTACGTGCCCAGGATCGAGCCGCGGACGACGCCCTCCTGCCCGTCGCGCCCGTTGTTGCCGTGGCCCGCCAGGACGCGGCCGAGCGGCTGCTCGCCCGGCCCCAGGCCCGTCCGGCCGCCGTGGTTCTCGAAGCCTGCCAGGACCCGCGGCGCGGCCAGGCCCGGCAGGTGTGCCTCAATCGCGACGTTGCCGATCAGCCGCGGACCGTCCTCGCGCGTCGTGCGCAGGTCGACGAGGCCCGCGCCGGGGAGCTCGGAGGCGCCCATCCGGTAGCCGTGGCCGAGCAGCTGGTAGCCGCCGCAGACGGCGAAGATCACCACACCGCGGCCGGCCGCGGCGTGGAGGGCCTCGCGCTTGACCGTGGCCAGATCCTGCGCGCACAGGGCCTGGTCGCGGTCCTGCCCGCCGCCGAGGTACAGGAGATCGTGCGCGTCGGGGTCCAGCGCGTCGCCCGCGTGCGCGCCGGCGAGCTCGAAGCCGATGCCGCGCCACACGCAGCGCTGCCGCAGGAACAGCAGGTTGCCGCGGTCGGCGTAGATGTTCATCAGGTCGGGATACAGCGCGCAGACGCGCAGACGCGGCTCAGGCACGGAGCATCACCACTGCGCAGCCGACGTGCTCGCCGGTCGCGGGGATGCGCTCGCCTGCGATCGGGGTCAGCCCGGCCGCGCGGCCGTCGCGGGCGAGGCCGGCGGGGTCGAAGACCTCGAGCTCAACCACGTTGGACTCGGTGATCCGCTCCCCGTCGGGCCCCTCGGCCGTGCGTACGCGATCGATGCGCGCGCGGCCGACGCCGACGCGCACGGCCGTGGGCTGGGAGACGTAGCGCCAGCCGTCGATCTCGGCGACGTCGGGCTCGGGCATCAGGTCGGGCTCGGGGTCGAACGGCAAAAGCTCCTCCACGATGGCGGTCGCGAGCAGACCGCCCGGCTTGAGGGCGCGGCGCGCCGCGCTCAGAAACGCGGGACGGTCCCGCAGCAGTTGGATGGTCTGCATCGGGATCAGCACGAGCCCGAAGCGCGCCGCGCCCAGGTTGAAGCGCTCGGCGTCACCGGTCACGGTCTCCACGCTCAGGCCCCGCCGCGCCGCTCGCTCGGCGAGCGCCGCGAGCAGGACGGGGTCGACGTCGAGCGCCGTCACGCGGTGCCCGGCCGCCGCCAGCTCGAGCGCGACGCGCCCCGTGCCGGCGCCGACGTCGAGCACCGGCCCGGCCTCGCGGCCGGCGAGGGCGAGCCACAGCGGCAGGTCGGCGTCGTAGCCGTGGCACTCCACGTCGTGCCAGGCCACCGCGGGAGCGATCATCGCCAGTAGGCCTGCGCCTCGCCGCGGCGGGCCAGCAGCTCCTGCAGGCCGAGCAGCGCCGTATAGGTCGGCAGCACGTACAGCGGGCCGCTCCCGCCCTTCAGGGCCGCGTCGAGGGCCGGCTCGAGCTCCTCGACGACGGTCAGCCTCCCCGGGTCCACGCCGGCGTACTTCAGCCGCACGGCGAGCTCGGCCGCGCGCGTGCCGGCGCACACCATGCGCTCCAGCCGAGGCGCGACGAGCTCCCAGTCGGCGTCCCAGACCCAGGAGACGTCGCGACCGTCGGCGATCCCGTCGTTGAGGACCCCGAGGATGTCCAGGCGACCCGGCTCGAGGGTCAGCGTGCGCAGGACCTCGTTGGCGCCGGCGGGGTTCTTGACGAGTAGCAGCGAGGCGGGGCGGCCGCCGAGCTCGATCGTCTCCGCGCGCCCGAACGCGGGCTCGACCGCCTCCAGGCCGGCGGCAATCTCCTCGAGCGCGACCCCGAGCGCCAGGCACAGCGCGGCGGCGGCGAGCGCGTTGTAGACGTTGTAGAGCCCGGGAAGGGGGAGCGCGACACGCACGGCGCCCTCCGGCGCCTCGAGCGTGAAGGCGGCCGACCGGATGCCGTGCAGCGTCACGTCGGCGGCGCGGACGGCGGGGTCCGGGCGCCGCGCGCCACAGTTCGGGCAGTGGTAGCGGCCGAGGTGGCCGAGGTAGATCGCGTCGTAGATGTAGGGGTGCCCGCAGCGGCGACAGTGCTTGGAGTCGGCGGCGTGCTGCATCTCGGGCCGGGCGAGCGCGTCGTCGCAGACGCCGAAGTAGCTGGCCTCCCGGTCGCGGCCGAGGTCGGCGATCAGCGGATCGTCGGCGTTGAGCACGAGCCGCGTCGCGGCGGGCAGGGCGGCGATGGCGTCCAGCCAGCGCTCGCCGATCGTCTCGAGCTCCCCGTAGCGGTCGAGCTGGTCGCGGAACAGGTTCGCCAGCAGCACCGCGCGCGGGCGCAGCTCGTCGAGCATCTGCGCGAGCCAGAACTCGTCGACCTCGAACAGCCCCGTGTCGCCCGTCAGCCGTCGCCCGCTGCCGCGGGCAGCGGAGGCCAGGGCGCTAGCGACGCCGCCCGCCATGTTGGCGCCCGCGCGGTTGTGCACGAGGCGCGCTCCGCGCCGCTCGAGCACGCTCGCGATCATCGCCGCCGTGGTCGTCTTGCCGTTCGTCGCGCTGAGCACGATCGAGCCCCGCTCGAGCCGACCCGCGAGCATCCCGATGGCGCCCGGCTCCAGGCGCGTGAGCAGCTTGCCGGGCAGCGAGGTCCCGCCCCCGCGCCCGGCCACGCGCGACAGGGCGCCGACCGCCTTCGCGGCCGCCACGGACGGGCCGAGCCGGCTCACGGGGCCAGCACCCGCAGCGCGTCGGCGACGACGCGGAAGGTCGCCGGCAGCTCGGCGACCGGGTCGCCGTCGGCGAACGCCGTGAAGGGCCGGTCCGCATGAAAGGACACCTCGCGCGCCTGCAGGAAGGTCAGCGCGGGATCGTTGACGTGCCCGCCCTTGAAGACCTTCGCCAGGCCGGCAAGGAACTGGCGCTTGGGCGCTGCGGCGTTGAGCACGACGTCGAGCAGCCCGTCGTCCAGGCGCGCGTGCGGCACCAGCCGCATCCCGCCGCCGAAGACCCCGGAGTTGGCCACCGAGACGGAGTACCCGCTGAACGAGCGGGTCTCGCCGTCGAGCGTCACGGTCCACTGCGCCGGCTTCCAGGCGCGCAGCGCGCGCAGCGTGCCGTAGACGTAGACCGCGTTGCCGAGCCGCAGGCGCGTGGCGTTGGCGATCAGCTGGACGTCGGAGTCGATGCCTGCCGAGGCGATGCCGAGGTAGGTGCGCTCGCCGGCCAGCGCGACGTCGACGATGCGGATCGCGCCGGCTGCGATCACCGCGATCGCCGCCTCCGGGGTCGCGCCGATGCCGAGCTTGCGAGCGAAGTCGTTGCCGCGACCGCCGGGGACGACGCCGAGGACGCCGTCGGTCCCGCGCAGCTCACCCGCGACCGTGCCGACGAGCCCGTCGCCGCCCATCGCAATGGCGACCTCGCCTCGGTCGCGCGCCCCGCGGGCGAGCTCGCGGGCGTGCTCGAGCGAGCGGGTCCACTCCACGCGGAAGCGCAGCCCGCGGGAGCGCAGAGCGGCCTCCACGGAGGGGAGCGATCGCGCCGCCCGGCCGGCGCCGGCGAGCGGGTTGACGATGAGGCAGGCGTCGCGGGCCACGAGCCCCAGGAGCCTATGCTGCCCCCCGTCATGCGCTCCCTCCGCCTGCTCGTCCCCATGCTCGCCCTCTTGATGCTCGCCGGCTGCGGCTCGAGCGCCAAAAAGGCCGAGAAGACCGCTACGCCGGCGCCCGCTTCCCCCAACCTCACCGCCACCCCGGCGCCCGCGGGCTGCCGCAAGGTCGCCGCTCCCAGCCCGAAGGGCACGCAGCACCTGCAAAAGCCGAAGCTCAAGCTGGACCCGGCCAAGGCCTACACGGCGATCGTGAGGACCTCGTGCGGCGAGTTCGACATCACGCTCGACGTCAAGCGCGCGCCCAAGACCGCGGCGTCCTTCGTGTCGCTCGCGCGCAAGCGGTTCTTCGACAAGACGACCTTCCACCGCATCGTCCCCGGGTTCGTCATCCAGGGCGGCGACCCGCTCGGCAACGGCCAGGGCGGCCCGGGCTACACGGTCACCGAGGCCCCGCCGAGCAGCCTGAAGTACACCCGCGGCGTGGTCGCGATGGCCAAGGCGGGCAACGAGCCGGCCGGCGCCTCCGGCAGCCAGTTCTTCGTCGTGAGCGGCGAGGACAGCGGCCTCACGCCCGACTACGCGCTGCTGGGCATGGTCTCCAAGGGCCAGGACGTCGTCGACACGATCGGCACTGTCAAGACCGACCCGTCCACCGAGGCGCCCGTCTCACCCGTGGTCATCGAGAAGGTCACCGTCGGCGAGCAGTAGCCGCGGCGGCAGGGCGCCCTCGAGCTCGAGCAGCTGCACCTTGCGCGGCGGGCCGCCCCCGTAGCTGCCGACGCCGCCGGTGGTGGGCAGCACGCGGTGACAGGGGACGACGATCGGAATCGGGTTGGTCGCGCACGCGCTGCCGGTGGCGCGCGCGGCCTTGGGGTGGCCGGCGCGCGCGGCGAGCTCCCCGTAGCGGATCGTGTCGCCGCGGTGCACGCCGCCGGCAAGCGCTTCGAGCACCTGGCGACGGAACGGCGAGCGCACCAGGCGCAGGTCGTAGGGAAGGTCGAGCTCGCCGCGGACGGTGCCCTCCAGGTAGCCCTGCAGCGTCTCGCGGACGCCGGCGAGCACACGGTCGC
Organism: Solirubrobacterales bacterium; assembly: GCA_038318085.1. GTDB lineage: Bacteria > Actinomycetota > Thermoleophilia > Solirubrobacterales > Solirubrobacteraceae > DATLGB01. Next base: position 17,627 of record JBBQBV010000068.1, read on the forward strand.
CGCGCAGGATGCGCGGACCGATGCCGCTGGCGACGCCCGCGAGGATCAGGTCCTCGGCGTCCTCCTCGAAGCCCATGCGGACGATGCCCTTCGCGCCGGAGACCACGAGCAGCGTCCCGATCGGGGAGGGGACGTGGGTGTAGAAGGCATCGGCGAGCCCCTCGCGCACGGCTTCGGCGGCGAGCGACTCGAGCAGCTGGTCGGAAAGGGGGGTCATGCGGGGATCTCCTGTCGAAGGGTGCGGAGCGCGCTCGAGACGCGCTGGCGGGCCGCGGCGGGCGAGCACCCGAGGCGGGTGGCGATGACCTCGTACTCGAGGTCATCGACGAAGCGCAGCCGCAGGGCGGCGCGAGCGCCGTCGGGCAGCCGGGCGATGAGGTCCTCGAACCCGTCCAGGCCCTCGGGGTCCGCGGGAGCGGCGACGCCGTCAGCCGGGGCGGGCGCGAGCACCTCGCGGCGCTGGGACCGGTGCAGGTCCATCGCCACGTTGGTGGTCACCCGGTACAGCCACGCGCGCAGGTGGTCGGCGCGGCGCAGGCGCGGATACGCGCGCAGCGCGCGCAAGAGCGCGTCCTGCACGACATCCTCGGCGTGCTCGTCGCCGGCCAGCCGCCGCGCGTGTG
>JBBQBV010000069.1:0-17941 GCA_038318085.1 Solirubrobacterales bacterium
GTGGCCGTCCACCTTCCAGCCGGGGATGGTGATCGCGCCCTCGGAGAGCGACTTGGAGTCGTCGAAGAGCTGGGTGAGGTCGATATCGGAGGCCGTGCCCCGGCCTTCGCAGCGCGGACACATGCCGCCGGTGCGGGTGAAGGTCTGTCTCACGGTCGTGCCGGCACCGCGTTCGATCGTGATCGCACCGCTCGCTCGGACCGAGGGGACGTTGAAGGAGAACGCGTTCGGCGAGCCGATGTGCGGCTGCCCGAGCCGGCTGAAGACGATCCGCAGCATCGCGTTGGCGTCGGTGGCGGTGCCGACCGTGGAGCGCGGGTTGGCGCCCATCCGCTCCTGGTCGACGATGATCGCGGTCGTCAGCCCGTCGAGTACGTCGACCTCGGGCCGCGCCAGCGTCGGCATGAAGCCCTGCACGAAGGCGCTGTAGGTCTCGTTGATCAGCCGCTGGGACTCCGCGGCGATCGTGCCGAACACCAGTGAGCTCTTGCCCGAGCCGGAGACGCCGGTGAACACCGTCAGCCGGCGCTTCGGCATCTCGACGCTGACGTCGGAGAGGTTGTTCACGCGCGCGCCGTGCACGCGGATCAGATCGTGGCTGTCGGCATCGTGCAGCGCAGGCGACTGCGTGTCCGTCCTCGTGGCCATGCTCATCGTGTCTCCGTCACCCCGCTGCTGCGGCCAGCAGGTCGGCGCTCATCGGTCCTGAAGCAGCCCGAGGACGTTGCCGTCGGGGTCGGTGACGGTGGCCACCAGGCGGCCGCCACCGACGTCGTGCGCGGCCTCCTTCAAGGCGGCACCCGCGGCGGTCACCTCGGCCAGCTTCGCCTCGAGGTCCGGCACGTGCCAGTACGCCACCGGTGAGGTCATGCCCTGCGGTCCGCCGCCCGGCAGCAGCCCGACGTGCTGACCCGCGGCCTCGAAGCCGACGTAGTAGGACTCGTCGGTCTGCGGCGGTACGCCGAGCAGGGCGGCGTACACCTCCTTGGCCGTCGCCAGGTCGGAAACGGGATGCAGCACGGTCTTGATTCCCTGGGTGGAAGAGTCGGCCATGGTCGCTCCGGAAGTCGTGGGTCGGGTCGGGATCGGCGCACAGGCGATCGACGGCCCGATCGCCCCTGATGCCGATCTCCATGGCGGTCACGCTACTGCGGCTCGGGGGTCCGCGCTTCTCGATTCCTGATCGGTCTGGTCACCCGTTTCGCCACGCACGACGGCATCCCGCCGTCGCTTGCGCCGCCGCGCTAGCCGAGCCGGTTCTCGATCTGGATCGGCGGTCCCTCGGGCGTGACGGCCTCGGGCTCGGCACCCGACTGCGGCGCGAGGCCGAGGGTCTCGGCGAGCTCGCCGGTCTCGTGCATCTCCATGATGATGTCGCAGCCCCCGACCAGGTCGCCCTTGGCGAACAGCTGGGGGATCGTCGGCCAGTTGGAGATGCTCGAGAGCTCCTGGCGGATGCGCGGGTCGGGCAGGACGTCGACGGCCGCGTAGGCCGTGCCGAGCTCCTCGAGGACCGCGACGGTCTTCGCCGAGAAGCCACAGCGCGGGGCGTCCGGCGTGCCCTTCATGAAGAGGATCACGTCGTTGCCGGCGATCGCCTCCTCGATGGCGGTGCGGATCTGGTTTTCAGCGGGAGCGGACATGTCAGCTTTCCTCGGTGGTCGTCTTGAGGGACAAGGCGTGGATGCGGTCGCCCAGCTCGCTGCCGAAGATCTCGTTGACGAGCATGTGCTGCTGGATGCGCGACAGCCCGGCGAAGGCGGGCGACACGATCTCGGCGCGGAAGTGGTGGCCGTCGCCGGTCACCTGCGCCCGGGCCCGCGGGAGGCCGTTTTCGATACGCTCTCTGATCTCGTCCGGGCTAACCATTGGACCCGAGGATAGCGACCGCTATCATTTCTGAAGTGTCGACGATCTCCTTCACCGAAAACGGCGCCGAGAAGGTCCGCGAGTTCCTCGCCGGCCAGAGCGCAGACATCCAGACGGCCGGCCTGCGCGTCGGCGTCCGCGGTGGCGGCTGCAGCGGTTTTCAGTACGCCCTCGCCTTTGACACCGAGCACGACGGCGACAAGGTCTTCGAGGACCACGGCCTGAGGATCCTCGTCGACGAGCCGAGCCTGCCCTACATCCAGGGTGCGGTCGTCGACTACGTCGAGAGCCTCCAGGGCGCCGGCTTCAAGGTCGAGAACCCCAACGTCATCGCGGCCTGCGGCTGCGGCTCTTCGTTCCGCGTCGCGGACGAGGAAGAGGTTTCCGCCGTCTAGCGCCGGCGGCCGCGCTCGCGGCCGCCGTGCTGATCGGGTTCGCCCTCGGGAGGGGGACGGCGCCCGAGGCGCCGCACGCGCCCACGGCCCGCGCGCCTGACCGCGCGCAGCTCACGCCAGCTCCGACGCCCACGCCGGGGGCCCAGGTGATCGAGGGCGACGGGGAGCTCGCCGTCGGCATCACGGAGGACAACCCGGCCTTCGTCGGCGGCAGCCCGCTGCCCGCGTTCGAGCGCTGGCACGAGGCGCTGGCGACGATCAGGCCCACGTACTACCGCCTGGTCATCGACTGGGCGAAGTCCGTCCAGGCCGACGGCAGCTTCGACACCGCCCACCCGCAGGGCGGCTGCCTGCGCGCGCTGCCGCCGTGCGCGGGCTTCGCCGGCATCCGCGCGCAGCTGCAGGCCGTCGCCTCCGCCGAGAAGGCCGCGCCCGGGCACTTTCAGGTGATGGCCGTCTTCACCGACACCCCCGCCCGCTACGCCCGCGGCCCGAGCGGCTGCGAGCGCGCGAACACCGGGCCGCGCTCGCGCCCGCCGCGCACGGACGCTCTGCCCGCCTACCAGGCCGCCATCCGCGCGATCCTCGCCGAGGCGCGCGCCGCCGGCGTGCAGATCCGCTTCTGGAGCCCGTGGAACGAGCCCAACCACCCCTACTTCCTCTCGCCCCAGCGCGGGCGCTGCGCGGCCTCCGCCCCGAGCGCCGCCGTCGGCCCCTACGTGCAGATGGCGCGCGCGATGGGCTCGGTGCTCGCGGCCGAGCCGGGCGACCAGCAGCTCGTGCTGGGGGAGACCGCGGGCGTGTTCAAGCGCCGCGCCACCTACACCCGCCTGCCCGAGTTCATCCGCGCGCTGCCCAAGGACGTCGTCTGCGGCGCGACCGTCTACGGCCAGCACGCCTACGTCGGCGGCGAGGACCCGGTCGACGCGCTCGCCGCCGCCCTGCGCCGCTTCGGCTGCCCGCGCGCGAAGGAGGTCTGGATCACCGAGACGGGCGCCAAGACCGACCGCTTCACCGGCCGCGCGGCCTGCGAGGGCGTCCACCAGCGCCTCGTTCGCTGGTACCGCGACCCGCGCGTCACCGCCGCCTTTCAGTACACGCTGCGCGAGGACGACCGCTACCCGACCGGCCTCGTGACGACCGACCTGCGCAACCCCTACCCGGCCCTCGCCGAGTGGCAGGCGTGGGGCGCCCGCCCGACCCCGACCGCCGCGCCGCCGCGGGCACACTGCGGACCCGAGGGCTGAGCGCGACCCGCCCGCTACCTTTACTGATACGGTAAAGGCATGCCGCGGATCTCCGCGAAGAATCAGGTCACGATCCCCGTGGCGGCCCTCGACGAGGCGGGCCTCCACGCCGGCGATCGGGTCATCGTCGAGGTCCTCGAGGAGGGGGAGTTGCGGATCCTCCGGGGCGCCGCGACGTTCGAGACGGCCTTCGGTGCACTCACGGGCACCTATCCGGCCGGGTATCTCGAGCGACTCGACGCCGAGGACGAGCGGCGTTGAAGCTCGTGCTCGACGCCGACCTGCTGATCGGCGCGCTTGATGGCGCTGATCCGCACCATGCGCAGGCCCGCGCGCTCTTCACGGGGTGGCAGGAACACCACGTGCCGCGGTTGATCAGCGTCGTCAACCTCTCCGAGGTGCTTGTCGCTCCCGCCGGCGATCGCCGGCGACTTCGAGCAGCGCGGGAGGCGATCGCCGCGCTCGGCGTCGCGGTCCACCAGCCGGGCGAGGCGATCGGGGTTCAAGCCGCACGCCTGCGCGGCCGCCACCCGATCAGCCTCCCGGACGCCTACTGCCTCGCCACCGCAAAGCACGCCGGCGGCACGGTGGCGTCCTTCGACCGCAAGGTCCTGCGCGCCGCCGACTCGGAGCGGATCGCCCACGCCGCGTGTGACGACTGCTGATGGAGCCCCGTTCGCCCCACGAGCAAGCCATCGAGCAGGCGTTCTCCCAGCAGGCGGCCGCCTTCGAGGACACGCGCGGCAACCGCGCGTTCACGACCGACGCCGAGTGGCTGTTCGAGCGCCTGCACCTCGAGCCGGGCCAGCTGGTGCTCGACGTGGCTGCCGGGACCGGCCACGCCGCCCGCAGCCTCGCGCCCCATGTGCGCACCGTCGTCGCCCTCGACGCGACCGGCGCGATGCTCGCCGCAGGCAAGGCCGAGGCCGACCAGGCGGGGCTGACGAACGTCGTCTTCCAGCGCGGCGATGCGGCGGCCCTGCCCTTCGTGGACGCGAGCTTCGACGTCGTCGTCTCGCGCTTCGCGGCCCACCATTTCGAAGCCCCGGCTCTGCCGGTGGCTGAGATGGTGCGCTGCGTCCGCCCCGGCGGCCAGGTGGCGCTGGCGGACATGGTGGCCGACGAGCGCCCGGCCGTCGCCGCGAACCAGAACCGGCTCGAGCGCCTGCGCGATCCCTCGCACACGAAGCTGCACACGGCCCTGGGCCTCGCCGGCCTGCTGAGCGCCGCCGGCGTCGACGGGGTGACCGTCGAGGCGCGCACCGTCACGCGCCCGCTCGAGCGCTGGCTCGCGCACGCCGGCGTGAGCGAGGCGGTGGCCGCCGACATCAGGACAGAACTTCTCGCCGAGGCGCGCGGCGGCCCCGAGACCGGCCTGCGCCCGCGCGAGGAGGAGGACGGGCTGTGGTTCGAGCAGCGCTTCGCGTCGGCGATCGGCACACGGGCATTGCCTGTCGAGGAGGACATGTCCTCCTCCGCCGAGACGGATAGCGCCTGATAGCACCGGCGCTGTCACCCGCTATCCGGTTTCCGTGAAGGATGGGTCGCGCCGAGCCACTTGGCGGTCGCGCCCGGGCCGCCGGCGCGGCCATCCGCAGATACGGCATGCAATGGATGCTCGATCTGCGCCGCGTGTGGTGGCGCGCCGCGTCCCCCCCTTCTACGCCACGACGACCACGTCAAGCGTGCGCGGGCCGTGGACGCCTTCGACGCGCTCGAGCTCGATGTCAGAGGTCGCCGACGGGCCGGAGATCATGGTGATGGGGCGCCCGGCACGGGCCGCGGCGTCCAGCGAGGCGATCGCGTCGGGTACGCCGGCGACGATCTGGTCGGCGCGCACGACGCAGAGGTGGTAGTCCGGGATGAGGGTCAGGGCGCGGCGGCCGCACGGCGGCGAGGCGTCGAGCACGAGCGTCCCCGTCTCGGCGACGGCGACCGCGCAGCCGGTGACGATCCCGTCGAGCGCCAGCAGCGCGTCGGCGGACAGCGGCGGGTCGTCGCGGACGAGCTCGACGCCGGGCAGGTCGAGGTCGAGGCCCGGCGCGCAGGCGATCCGCGCGAAGCCGCGAGCCGCCAGCGCCGCGGCGACCGACTCCTGCACGGTCGCCCGGTAGTCCGAGACGCGCGCGATGAAGCGGTCCGGGAGATCGCCGGCATCATCCATGCCCGGCCCCCGGTACTCGCGCGGAATCTCCGGCACGGCGGGCGCCGGCCCGAGCGCTGCCCGAATCCGGCCGAGCACGGCGGCGCGTGCGTCGGTCACCGCGTCCTCCACCAGTCTCGGAACGACTGCGCCGGAACCTCGGGCAGGTCGCGCATCGCCGTCCAGCCGCGCAGGGGGCCGACCGGGAGCCGCGCCAGCGGGCCGCGTCCGGCACGCGCGAGCCGCTGCGCGCGCTCGTAGCGCGTCTGCGACGCGAAGATCCGCCCGACGGTCCGCATGGCCACGGCCTCCGGATCCAGCCGCGACGTCTCCTCGCGCACGACGCGCCCGCGCAGGTGCACGAGCACGGACGGGATGTCGATCTTCACCGGACAGACCTCGTAGCACGCGCCGCACAGCGACGAGGCCCACGGCAGCGTCGGCGCGTCGTCGAGGCCGCGCAGCTGGGGGGTCAGGATCGCGCCGATCGGGCCGGGGTAGACCGACTCGTAGGCGTGGCCGCCCGTGCGCGAGTAGACGGGGCAGGCGTTCAGGCAGGCCGAGCAGCGGATGCAGTGCAGCGCCTGGCGGCCGATCTCGTCGGCGAGCACGTCGGTGCGGCCGTTGTCGAGCAGCACGAGATGGAACTCCTTCGGCCCGTCGCCGGAACGCACGCCGGTCCACAGCGACGTGTACGGGTTCATCCGCTCGCCGGTCGAGGAGCGCGGCAGCAGCTGGAGCATCACCTCGAGGTCGCGCCATTGCGCCAGCACCTTCTCGATCCCCATGACCGTGACCAGGACCTCCGGGACGGTGATGCAGAAGCGGCCGTTGCCCTCGGACTCCACGACGCAGATCGTGCCCGTCTCGGCCACGCCGAAGTTCGCGCCGCTGATCGCCATCGGCACCGACAAAAACTTCGCGCGCAGGTGCCGGCGCGCGGCCTCGGCCAGGGCCGGCGGGTCCGACGACAGCTTCTCGCCGGCGGCGATCGTGCGGGCGAACAGCGCGCGGATCTCCTCGCGGTTGCGGTGGATCGCGGGGACGAGGATGTGCGACGGCCTGTCGCCCGCGAGCTGCACGATCAGCTCCGCGAGGTCGGTCTCGATCGCCTCGACGCCGGCGTGCGCCAGCGCCGCGTTGAGGCCGATCTCGTCCGTCGCCAGCGACTTGACCTTGATCGCCTCGCGGAAGTCGTGGGCGTGCGCGACGCCGGCCACGATCGCGTTCGCCTCGGCCGCGTCGCGCGCCCAGTGCACGACGCCCCCGGCGGCCGAGACCGCCGCCTCGAGGCGCTCGAGCTGCTCGGGCAGCGTCGCCAGCGCGCGCGCCTTGATCGCGGCGCCCGCGTCGCGCAGCGCCTCCCAGTCTTTCAGCTCGGAGACGACGCCCGCGCGCTTGGCGCGGATCGTCCTCGTCGCCGCGCCGACGTTGCGGCGCATCTGGGTGTCCCCCAGCGCCGCCCGCGCCGCCGCCGGAAAGCCTCCGCGGCTCATCCCGTCGCCGCCAGCACCTCGGCCAGGTGCATGACCCGCACCCCGGCGCGCTGGCGGCGCAGCGCGCCGCCCATGTGCATCAGGCACGAGTTGTCGCCCGCGACGCAGACCTCCGCGCCGGTCGCCGTCACGTGGCGCAGCTTGTCGGAGAGCATCGCCATCGAGACGTCGGCGTTCTTGACCGCGAAGGTCCCGCCGAAGCCGCAGCACTCCTGCGCGTCCGGCAGGTCGACGAGGTCGATCCCGCGCACGGCGCGCAGCAGCCGCAGCGGCCGGTCGCCGACGCCCAGCAGCCGCAGCGAGTGGCACGTCGGGTGGTAGGTGACGCGGTGCGGGAAGACCGCGCCGACGTCCTCGGCGCCGAGTCGGTCGACCAGCAGCTCGGTGAGCTCGAGCACGCGCGGAACCAGCGCGTCGACCGCGCGGGCGAGCCCGGGATCCTCCGCCAGCTCGGCGAGCCTCGGGTACTGGTCGCGCACCATCGCCACGCACGAGCCCGACGGCGAGACGACGACGTCGGCGTCGCCGAACACGCGCACGAAGCGCCGCGCCAGCGGCACCGCCTCGAGCTGATAGCCCGTGTTGGCGTGCATCTGCCCGCAGCAGGTCTGCGCGTCGGGGAAGACGACCTCGTGGCCGAGGCGCTCGAGCAGCTCGACCACGGCGCGCCCGGTGCCGGGGAACAGCGTGTCGTTGAAGCACGTGATGAACAGGGCGATGCGCACGCGCTCCACCTACCGCGGATCGTGCACCCTCACGCTCGCAGCGCTACCTTGCGGACGATGGACGTCGAGATCCGAACCACGACCGATACCTGGATCGCTCGCGTCGATCCGGCCGACCTCGGTGAGGAGCCCGCTCCCGGCGCCGCCGCGGTCCACGTCCGCGAGCAGATCCAGTCCAAGCAGGCCGTCGAGGCCCGCCCGGTCGAGGATCGCACCTCCTACTTCGTCGCCTTCAACCCGGGCCAGGTCATCTGCGTCGTCGAGAGCCGCCGCGGCTTCCGGCCGAACCGGCCGGGGACGGGCTGGTAGGCGGACGCCGCTCCCGGCGAGGCGCCGTCACTTGGGCAGGGCGGCCTTGACGGCGGTCTCGAACGCGTGCAGCCCGAACGAGCCCTCCAGGCGCGCGGCGATCGTCCCGTCCTTGCGCACCGCGAACAGCCACGGCTCGGTCCGCAGCGCGAAGCGCTGAAGCGGCGGCCGGAAGCCCTGGTTGAGGTCGTTGTCGTTGTAGGCCTCCTGGTGGATGAAGGTCATCTTGTCGCCGTACTTGGCCTTCATCTGGAGCATCTCGTCGGTCACGGGCCCGCACACGCGCGAGGTGCACAGCTGCGGGCTCGAGAACAGCAGCGCGACCGGCTTCCTGCCGGCCACGTCGGCGAAGGACTTGGCGGCGAGCTGCGGCGCCGGGGGCAGGCGCGTGTCGAGCAGCGCGAGCTTGCCCTTGACCGACGCGCGCGTGTCGGTCTTGACCCGCGGGGCCTGCTCACCGACGTCGGGGATGCGGTCGGCGGCCCTGGAGAGCACCTGCAGCCCCATCCCCGTGCCGACCCGCCGGCCCTTGATGTCCGACACGACGAGCACGTTGTAGATGCCCGGCCGCGCGAGGGGGATGTCGCTCGCGTAGATCCCGGCGAACGGGTCCTCCTCGGTGGCCGCCTGCTGTGAGCGGTAGCGCGGGGCGGTGATGAGCACGTCGGCCGGGGCGGGAAATGGCCCGAGCACCTGGGACGAGTTCCGCCGCGAGATGTAGACCACGGTGGCGCCGTAGGCGAAGCGCTGCTGGCTGTCGAGCAGCCCGAACGCCAGCCGCGAGCGCGGCGGACGGAAGATCGAGGTGCCCGACACCGCTTGGGGGCCCGTGCTGGCGAACTGCGCCGAGAAGTCCTCGATCGACTGGCCGGGGCGCGGCCGGGGGAACTTCGAGGCGTCGACGTGCTGCGCGCGGGCGGCTGCCGGGCGCAGGGCGGCCGGCACGGCTTGCACCGGGTCGGTGGACTCGTTGCCCGACCCGCAGCCCGCGACGGTCAGGGCGGAGCAGAGAAGAAGGCCGAGAGAAGACATCGCACCGGGCCGGAACATCGAGCCGAAAGCGTAGGCGGTGCGCTTAAGCGCCAGGCATGTTGGCCAGCGAGCGCCAGAGGTACAGGCACGCGCGCGTCCGGTACGGTCGCCACGGCTCCGCGAGCAGCGTTAGCTCGGCCGGCTTGGGCGGGCGCGGCAGCCCGTACGCCGCCATCGCCGCGTTGCGCACGCCGAGGTCTCCGACCGGCAGGACGTCCGCCCGGTGCAGGGTGAACATGAGGAACATGTGCGCCGTCCACTCCCCGATGCCGCGCACCGCGACCAGCGCGCGGATGACCTCCTCGTCGTCGAGCTCGCGCAGGCGGGAGAGCTCGAGCTCTTCCGTGGTCACGTGCTCGGCGAGCGAGCGCAGGTAGGAGACCTTGGCGCGGCTGAACCCGCACGCCGCCCGCAGCGCCTCCGGATCGTCGGCGAGGATCTCCTGCGGCGTCGGCGTGTGTCCGCCGAAGCGGTCGAGCAGCTTGCGCCAGATCGCCGAGGCCGCCCTGACCGAGAGCTGCTGGCCGGCGATCGAGCGCACCAGCGCTCCGTAGAGCTCGTCGGGCCGCCCGCGCGCGTCGGGCTCGAGCGGGAGCGGCCCGCCGAAGTCCTCGATCAGCCGCGCCAGCACCGGGTCCGCGGCGCCCAGGTGCGCGTCGGCGTCCTTCACATCTGGCCCTCGACCGCGCCGGGCACGCCCGTGTTGGTCGAGTAGGCGGGCTGCAGTCGCATGTCCGGGCGCAGGACGTGCACGGCCTGCGACACCGCGACGGCCGCCTCGGCGAAGCCCGTCGCGATCAGTTTGAGCTTGCCAGGGAAGGTCGTGATGTCCCCGCACGCCCACACCCGCTCCAGCGACGTCTTCATCAGCGGGTCGACGACGATCGAGCCGCCGTCGAGCTCGAAGCCCCACTCCGCCAGCGGCCCGAGCCGGGTGATGAATCCCAGCTGCAGCAGGATCGCGTCGCAGGCGATCCGCTCGCCGCCGGCGAGCTCGACGCCCTCGACGCAGCCGTTGCCGAAGACCTCCTTGATGACGTCCGGGGCCCGCACGGCCACGCGCCCGCTCTCGGCCTCGCGCAGGACCTGGCCGACCGTCGCCTCGTGGGCGCGGAAGCGGTCGCGCCGGTGCACGAGCGTGAGCTCGGAGGCGGTGTCGAGCAGGTTCACGACCCAGTCGAAGGCGCTGTCGCCGCCGCCGACGACGACGACGCGCTTGCCCGCGAAGACGTCCTTGTCGCCGACCACGTAGTGCGCGCCGCGGCCCTCCCACGGCGTCATGTCGACGTCGGAGGCCGGCAGCCGCCGCGGCTCGAAGGCGCCGTGCCCCCCGGCGACGATCAGCGTGCGCGAGCGCAGCTCGCCCCCGTCGGTCCGCAGCACGACGTGATCGTCCTCGTGGGCGACCTCGCGCGCGGTCGTGGACAGGTGCACCGGGACGTCGAACTGGTCCAGCGCCTGCGCGCGCAGCTCCTCGACGAGCTCGGAGGCGACGATCCGGCGCCGGCCGACGACGTCGAAGATCCACTTCTGCGGGTACAGCGCCGTGAGCTGGCCCCCGATCTCCGGCAGCGACTCGACGATCCGCACGCTCGCCTCGCGCATCCCGGCCCAGAACGCGGCGGACAGGCCGACCGGTCCCGCGCCCAGGATCGTGATATCGCGGACATCGTCGCTCACGACCGGTTGAGGCTAGTCCTCCCACACGCGCCGGGATCACGCGGCAGTCGCAGATCCGGCATGCGATAGATGCCAGATCTGCGACTGCTCGGGAGGCTACTTCCCAGTGCTGCGGCTGCCGTGCGTCTCACCCTGCATGGGGCTTGGGCGCATCGGCTGCGGTGGCTGCGGTGGCTGCGGTGAAGGCTTGGGGGCCATGTACTCCATCTTAGTCGTGGCTGGCAAGCGCGATCAGCCAGGCTGCGACCTCGACGACAAGCGCGACGAGGCCCAGCCGGAAGACGAAAAACAGCTTTCCCAACTGGGTTGCATTCTGGTCGTAGGACGCGCTGCGATGCAGGGCGAGGTCACGGTGAACGAGCTCGATCTCGAGAGGATGAGGTTCGACGTAGTCCGCGATCATGTCGGCAGCGCTTGCATTGAAGGACCAGTCCTCCCGCGGCCAAAGCACGGCCAGCACGGACAGTCCGATCCCTGCGAAGGTCGCCATTGCAACCCAGGCCCACGGGCCAGCGTGACTTCCGCTGATCACGCGCGGGCCGAAGAAGGATGTGGCGACCGTCGCCGTCGCCATCAATACGCCGCCACGCGACCGGAGCTCGTTGACCGATCGCTCCTGAGAGTCGAGACCACGGCCAGCCTCCTCGAACGCAAGTAGATACGTCGGAGCGCGATCCACCGCATCGTTCATGTCCGAATCATCGCTCCTGACTCGGACGCTCCAGGCGCGGCGCCGCCTACACCTACCTGCACGTCGTCATGGTCGCGGGCGTGATCGTCAGCGCCGTCGGCGACGAGCTCGTGATCGCGCACCCGGGCAAGCACTTGGGCGCCGCCGAGGCGGCGGTGGCCAGGGGCGAGCCCTTCGCCCCTGGACCGCCTCGAGCAGGTCAGCGGCTGAGGGTCGCCGCTCCGCCGGACAGATTCGTGATGCTCACGCTGCCGCAGCGGGGCGCGCCCAGCTGGCCGAACGCGCGGCTGGCGGCCTTGCCGTCCTTGGCCGCGACCCGCGCGAGCGTTCGTGCCGAGGACGCGTCCTTGTTGGTGACGGCGGAGGCGATCTCGCCGAAGTCGTTGCGCGTCTTGTCGTAGATCGCCAGGGTCTTGAGCCACTCCGGCTCGACCTTCTTGTTCGGATCGAGGTCGCTCAGCTGCGTGCGCAGGTTCAGGCTGATCACGCGCCGTTTGTTGAAGTACCTCCCCGCCGCCGGCAGGCGCGAGAGGTCAGGGCTCCCAAGCGCCTTGACCTGCGCGCTGGACTTCGCGCAGCGGACGTCGGCCTTCTTTGCGAGCGGAGCCCTGGCGAGCCCCTCCGGGTCGACGCACCCGGCGATCGCCACGGTGCAGGCGAGCAGAGCGGTCATGGGAATGCGGCGCTTGTGCAATGTCATCAATCCTCGCCGGGGGGCGGTTTGGCCGAAGTCGGCGCGACGCCGTTACATTACATTAACCGGACCAGTGCGGGCGTTGGTCACGCGGATCTGACGCGCCGATGCTTGGCACCGGCCGGGCAGCCGCTTGCGGTGGGCGGTGGGGCGGGACGGTCGCGGCGCAGGAAGATCGGGTGGCCGCAGACGGTCGCGACCCGCCGGTAGCCGTGGTTGACGAGGGCGGCCGTCGCGGCGGTGGTGTCCAGCCGCCAGTGGCGGACGCCCTGCCACTGGATCAGCCACGTGGGTCGTGCCGGGGAGGCCAGGAGGCGGCGCAGGCGCGCCACCGCGCCCGGGTGGGCGCGCACCATCAGGCTCCACATGTAGGGGTACGGCGTCCGGAGGCCGTCGTAGTAGGCGATGTCGGCGCGGGCGTACATGACGTACTGCGTGTCGCCCGGGCGGGCGTGGCTGCGCACGTAGCCGGCGACCGCGAGATCGGCCGCGTGCAGCGGGTGCTCGTGGACGAGCACCCCGCCGGCGACGCCGACCGCGATCGCCACGACCGTGGCCGTCGCGACGGCGGCGGCCCTGATCCGCGGCCGTGTGGCGGCGAGGGCGAGCGCCGCGGCGACGCTGACGACCGCGACGAGCTGGATCAGGTAGTGCGGCCAGTAGCTTCCGCCGCCGAGGACGCCCACGGCCGCGCCCACCAGCCACGCGGCGAAGGTCGCGAGCAGGACCCGATCGCCGCGCATCGAGCGCAGCCCGGCGACGGCGACCGGGATCGCGACCACGAGCCCGGAGCCCAGCGCGGGCACCAGCAGGCTGGCGATGCGCACGTGGAGCGGGATGCTCGATCCCGACAGCGCGCGCAGCGCGTCCAGCCGGAAGCCGAACAGCGCGTAGACGAAGCCGCCGTCGGGCAGGTGCGCGGCGACCTGCCAGCCGACCAGCGCGGCGAGCGGAAGCGCGGCACCCGCGAGGTAGGCGACGGGCCAGCGCCAGCGCACCTCGCGGTCGTGGACGGCGGAGGCGGCCAGGAAGGCGACGCCAGCGACGCCGGCGTCGAGAAACGACTGCTTGACCAGCGCGGCGCTGACGGCCAGCAGGCCGGCGGCGAGCACCCAGCGCGCGGTCCTGCGCTGGTGGGCGAGCACGAGGCACAGGACCGACAGGGCGGCCGGCACGGCGGCGAGCAGCTCCCCTGGCGTGAACACGGCGGTGAGCGCCAGCGAGCCGGACAGAAGAGCTGCGAACAGGCCGGCCGTCCGCCCGACGCGATCCCCGCCGACGGCGCGCCCCAGCAGCGTGACGGCCACGACCAGGGCCAGGGCTGCGGCGGCGCCGAGGACGCGGACGCCGAGATCCCCGCCGAGGATCGCCGCCTTGAACGCCAGTACGAGCAACGGCGGCCGGTCCAGCCAATACGCCCCGTACAGCGAGCCGTGCCCGGAGCCCCAATGCCGCGCGATGTAGGCGATGCCGCCCTCGTCGACGCCGAGCGCCTGCCCCAGGTACGGCGCGCGCAGCCCCAGCGCGAGGAGCAGCGTGCCGGCCAGCGCCAGCCGGTTGCGACGCCGCTGATCCGGTCGGCCCGCCGCCGTTGCGCCCGCCCGATGCCGCGCCGGCGCCGGGGCGCCGGGAAGGCTCGGCCGCTTGGCGGGAGGGGCAAGGGGCATCGGCTCCAAGGTGCCGCCCTCCGATGAGGCCGAGATGAACCACGCCGCCATCGATGGTGCTACGCTGTAGCACAAATGGAGGTCTCCGTGCGCGATCTGCGCAATCACACCGCTCGCGTGATCGCGGCGGTGCAGAGCGGCGAACGGGTCGTACTCACCGTTCACGGCCGGCCGGTTGCAGACATCACCCCGCATGCCAGGCGCAGCGAGGTCCGCCCGTCGGCGGTGGTGATGGCCGAGTTGGCCGAGCTCGCCGACGGCTTTCGACAGGCCCGTGCCGACGGTGCCACGTTTGATCCTGCCGACTACGACACCGGGCTGACCACGGACGACATGTTGCCGCGTGAATGACTGGCTTCGTGCTGGACACCAGCGTGTTCATCGCCGTCGAGCAGGACCGGGCCCTGGGCGAGCCGCCTCCCGGCGATCCGCGCGTCTCGGTCGCGACCTTCACCGAGCTGGGAGTGGGCGTGCGTCGCGCGCCCGACGGACGGCAGCGGGGTCAGCGGCAGCTCACGCTCGACCGTGCCCGCCGGTTCATCCCGCTGTCGCTGGACGAGCGCGTCGCCGACCGTCTCGCCGACATCCTGGCCGCCGCCCGGGACGCGGGCCGCCGCGCCGGCGCCATGGACGCAATCATCGCAGCCACGGCGCTCGCCCATGACCTGGCGATCTGGACCCAGGACCAGGACTTCGACGTGCTCGCCGAGCTCGCACCCACCTTGCGGGTCCACCGTGGCTGAGACTTGGCGCTACGTCAGCGCAGACCGGCGGTCTGGGCCAGCGGCGCGCCGTCGAGCGCGGCGAGCGCTCGTTCGACCGACGCGTTGACGCAGGTGAACGTCGGGGTGTCCTGCTTGGTGTAGCGCGAGGACTCCGTGGTGCGCAGGCGCTGCACGAGGTCTGAGAAGTCGCGCGGCTCGTCGGTCTCGAAGGCGACGACGAACTCCTGGTCGTCCAGGCCGAAGGAGTAGCTGGTGTTGAGGTCGATGTTCGGGTACTCGCGGCCGACCTTGATGTGCTCCTGCATGATGCGCCAGCGCTCGTCTTTGTCGAGCAGGTACCACTCGCGCGTCTTGATGAACGGGTAGACGAACAGGTACCTGCCCTTGGCCGGGCGCACCTCCAGGCGCGACTCGTCGGAGTACTCGGACTCCTTGGTCAGCGCGAGAAACGAGTAGGGGATCGTCGTCCAGCTCATCAGGCCGCTCTGCTGCAGCACGACGTGGAACTCGTGGATGCGATCGAGGTTGGTCGCCTGCGTGAGCAGCAGCATGTCGGTGTCGCCGCGGGTGCCGACCGTCGAGAACGCCCGCAGCAGCCGCTGCTCGGAGAAGTCCTCGCAGGCGGCGACGAACTCGCGCTTGTGCTCGGCACGCTCCTCGGGGTCCAGGCGGCGCCACGCGGGGTCGACCTTCAGAAACGTGTACTTGACGAAGTGCCGCTCGCGAGGCATGCAGCGAGTCTAGATGGCCACGGGGCGGGCCGCGCTGGCATGATGTCGGGATGGCCGACGAGAGTCCCCTGCGCCGCACCCCTGCGCAATGGTGCGGCCTGGTCGCCGGCACGCTGCTGGTGCTCTTCGGCCTGCTGGGCTTCGCGGCCGACTCGTCTTTTCACACCGGCAACCACGTGCAGGGCGGGACGTTCATCGTGTTCGAGGTCAACGGCTGGAGCAACCTCGTCCACATCGGCATAGGCCTGCTGCTGCTGGCCTCCGCCAACACCCGCCCGACCGCGCGGACGATGTGCGGGGCGCTTGCTCTCGGCGCGGGCTTCTTCGCGCTGTGGGGGCTGATCGACGGCGACGAGATCCTCAACCTGCTCCCGATCAACGGCGCCGACAACCTGCTGCACCTCGCCCTCGCGCCGGCCTTCGGCGCCTGCGCCTACGTCTCGCCGACGACCGGCAGACAGCAGCGCCGGCGACGGCTGCAGTCCCGGCGCGAGCCCGCGGCCGGTACCCCACCTGCACCTCCGCCGGAGCCTCCGGTGTAGGATCCGGTGCGTCGCCACGCGACAGCGTGTTGGCGGGATCCCTCATCACTTGACCAGATTCCTCGTCCTCGCCGCATGCCTGGTGTCCTTCGTGCTCGCGGGCTGTGGTCAGGGTTCGTCTGCACTCGACACCGGCGCGGCCGAGGTCCAGCGCAATCTCAAGACGGTCGCCGGGCTCGGGCAGGACGGGATCACCCTCGGACGATTGGATGCGCCGGCCACCTTGACCGTCTATGCGTCGCTCGACGACTTCGGCCAGGGGTTCTTTCGTGGGGAGCTGCCCGTGCTCGTCTCGCGATGGGTACGGCCGGGACGACTGCGCATACAGGTGCGCACGACGAGCAAGACGGTGTTGGGGGCGCCGTCTGACCGTGGCGCCGTCGTCGCCGCGAAAATCGCCCAGGCCGTGGGGCTGCAGGACCACCTCTGGCAGTTCTACGGGGCGTTGAGTGCGAGGTACGTCGGATACGTCGACGACGCAGTGCTCAGCCAGGCGCTGTCTGACGTCACAGGCGTCGACCGCGGGGCCGAGCGTCAGGCTGTGCGATCGGATCGCATACGCAGCGCGGTGGCCAAGGCAGACCGGTTCGCCCGGGCGGCGAAGGTCACCGAGCTTCCGACCTACATGCTCGAGGCGCCCGGCCGGGCCCCGATCCGGGTCGACGGATCCTGCCTCGGCTGCCTGTCGAAGAACGTCGCGCGCTACCTGACCGCCTGAGCCCCCTGCCGCTCCTACCCCGCCGGGATCGCTCGCAGCGAGGGGTCGCGGTCGGTGCCGCGGATGACGTCGTCCTCGGACTTCTCGGGGGAGACGAGCCGGCCCTGCTTCATGGAGAAGTAGATCGCCTGCGGGTGGTGCGCGGTGATCGCGACGGTCGACTGCTCGGGCTCGACGGCGTAGCCGCCGGAGAGCGTCAGGCCGATCTGGTCGGCCTGCAGGACACGGAAGAGCTTCTCGTGCTCGGACTGCTCCGGGCAGGCGGGGTAGCCCCAGGCCCAGCGCCGGCCCTGCGTCTCGGGGATGCCGTAGTCGCAGCGGATGCGCCAGTGCATCCACTCGGCCAGGCCCTCGGCGACCTGCACGCCGAGGCCGTGGACGAAGAGCTGCTCGGCGAACTCGCCGTCCTTTTCGAGCTCGGCCATCAGCTCGGTGACGCGCGAGCCGGCGGTGACGGCCTGGAAGGCGACGACGTCGAGCTCGCCGCTGTCCTTGGGGCGGTAGAAGTCCGCGATGCACAGGCGGTCCTGCTTGGGCTGGCGCGGGAAGACGAAGCTCTCGAGCACGCGCTCGTGGTCTGAGGGGTCGTAGACCTCGACGGTGTTGCCCACCGACGCGCACGGGAAGTAGCCGAGCAGCGCGCGCGGCTGGAGGTAGTCCTGGTCGCGCCACATGCGCTCCAGGCGCGGGAGGAAGTCCTCCTCGATCAGCTTGCGCCAGGCCTCGCCCTTCACGCCGCGCCCGCCCCAGTGGAGCTTGAACAACACGTGCGTGTCGAGGTGGTGGTACAGCTCACCCAGATCGACGTCGATCTCCCGCGCGCCCCAGAACGGGGGGGTCGGGACGGGGTTGTCGGTGCGCGCGGCCGAGCGGACGGTGTCGTCGTCGGTCGGCAGCTCCTCGGGCTCGGGGCCCTTCTCGCGCAGACGCTGTGCGTCATCCAGGACCTTCGTCACGAGCGCCTCGCGCGCCGGCCCCTCGACCAGCTGGTCCATGACGGACAGCCCCTCGAAGGCGTCCTTGCAATAGAAGACGCCGGCGCCGTACTGCGTGTCGTCGTCCTTGCCGAGCGGGTACAGGGTGCGCAGGCTGAAGGCGCGGTTGATCGCAGCGCCGCCGATCAGCACCGGGTAGTCCAGGCCCTGCTGGTGGAGCTCCTGGACGGCCAGCGACATCTGCTTGGACGTCGAGACGAGCAGCGCCGACAGGCCGATCGCGGTCGCGTCGTGCTTCTTGGCGGCCTCGATGATCGTCTGCACGGGGACCTGCTTGCCCAG
>JBBQBV010000070.1:0-17929 GCA_038318085.1 Solirubrobacterales bacterium
CAATGGGAGCCGAGCAGCGCATGACATCTCCGTTTCAGGTCCAGACCCCATCTGCCGATCAGAAGGAGTGCGGCCGGGGCGGTCGTCCTGCCCACGGCCGTCCCGACCGCCATACCATCCCGATGTCCAGCCGAAGCTCGCAGAGCTCAATGACCGCAGGGTCCACGAATCCCGCCGGGGCCGCGGATTCCGGCGTGCTGCGGCTCAACCGGGCGATGCGCCCGGAGGCCCGCTACAAGGCGCTCGTCGAGAGCCTGCCCGACGTCCTGATCGTGCTGTTCGACACCCAGCTGCGGGTGCTGGCGATGGAGGGCGGTGCCCTCGAGCGCCTTCCGGCGCCCGTCAGCACCTACGTCGGGCGGCGGGTGGACGAGCTGTTCAACCCCGAGCGGCAGTCCGAGGTCGAGCCGTGCTACCGCGCCGCGCTCGCCGGCGAGACCGCGGACTTCGACTTCGACACCGCCGACGGGACCACGTGGTGGACGCACGTCATCCCGATGGTCGACGACGCCGGGCGGGTCACCGGCGGCATGGCCAAGTGGCGCGACGTCACCCCCCGCAAGGCGGCCGAGCGCGCCCTCGAGCAGCATGCGCTCGAGCTCGAGCGCTCCAACGCCGACCTCGAGCAGTTCGCCTACGTGGCCGCGCACGACCTCTCCGAGCCGCTGAGGATGGTGTCGGGCTACCTGAGCCTGCTCGAGCGCCGCCACGCCGAAGCGCTCGACGACGATGCCCGCGAGCTCATCGTCTACGCCGTCGACGGCGCCGCGCGCATGCGCGGACTGATCAACGACCTGCTCGCCTTCTCCCGCGCCGGCCGCGACGACGCCCGGACCGACGCCGTCGACACGCAGCGCCTGGTCGAGGAGGCGTTCCGCGCCCTGACCGCCGGCCGCGAAGGCCCGGAGCCGACGCTGCTCGCGACCGGCCTGCCCACCGTGACCGGCGACCCGCAGCAGCTCGAGGAGCTCTTTCAGCACCTGGTCGGCAACGCGCTGAAGTTCGTCGAGCCCGGCCGGCCCGCCGTGGTCGAAGTGCGCGCCCGCTGCCTGCCCGACGGCGCCTGGCGCTTCGTCGTCGAGGACGACGGCATCGGCCTGCCCCCGGCCCAGGCCGAGCGCATCTTCGGCATCTTCCAGCGCCTGCACACGCGTGACGAGTTCCCGGGGTCCGGGGTCGGGCTCGCGATCGCCCGCAAGGTCGTCGAACGCCACAGCGGGCGCATCTGGTCCGAGCCGCGCGCGGGCGGCGGCGCGCGCTTCGTCTTCGAGCTGCCGGCGGCGCCTTGAGCTGGTCCAGCGTCCTCGACGAGCTCGCGGAGGGCCAGGACATCGTCCGCGTGCTGCTCGTCGAGGACAACAAGGGGGACCAGCGGTTCGTCAGGGAGATGCTCCGCGAGGCCGGCGAGGGTGCCGTGCTCACCGTCTGCGAGCGGCTCGAGGACGCGGTGGTCCCCATCTCCCGCGGCCTTGCCGACCTGATCCTGCTGGATCTGACCCTGCCGGACTCCAGCGGCGTCGACGGGATCCGCCGCCTGCGCGCCGCCGCCCCGGACATCCCGGTCGTCGTGCTCTCCGGCCTCAACGACCAGGACATCGCGGTCGCGGCCGTGCAGGCCGGCGCGCAGGACTACCTCAACAAGGACGAGGTCGACTCGGGCAAGCTGTCGCGCGCGATGCGCTACGCCGTCGAGCGCCAGCGGACCGAGCGGCGACTGATCCGCCTCGCGCTCAGCGACCCGCTTACCGGCCTCCCCAACCGGGTCCTGTTCGCCGACCGCCTCGATCAGGCGCTGGCGCGGGCCGCCCGCGCGAGCACGCGCGGGCGCCGTCCGCCGCGTCTGGTGGTGATGTTCGTCGACCTCGACGGCTTCAAGGCCGTCAACGACGAGCTCGGTCACCTGGCGGGCGACGCCCTGCTCGTCGAGGTCGCCGAGCGCCTGCGCGAGCAGATGCGCGGCGTCGACACCGTCGCCCGGCTGGGGGGGGACGAGTTCACGATCCTGTGCGAGGGCGTGCAGAGCACCGACGGCGGCGTGACCCTGGCCAAGCGCATCTCTGCGCGGCTCTCCGAGCCCTACGAGATCGACACCGGCGTCGCACGCGTGAGCGCGGCGATCGGCCTGGCCGTCGCCTATCCGCTCGAGGAGGACGCCGACGCGCTGATCCGGCGCGCCGACGAGGCGATGTACGCAGCCAAGCGCAAGGGCCCCGGGTGCGTGTCGCTGGCGTCGCGCCCGTGATGGGCGACGAGACGGCCAAGGGGCGCGCCGAGCCGCACGAGCTGTCGCGCCTGCAGCAGTCCTTCGCGCGGCGGGCCGCCGAGGCCAAGGCCACGATGCCGGACTTCAGCGCTGCCGTGCGGCTCGACCGCGCGCCGCGCGACGCCGCGCTCGTGCACGCCGTCGCACAGGCGCTGCGGGCGGTGCCGATCGTCAACGGCGCCTACCGCGACGGGCGCGCCGAGCGCTACTCGCGCGTCAACGTCGCCGTGGCGCTGCCCGGCCCCGTGGCGCCGACGGTGCTCGACGCCGACACCAAGTCGGTCGCGCAGATCGCGGAGGAGCTGCAGGGGCTGCGCGACCGCGAGCCGGTGGCCTTCACGGCGCCGGAGCTCGGCGGGGCGACCTTCACGATCACCGGGCTGGATGTCGCGGGCCTGGAGTCGCTGGCGCCGGTCCTGGTCCCGCGCCAGGCGGCGGGTCTGGGCGCGGCGGGGGCGCACCTCACGCTGGTCTGCGACGCCCGCGTGCTCGCGTCCGCCGACGCCGGCCGCTTCCTCGCGCAGGTGTGCGAGGCGCTTCGTTAACGCTCAGTCACCGCGCCAGAGCGCATTGGGGATGCGCTCCGGATCCTCCTTGACGGCGGGCGGCGAGCGGTCCGTGCGCACGTAGACGCAGAAGGCCCGGTCCGGGTCCCGTGCGGGGACGCACGTCCGGTACATCCCCGCCTCCACGCGAACCGTGGTCATACCGGGCAGCCGACCGAGGTACGCCCGAGCCCGGCTGTGGACGTAGCTGGACAGGGCGACGAACGAAGCGGCCCGGGCACGTTCCTCGCGCACGACGGCGGCGTGGTGGACGACGCCCGCCACGAGCAGGTTCGCGAACAGCAGCGCCAGCAGGACGGTCCCGCAGTAGTCGGTGGCGATCGTGCGCGGAAGGTCGGGGCGGCGCCGACGAACGAGCGCCCCGGCGAGCGGCGCGAGGGCAGCCACGACGATCAGGTTGAACGCCATCGCCAGCAGCAGGCCGCCGACCAGGCCCCCCGGCCCGCGACCAGCGATGGGCAGCGCGTTGAGCAGCACGCCCTCGCCGACGGTGGCGACGACGAAGACCGGCCACTGCGTGGCACCCCGCAGGCGCCAGCGCAGGCGCGTCAGGTCGGCACGCGGCATCCCGGGCCAGCCTAGGCTTTGCTCCGTGCCGGATGACCTGCTCGTCTGCCACCTCGGCCGCGTCGAGTATCGCGAGGCGCTCGCGCTGCAGGCCGATCTGCGCGCCGCCGTCCAGGCCGGAGACTCGCCCGAGGCCCTGCTGATGCTCGAGCACCCCGCCGTGTACACGCTCGGCCGCCGCTCGCAGCCGAGCGACCTGCCCATGGGGGAGGCGTGGTACCAGGCCCGGGGGATCGACGTCGTGTGCACGGACCGCGGCGGGAAGCTGACCTTCCACGGCCCGGGACAGCTCGTCGGCTACCCGATCGTCCGCGTGCAGCGCATCCCGGACCACATCGCCGCGCTGGAGTCCGCCGTCGTCGACGCGCTCGCCCAGGAGGGGCTGCAGGCGCGCGGGCGCGACCGCGAGGGCACGGCCTTCACCGGAGTCTGGGTCGAGGACCGCAAGATCGCCTCGATCGGCGTGCACGTGTCGCGCGGCGTCGCGATGCACGGCTTCGCCGTCAACGTCGACACCGACCTCGAGCCGTTTGCGTGGGCGGTGGCCTGCGGCCTGCCGGAGACGCAGATGACCTCGCTGTCCCGCGAGACCGGCCGCTGTGACCCGCTGCCGTGCTTTCGCCGGCGAGTCGCGTACGCCGTCTGCCAGGCATTGGGGCGCCGCCAGCGGCTCGTCAGCCGGGCCCGGTTGACCGCCGGGCTGCCGGTACCCTCGACGCGGTGAGCACCCGCGGACACGTCACCCGCTCGCGCGCCAATCCGGGAGGCATGGACGTCACGCAGGTGCTCGGCGGCGCGGTGCTGCCGTTTCGCTCGCGCAAGCCGGCCTGGTTCAAGGTCCCGGCCCCGGGCGGCGAGTCCTACCGCCGGCTGCGCACCGAGATCGCCTCCGAGGATCTGCACACCGTCTGCCAGGAGGCGGCCTGCCCGAACATCGGGGACTGCTGGGAGCGCGGCACCGCCACCTTCATGATCCTCGGCGACACCTGCACGCGCCGGTGCGGCTTCTGCAACGTCAAGACGGGCAAGCCGACCTGGAACGACCCCCTCGAGCCGGCGCGCGTCGCGCGCTCCGTCGCGCGCATGGGGCTGCGCCACGCCGTCATCACGAGCGTCGACCGCGACGACCTGCCCGACTTCGGCGCCGGCGCCTGGTGCGGCGTCGTGCGCTCGATCCGCCGGCAGTCGCCCACGACGAAGATCGAAGTGCTCACGCCGGACTTCCGCGGCGAGGAGATGCCGCTCGCGCGGGTTGTCGCCGAGCGGCCCGACATCTTCAACCACAACGTCGAGGTCGCGCCCCGGCTGTACCCCGTGGCGCGCCGCGGCTCGACCTGGGAGCGGTCCCTGCGCGTGCTGCGCAACGCCGGCGAGCTCGGCGAGGGCGAGGTCGTCACGAAGTCCGGCCTGATGGTCGGGCTGGGCGAGACCTTCGACGAGCTCGTGGACGCGCTCGCCCAGCTGCGCGCCCAGGGCGTCTCGATCATCACCGTCGGCCAGTACCTGCGCCCGACCGCGCGCCACCTGCCCGTCGTGCGCTACTGGCACCCCGACGAGTTCGGCGCGGTGCGCGACGCCGGGATGGCGATGGGCTTCGACCACGTCGCGGCCGGCCCGCTCGTGCGCTCGAGCTACCACGCGGACGAGCACGTGTCGCAGCAGCGGCCGGGCGTCGGGCCGCTCGCCGCTGCCACCGCTCCGGCGTGATCCCGCTCAAGGACTCAAACCCGGCGGCGACGTTCCCACTCGTCACGCTGGCGTTGGTCGCGGCGAACGTCCTCGTGTACTTCGTGTTTCAGCACGGGACGCTGTCGCTCGGCGATCCGGGCTCGCTGCGCTACAAGTGCAATCTCGTCAACTACGCCGCCGTGCCGCGTGAGCTCACGCATCCCGGATACGAGCTGGGCGCGTGCACCGGTGTGCCCGCCTCGCGCTGGCTGACCCCGTTCACGGCCATGTTCATGCACGGAGGACTGATCCACCTCGCCGGCAACATGCTCTTCCTCTGGATCTTCGGCAACAACATCGAGGACGCCGTGGGCCGCGCGAAGTTCCTCGTCTTCTACCTGCTCGGCGGGATCGCCGCGATCGTGCTCCAGGTCGCGGTGGCCCCGAGCTCCACGGTCCCGACCATCGGCGCCTCCGGAGCGGTCGCCGCCGTGCTCGGCGGCTACATCCTGCTGTATCCGCGCGCCCGGGTCTGGACGTACGTCTGGATCGTGATCCTGCCCATCCCGGCGATGATCGTGCTGGGCTTGTGGTTCGTTCAGCAGGTGGCCTTCGGATACTTCGGGCTCACCGACCCCACGCAGGGCGTCGGCGGCGGCGGCGGCGGCGTCGCGTACTTCGCGCACATCGGCGGCTTCGCCTTCGGCCTGCTGACGATCCGCCTCTGGGCCCAGCGCCGGCGGCCCGCCCCCACCGACCGCCTGGGCCTGTCCTGAGCGCCCGGCGGGTCATCGGCGGGCTCGCGTTCGTGCTGTGGGCGGCGCTCACGTTCCTCACCGTCTTCGTGCTGCTGACGCGCGGCCCGGACATCCTCGTGATGATCTCGCTCGTGCTCGTGGTCACGATGGGCGCGGGCATGTTCGGTGCCCTCGGCTCCAAGCGCGGCGGCTCCCGGTGAAGCGGGCGGCGCTGGGGCTGGCGCTGGCGGGGATCGCGGGGTGCGGCGGCTCCGTATCCCCGATGCCGGCTGCGCAGACGGCGACCAGGACGGCCGAGCCCGGCGCCGCGCTGGACCTCGGCACCGCCCCGACCCCGCTCGCGGTGAACCTCGCCGACCCGCGCGACACGGTGCGCCTCCGCTTCAAAAAGCCCCCGCGCGCGGGCCTGCTGTTCGACGTCGACACCGGCCAGGTGCTGTGGCGCCGCGAGCCCCTGAAGCGGCTGCGCATCGCCTCGTTGACGAAGATGATGACCGCGCTCGTGGTCGTCGACCGGGTCCCGCCGGGCGCCCACGTGCTGATCACCAAGAGCGCGCTGCACTACCAGGGCTCGGCGGTCGGGCTGCTCCCCCACGGCAAGCGGATCGGGATCTCGACGATGCTGCACGGCCTCCTGCTGCCGTCGGGTAACGATGCCGCCCGCGCTCTGGCCCAGCGCGCCGCGGGAGGGTCGATCGAGCGCTTCGTGCGCCTGATGAACGCCCGCGCGTCGCAGATGGGGCTCACCTGCAGCCACTTCAGCTCCCCCGACGGGTTCACCGACAGGGGCAACTACTCCTGCGCGGCCGACCTCGCCGCGATCGGGCGGGCGCTCCTGCGCTCGCCGCGGCTGGCGCCGATCGTCGGGCGCCGCCAGGCCGTTCTGCCGTTCCCCATCAAGGGCGGGAAGATCTTCCTCTACAACCACAATCCGCTGCTGCGCACGCGCTACCGCGGCACCACGGGCATCAAGACCGGCTACACGAACGCCTCCGGCCCCTGCCTGGTCGCTACGGCGCGGCGCGGCCCGGTCAAGCTCGGGGCCGTCGTGCTCGATTCACCGAACGACGGGGACCAGGCGCGCGCGCTGCTCGACCGCGGCTTCCACGCCGAACGCGCCCAGTAATCCTGCGCGCGGCGCGAGCCGGTAAGACTCTGGGCAATGCGCCACCTCCTCGCCGCCGCCGGTCTGCTGGCCCTCGCGACCGCCGGGTGCGGTGCCGGCGCCCAGCCGGCCGCCACGGCGGGCGCCAAGCCGGGCGCCAAGGCGACCGCCACCCCGGCCCAGCTGCCCGGCGGCGGCCGGATCGTCTTCGCCAACCCGCGGCGCCGGGTCGTGGCCTTCTACGGCCATCCCTCCGACCCGGCCCTCGGCACGCTCGGCATCGGCACGCCGGAGCGCGTGGCCCGACGGCTCAGGCGCGTGGCCAAGCGCTACGTGCAGCCCGGCCGCCCGGTACTGCCCGCGATGGAGCTGCTCGCGTCCGTGGCGACGGCGGCGCCCGGGGACGACGGCCAATACCGGCGGCGCACGACCAACGCCGTGATCCGGCGCTACCTGCGGGCCGCGCGGTCCGTCGGCGCCCTGCTGATCCTCGACATCCAACCGGGCCGCGCGCAGTTCCTGCCCGAGGCCAAGCGCCTGCGACGCTGGCTGCGCCAGCCCGACGTCAGCCTCGCCCTCGATCCGGAGTGGCACGTCGGGCCGACCGAGCTGCCCGGGCAGGTCATCGGGTCCTCCGATGCCAGCGACGTGGTCAGGGTGGGCCGGTGGCTCGACGACCTCACGGCGGCCAACGACCTCCCGCAGAAGCTGATGGTCGTCCACCAGTTCACCGACGGCATGATCAAGCGCCGCGAGCTCCTGCGGCCCTACAAGCACGTGGGCTTCGTGCTCAACGTCGACGGCTTCGGGTCCGCCGCCGTCAAGAAGGCGAAGTACCGCGCCTTCGCCAAGCTCGTGCCCTTTGCCTTCAACGGCTTCAAGCTCTTCTATCGCGAGGACAGCGGCCTGATGACGCCCAAGCAGGTGCTGCGGCTGCGCCCGGCGCCCGACGTCATCGTCTACGAGTGAACCGCGGTGGATGTGTCCGGAAGTTCCGTGGGTCGACGGCGCAGTCCAGGTCGTTGCTGGCGGTGCACGGTGACCGGCCGCCGTACTTGGTGGTACGGCCGCCGGCGCCGGGTGCCGCCAGCGGCGGGCTGGGCCCGCCGGAACCCACGGAACTTCTGGACGCGTCCACTACTAGGAGAAGCGCCGGGCGAGCGGCAGGTACAGCGTCCGGGGCACGAAGCGCCCCGCGAGGCCCGCGGTCTTCCACTTCAGGCTCGGGACGACGGTGCGCCGGCCGCTCACCATCGCGGCGACCGCCTGCTCGGCGACCTGCTCGGCGCCGACGTAGGCGAGCTCCGGCCCGATGCCGGCCTTGATGCCGGCGTTCTCCTCGAACTCCGTGTGCACGGGGCCGGGCAGCAGGGCGGTGACCGACACGCCGGTGCCGGCCAGGCCGGCGTGGACGCCCTCGCTGAGGTTGATCACGAACGCCTTCGTGGCGGCGTAGGTCGCCATGTGCGGCATCGGCTGGACGCCGGCCAGCGACGCGGTGTTGAGCACCGCCCCGGCGCCGGCCTCGACGAACCCCGGCAGGACGGCCCGCATCAGGTGGTGCAGCGCCGTGCAGTTGAGCTCGATCATGTCCTGCTCGTAGTCGAGGTCGGCGCGCTCGAAGCGGCCGCTGTTGCCGTAGCCCGCGTTGTTGCACAGGCCGACGACCGAGCGTCCGGCGAGGACGGTGAGCAGGCGGTCGCGCTCCTGGCGATCGGTCAGATCGGCGGGCTCGACGGCGGCAGTGACGCCGAAGCCGTCGTGGAGCTCCTCGGCGAGCGTCTTGAGCCTGTCCGCCCTGCGCGCCACGAGCGTCACGCCGTAGCCGCGACGGGCCAGGGTGCGCGCCAGCTCGGCGCCGATGCCGGAGGACGCGCCGGTGACGACGACGGTGGTGGTCGGGTCGGGCTTCGGGAGGGCCATGTCGCGTGATCCTGCCCCGCGACGGCGGTCCGGACACACTCGCTGGGATCGAGCCGACCTCCTGCTTGCAAAGAGCGAGCGATCCCGTCCGGTTGAGGATCAGATCCGGGTCTCTTTGAGACCGGGCCGCTTGAGCCGACCCCAGATAGTTTGGGGAGACCAGAGGGGCCTGACGCTTCCATCAGGCTTCCCCGCGAACGGCGTGGCGGGAGCTGGCTAGTACTGCTTGACCTCGAGCAGACCGCAGGGAACAACCACGAGATCAGGGTCTGGCCCTGATCGTCTGAGAACTCGACCAGCGCAGCATCGTCGTAGATGCTCACAGCGGTACCACGGCCACCGCCAGGCCAGTCACCGACCGGCTCGCAAAGGACCACGCCGTCGTGCTCCGAGATTCCAACGACGCTCGACGAGATGGACCGTGAGGCGTACCGCGCTCCGCACCCCGACGCCGCCTCCCGTGCGGCGCTGCTCGCGTTTCCCGCGAGATCCCGTTCCGGGGAGGCGGTCCGGTGGCCGAGCTCGGCCTCGAGAACGCCGACGGCCTCGCCGCCACTTCGCGAACAAGCCCGTGGCGCGGTCTGGGGCATGCGGGACGTGCTGTTCGGCCCCGAGGTGCTTCGGCTCTGGCGCGATTTGCTGCATCACGCCGACGTGACCGCCATCGAGCACGCCGGGCACCTCGTCCAGGAAGAGGCGCCGGATGCGGTTCGGACGCGTTGATCCGAAGTGCAACACCTCCGTGACAGACGCCCCGATCCTTCAACGGCGCACGAGTCGGCGATTCGTCGCATGGCGTCGGATAGCGTGGCGGGCATGAAGATCAGCGCACGCAATCAGCTTCGTGGGACCGTCCGCACGATCACCGAGGGCGCGGCGATCGCCAACGTCGAGATCGACGTCGCGGGACAGCGGCTCGTGGCCTCGATCACCGTCGAGGCTGCGCATGAGCTCGGCCTGCAGCCGGGCAAGGAGGTCGTGGCGATCGTCAAGGCCTCCGACGTGCTCGTCGCCACCGACGGCTGAACCCGCTGCCCGGCGGGGGCACGAACCCTGAAAGGTCCCTTCGTTCTGCGAGGGGGTCAGGGCAGCTACCG
Source organism: Solirubrobacterales bacterium (assembly GCA_038318085.1). Taxonomy (GTDB): domain Bacteria; phylum Actinomycetota; class Thermoleophilia; order Solirubrobacterales; family Solirubrobacteraceae; genus DATLGB01. Next base: position 9,948 of record JBBQBV010000070.1, read on the forward strand.
GCCCTGCGCGTGTGCTGTCGCGAAATGGCTCTGCTGGCCGTGGACTCCGAGCTTGCCGTAGGTGTGCGATGCGACTCATGCGGGCTCGCAACAACCAGAAGCTCGGGGTGCGGATGGCGTCCGACCACAGCAGGTCGTCCGCTACCTTGAGCGCCCCTGGGGGCGTGGTGATAACGGGAGCACACGGCCTTTGCAAGGCTGAGGTGAGGGTTCGATTCCCTCCGCCTCCACTATCTGATCAACGTTGGAACCACCGGCCGCAAAAACGGCAGGTGGTTCGTTCTGGACGCCCTCCAAGGCGGTCGCCAAGTCCTCGGAGAGAAGCTGTGCGAAGGGGTCGCTTAGCTCGGCGCCGACGATTTCGGGCTCGCCCAGGGTGTCTGGCTTGACGAAGAGCCGCGTGAAGAACGTTTGGTTCCAGGCCCGCTGCGTCATCGTGTCGGCCTCCTGATAGGCCTCGCCCGCCTTGCGAAGAAGTTTGCGGCACAGCTGGAGCGCCTGGACAGCCGCCTCGCTACTCTGCTCCGCTGCCCAGAGCCGGCCCTTTGCTCCGGCGATCTTGGCAGCGAGATCCTCTTGTTTCTCGGATAGTAAGTCGAGGGGCACGGCACCCGCCAAGTGGGCGTCGAGGAGCCGACGTCGCTCGGCATCGAGGCGCGCGACCAGTCGACGTTCGACGCCAAGCTGTTTGTGGCGGTAGGCGCCCGCGCCAACTGGCGAGCTCTCGTAGCACCGCCTAACTCAACCCAAAACGGAATCCTTCCAGCTGGGGATCGTCGATCAGGCCTCGAGCGCCGCGGATGCCACGCACCATTCACGGCAGAACGCCGTTCTGGGCACGACCGTCGTTCAGCGGTGCTCAACTCTTGAGCGTGGCGCTACGGACCAAGAGTGTCTCAGCACCTGGGGTGAGGCCGGAGTTGATTCGGGGGCTCCCCGTCCCGGCCGGCGATCCGCTTCCGGTACTAGAATGACTCGAGCTTCAAGTCTCCCGCGGAGCGCAATCGTCGCAGTTCTTCGGCGATGAACCCGAAGAACCCAAGAGCGAGCAATGCGAACGGGATCAGCAGAAGCGCACGAGAGCCTTCGCTCCTCGACGACAGGTACAGCATCGGAGCCACCGTTCCCACGGCAAGCATTGCGCCGATCACGCCGAGCAGCCAGTAGAAACGCATCGGAACAAGGCGATCCCTTAGCGCGGCGATAGCGCGAGCGTCGTCTTGAAAATCTCGTCGTGCCGCCTGCCATTGTCCGCGGGCAAGGACGGCACTCGCGCGCCTGCCGTTCAGGTTGTGGAATCGATTGGCAAGATACTTGCGCAGATCCGATCGGGGTTGCGCGATCTCGTTCCGCTGTTGCAACACCCGCTGCACGAGGAAGCCGCCGCCCAGGCCGACGATCGCCGCGGTCGACTGTGCGAGTGTCGAGTAGAACCAGTTCGGATCGAGCGGCATGTAGGAGATTGTCGATCGAGCATCGGACGGGTCATCGGCTCGTTCCGCGGATCGCGACGATTTCGGCTTCGACCTCGCTCATCCGAACGAGCGCCGTCCCAACCTTCAGTGAGCACGGTCAGCAGCCAATCGCGAATTATGCTTCTGCGAGCACCCGGCGCCCCTCTCGCCGGGACCGGCCTGCAGATCTCGGCCTGGTCGATCACTACGGTTACCCGCACCCGTGTCCACGGACACTGGGTGACCGCCACAAAAAGCGAGAAAGGCAGGTCGATCACAGCAACAAACCGTTATAACCTGAACATCTACGGACACACGGCGACCATCACCGGTCGCACCGCCCGTGCCATTGCCTCCGCATCGTGCTCTCGCAGCACACGAGTCACTGTCACCTTCCTCGTCGGCTCGCACAGCAACATCTGGAAGAGCCACCGCTCGACCAAGATCAAGCCGAAAAACTGCTGACGACCCCAAAACCTCGCGCACGCGCCACCGGCTCTCCGCCACCGGCGCACCGGCCATCGAAACGACTCATGGGCTTACCCCCACGTTTCGATGGCCAGCGCGAGTTTCCAACCGCCGCGAGTGTGCTATCAGGGTACGTTTTCATGACTCCCCCAGTAGCCGACTGGTCGTCCGACCCCTCGAGCGACGCCAAGCGGTCATTGCTGACGAGGTGTGGACGGAGGTTCTTGGGGGTGCAGGTGCGGGCCCGTGCAATACCCAGAGTAACAGTGTATCAGCGGCGAGTTGACTCACCTTCGAGAGTTCCGAGGAAGTCTGAGTCGCCTTTGATTTACTGACTCACGTCTACCAACAACGACAGACGAACCCCTCGCGCGTACCCCGCTCCGATCTTTCCATCGGGCGGGATCGTAATGGTCAACTGATAAGAATCCGAGAATTCCACGAGGTCGACGTAGCGGTTCGGCACCGGCTTGTTGCCTCTCCAGTGAAAGCGAGGTCTGTCCGGAAACACGGGGACGGCGTTATGCGCGACCCTGACCCCTCTGATGTTGCCAACGGTAAAGGCAGAGCCGTTCGCTGATCGCAGTACGAGAGTGTCCGACGAGTGGTACGGTTCGGCGGGGTGGTTGTTCGCGGCGACAACCTCTGAATAGAGCCCTAACGTGGTCGCCGCCGCCTTCGGCAGGATAACCCGCAACTTAGTATCGACGGCAGACTTCTCGGAGCGAGCGTTTTCCGTGCTCGCCAGCACATCGCTGACCTCAACGACATTACCTTGTTGTACACGTAGCGCGTTAGCGAAATGGCCCGTGGCCGCCGAGCCCGTCACTATCGTCCCCGCGGAGTCCATATCCAGCGTGACCGTCGGCAGACGATGACGAGCGAGGCGCTGCGGGCCAGCGATCTTCAGGCGCACTTGGACGTACCCGAGGTGGTCGAGGCCGCCAAACCAGCGCAGCTCGTCGTCCTGCTGGATGCCCACGGCGGTATCGCGCTGGAAGCGGGCGTCGTGTCCAACGGGAAGGCCAGCGTGGGGATCGAGGTTCTCGCCGCTTGTCCGTGCATCCATGAGCCACCGCGTCTGCCCTACGGCGAGAGGCCAGCTGCGGTACGCCGCGACATCGGCTGCACGAATAGCAGGGTGGTACTGGAGGAACCGGGCGCTACCTGGTACGACGCTCACGCTCAGGGGTTGCCCTGTCTCCGACCGAAGAGTGACGCTCGACAGGATCGTGTGCAACTGCGCGTCGGTGTAATCCGGCTTCGCATTGGCGCCGTAGAGATACCCTGAGATCTTCAGGGCGGCCGAAGCGTGGTCTGGCAACAGAAGCGCCGCACGAGTATCCTGGGCGACCGACGGAGCCGCGCTGACGTCACCGTTCCGAGGGCGCGCGTTGTTATCAATCAGCATCGAGACCAGGACAGTGTCTCCCGGCCGAACCGGCAGCGTGCCGCCGTACATCGGCGAAACGGGCGGATTTGCGATCGGAGCAACGACGCGAGCGCCCACGAATCGGCGCTCGTCTTGGCGCAAACCGCCGACAGGCACGTCGACGTAGTTGTTGAACGTGGCGGTCGAACCTCCGCTGCCGCCGATCCCGCGCGGGTACTCCCGAATTGAAACACCGGTGCCATGAGGGCAGCCGCTTCGTGGGAAATAGGGGTCGATCGGATGGCGGGGCGTCGCTGCTCGGCAGTTCGTCGGCTCCTCGCCGCCGACGAGAAACGTCGCCGCTGCCAGACCTAAGAGCAGTGCCATTCCAGCGGCCCAGCTACTTCGACGGGCCAGGAAGCGGGGTTTTTGGGAACCGTGATCGCGGTCGTCCGCCGGAGCGCCTCTTCCCCTAGTGTCGACCACCAGCACGTCGCGCTCGCGTGCCACTGTGTGGTCCACAGGTTTGGCGGCGAACTCCTCGGCGCCCTGCGTCACTACGGCGGTCTCGTCGCGAGATGGCTTGGGCGGATGCCTCGAGTCGGTTTGCTCGTAGACGCTAGAGTCGTCTTCCGCCCTTCCAGCCAACGGCTCCGGCAGGCCCCTCGCGAGGAAATCGAAGAACAGCGCCCGCACTTCGAACCGCTCGGTCTCAACGTGGGTTAGAACGAACTGGCTTCCAACAACGGCCTCCCAGCCCGATGTCTGCCACAGTTCGGTAAGTGGACGGTCGAGGATGATTTGGTCCGGGCGGGTCTTCCGCCCGAGGTATTCCGCTGTGAACCGGTGGGCGTAGCCCTGATCGGCTTTCTCAATGACACCTAGCGTCCCTACCGGATAGCTACGTATCACGTCAGCGATATGGTCATCGGTGAATGCTTCAACGACGGCCGCCTCCAACAGCGGCGTCATCACCTCATAGAAATCGTCAAATTCGAGCCAGCCGTACTTCGGAGAATCTGCATGGGAGATGGCGTTGCGATAGCCGACCAACAGATCCCAGAATTCAAACCAAGGGATCGTCCGGCGTCCCTCGCGGACATTGAGGCGCTGATCCACGACGCCCCCTAGCAGATCTCCTCTAGCCGCCTTTGCGATCTCGATGGCATCGGTTGCAACCTGAAGGCGCCGGCCTTCCTTGAGCTTGAGCTTGTTGTAGGCCTTGATATCGAATAGACCAGGTGCTGACGCTGCCCGCTCGGCGAGGCGGAACAGCTTCTTGTAATCGCCAGAAGTCGATGCGTCGGCGCTTTGACCTCTACGCATTTCGCGAAGTGCGCTCTCAACACGCTCGTCGGGTAGCCGATGATGATCGCGACGGTAATCGGCGAAAGCCAGAGCCGCGAGATACTTCATTGCATCGAGCCCTAGTCGCAGAACCTCGGTGTGGCGTCCGATTAACGTCGGCGCATCTATTACCTTGTCTGCCCGCCGACTGAGAGAAGTCGGATAATCCATAAATACGGACCGGCGCGAGTCAACTGTCGGCGGGCCGTTCATGGCTTGCCGATTGACAGTGTCGGAAAGGTGAGGTATGGTGAGCAACTATAAATAACGAACCACCACGTGAAGGACAGCGAACAGTTTGATTACATTGACCCCCTCGACGATGACCCCGTCTTCGACAATTGGGTTTCGACTGAAGATCGGACTTTAGAGGGGCTTGAGAAACAGGGCTTCGACAAAAGACTCTTTACCCCTACTGATGACTGGGGCGAAGAGATAGAAGGCATTGAAGCGATTCGATGCGTTGGTGAACGCGGCACTCCGCACATTTCGATAGCGGTGATCGGCTCAGGAGAGCGCCGTGCTGAGTTTTTGGGATTAGACAACCTTAGCCACCCAATTCCCGCGCGAGCGGCAGCCGAGGAGGAAGCCTGGAAGCTGCTCGAGGCTCTCTACGACGAGCGCTTCGGAGCTTAGCGGCAGAACGTCGCCACACCGGGAGTCTAGCCCGGGGCAAGCGCTGGCGGCATCTGGACTTGGGCGCCAGCCGATGCTTCATCGAGGCATAGTGCGGCGCCTTCGCTGCCCGGACTGCGGCGTTCGACTGGAGACCGCCGGGCGTGCCACGCGGAGCGTCGCGCGCGACCTCGCGGACATGGCTCGGGTGGCGCACGATCGGCCCTTGACCGCCCGGCCCCACTGCACAGATCGCCGGTTAAGGCCGCTGGCGCGGCCCCAAGAACACCGTCACGACCGCAGCCGACTTCCAAGAAACCCATTCACCGTGCAAAACCGCTGCACAACGGCACAACCGGCCAGATCAGCGACCTACATCGATGCCGGGAGCCCCCCTATTGGGAGATCCCCGAATCCACGTCAGGGTCTCTCCTCGGCATCGAGTAGGACTCCCTACCGCGAGCGATACCGTGGGCCCGGTTCGCGTATGAAGAGACTGCCAGGACCCTCGGCGTGACGGGCCAGCGCACTCTTTACGGAAGAGGGCCCGAGCTCGATACCGGTTGCTTCGGCAATCGCGTTTCGGACCTCGACTGGCCGTAGGGACCGATCCGCATTCCTGAGGACGGTGCTAATCAGGCGGACCGCTCGCCCGTTCGGTTGACGCTGGGAAGGATCTGGCACGGGATCCCTTGTCTTCTTCCGCGCGCCAGAGCCAAGTAGAGCTTCCCTGTCGACAAACGAAGGGTTCGCAAGGCCAGCTTCATAGAACCACTACGGCCACCGAAGTGGCCGTAGTGGTTGCCGCCCAAGCCCGGGCCGTCACGCAAGAGTGGTGACGACCAGAGCCCAGTTCGACGCGGGGTAATGCGTTAGCGCCTTCGGCGGGGTGAGTGCTCGTCGGCGACGGCGGCGGCGATGTGGGTTTGGAGGTGGCGGGGTCCGCCGGCTCCGAAGTGGACGTCGAGATCGTCGCCGTCGAAGTGGGTCGCGACGGCGGTGATGAAGCCGCTGCCGTAGACGTCGATTACTTGGGTGGTCTTGCCGTCGCGGAGCTCGTAGACGGTCACGCGGTAGCGCGGCGGGCGGTGCGGGGTCACGGGCCGCGGGGGTCGGTCGCGTGGCTGGGCAGGTGCAGCATCGGGCTCGGTGCTTGGTCGGGCTGGTGCAGGAGGTCGGTGAGCAACGCGATCGGGTCGACGTGCTGCTGGCGGCTGGTGCGGATCACGCTCATCAGGTTCTGTTGGACGTCGGCGCCGTGGTCGGTGCGGTTGCCGCCCCAGTTCTTGCGGTTCACGACGGCGGGGCGGATCGCCTGCTCGGCACGCCAGTTGGTCGCCTGGACGCCGGGTGTGGTCAAAAACGTCAGCAGGTGCTCGCGCTCGTTGGCGAGGTGCTTGATCAGCTTCTGATTGGGCGGGTGGCTGGGGTCGCGCGCGATCAGCGTGTCGATCTCGCTCTCCAGGCGCTCGATCTCTGAGTCAAGGTGCGCCTGGCGGCCGGGCCGGTCCTCGCGGGGTGCGGGCAGGAGCGGCTGGTCGTCGCTGACCTCCACGCAGGTCGCGTCGATGACGTCGTCGTCGCGGTGGCCGCGCAGGAGGTCTGCGTGCTCATCGCGGACGGCGAGGGCGTCCTGCAGCAGCCGGCGCACAGCGTGCGGGATCTTGGCCTGCCCGGCGACGGAGTCGGCGATCATCTCGCCCGCTCGTCTGAGCAGGTGCGCGATGCATGTCTGGTGGCGGGCGTCCTGGAAGCGGCGGTAGGGCGCCCACCCGTCGCGCTCCAGCACGCCGGCGAAGCCGTCGCCCAGGACGCTCGCGGCCTGCTCGTAGCCGCGGCCCTGCGCGATCAGGTAGACGGTCACGTCGTCGCCGACGAACGTCCACAGCCACCGCCGCCGCCCGGCCACGCGCCAGCCGGTCTCATCCGCGGCGACCGCGCTGCTGGCCTGGACGGCGAGCACCAGCGCCTGGCAGGTCGGGGCCGCCGCCACGGCGAGCCGGCCGATCGCCTGGTAGAGGCCGCCGGGCGTGACCGACACGCCCATCAGCCGCAGGATCTGAGCGACCTTGCCCATCGGAACGCCGAGCTCCTTGTTGAGCTGCGCGGCGATCGCGACCGCCCGCGGCCCGATCTGCGAGCCCGCCGCCCCGATCGCGTCGCTGGTCTGATCGCGATGACGGCCCTGCGCCCGCCGGCCGCAGGACCGGCAGCGCCCACGGCTCACGCGGTAGCGGCGCACGTGCCCGGGCACCCAGACGACATCCTCCTGGTACTGATCGACCTCGTCCTCGAAGGCGAGCTCGCCCTGACAGCACGGGCACGCGTCCGGCAGCCCGACCTCGATCTCCTCATCGACGCGACCGGGGACCGCGCGGTGGGCCTTGGCGCCGTACTGCTCGCCGCTCTTGCGCCCAGGCGTGGCCGGCTTCTTGACCGGGTCGCCCTTGGAAAACGGCGCCGCCTGACGCTTGCCAGCCCGCCGCGCCGCCTCAAGCTGCCCGCGCAACCGCACGTTCTCCGCCAGCAGCCGCTCGTTCTCAGCGGCCAACCCCGCCGCGCCCGCGCCCGCCTGACGCGAGCACCGCCGGACCCAACGCCGCTGGCGATCTCCAGCCCGACACGAAGGACGACGCCCCACGCCCGCAAGATTCCCTGCAACCAACAGGAATCCTGCAAACCCCGCCGACGACACAAACCAACTCGAGACCCGCTAACTCAATACG
>JBBQBV010000071.1:0-17721 GCA_038318085.1 Solirubrobacterales bacterium
GGGGCTCCGGGTATCGATGTAGGTCGCTGACTGGCGGGGTTGTGGCGCTGTGCAGCGGTTTTGCACGGTGAAGTGGCTTCTTGGAACCCGATCGCGTCGTTGACGGTGTTTCTCGGGCCGCGCCAGCGGCCTTGACCAGGCATCCGCGCGGCGGGGCCGGGCGGTCAAGGGCGGCCCGGCAGGGCCTCGCGAAGCGAGCCGCGTAGCGGCGTCCTTGACGGGCCGGACCAGGCGCGCAACCAGAGTGACGCGCACCGGTCCTGGCCTGGCAGGGTGCTGGCTTTCTGACGGTCAAGCAACCTGAAGGGGGACGACGATGCGCGTCGCCGCGGCATTCTCGCGGCTCATGCGTCTGGATGGCGTGTGGGTCCGCAAGGTCCAGTTCGAGCCCGACCGCGTGGTCGTGGCGGTCGCGCTCAGGCGCCGCCGGCTCGTGTGCCCGCTGTGTGGCTTCTCGACGCCGCATCGAGCCCACCGGCAGCATCACGACTCGGTGTGGCGGCACCTCGATCTCGGGGTGTGGCGGCTGGAGATCCGCGCCCGCCTGCGGCGGCTTGCCTGTCCGGTCCACGGCGTCTTGGTCGAAGGCGTCCCGTTCGCCCGCCATCGGTCGGGGTTCACGCGCGATTTCGAGCAGTTGGTCGCGTGGCTGGCCACGAGGACCGACAAGACTGCGATCACCCGGCTGGTCCGGGTCGACTGGGACACGGTCGGGCGGATTGTCGCCCGGGTCAGCCGCGACGAGCTTGATCCCGACCGGCTCGACGGCCTGTTCGAGCTCGGCATCGACGAGGTCTCCTGGCGCAAGCAGCACCGCTACCTGACCTTGGTGACCGATCACCGGCGCGGCTGCGTGGTGTGGGGCACCGACGGCGCCGGTCAGGCCGCCGCCGACCGCTTCTTCGCAGAGCTCGGGCCGGCACGCTGCGGCGAGGTCAAGGCGATCTCGATGGATATGGGACCCGGCTACGCCAAGAGCGCTCGCGAGCACGCCCCGCAGGCAACGCTGTGCGTCGACAACTTCCACGTCGCCGCGCTGGCGACCAAGGCGCTGGACGAGGTCCGTCGCGACTACTGGAACCAGCTCCGCTCGCTCGGCGATCAGCAGGCCGCCAAGCGCTTCAAGGACGCCCGCTGGGCGCTGTTGAAGAATCCAGAGAACCTGACCGACCGCCAGGCCGTCACGCACCGCGAACTGCGCCGCGCGGGCGGCGCCGTCTGGCGCGCCTACCTGCTCAAAGAAGCCGTCCGCGGCATCTTCGCGCCCGGCCTGACCGTCGACGACGTCGACATCCTGCTCGACCGGCTCCTCAGCCGCTGCGCCCGCAGCCGGCTCGCCCCGTTCGTCCGCCTCGGCCGGACAATCCGCAAGCACCGGACCGGCATCCTCGCCGCGATCCGGCTTGGCCTCAACAACGCCCGCCACGAAGCGCTCAACAACAAGGTCCGGCTCATCACGCGCCGCGCCTACGGCTTCCATAGCGCCGGCGCCGCCCTCGCGCTCGTGCACCTCTGCTGCGGACCGATCACGCTCCGGCCACCACACGAACTCCACGCCCTCAACACCTGACTTCACCTACATCGATGCCGAGAGAGCCTTTTTTCGAGGAACGTCTCGACGGCCTCGGTTTCCACCTACCCTGGTGGCGGTCTGTACTGCCTCACTGTGACGGTCCCCATCCGCAACGGTGTCGGATCCTTCGACGTGGCGGATGCTGACCTTTCCGACGTCGGCTTCACCTTGGACCAGCGCGTGATCGACGTGTTGATCAGTTCGTACGGCTGCGCCTCTACGACGAACGCGATCGTGGGGACAGGAACCGAAACGGGAGCGGCGGACCCAGCCGGTATCAGTCCCCAGGGTTTTTACATACAGTTCGACAACTAGGCTGCGGTCCCGTGGAGGGCTGCACCTGGGTGGCCCTCCCTCGTTCGATACGCGCGCATGCTACTTCTCTGTTCGTAGTCACCGGACCTTCGGGATCGTCGCCGCCGCGGTCGTCGCGCTCGTCGCGGAGCTCATGCGGTCCAGTAGACGCGCAGCGCCAGGTCAGGGTCTGCTGGATTGCATCTCGGCCGAGGGTCCCACAAGGCGGGCCGCACACGTCGATAGAAGCCCGACGGCTCTCCCGCGCGAGGGCCGTCCTTGGCTGAGTGCCTGGCGCCCGGTGCCGTCCGCCGAGACGCCACTTTGCGCGCCGCAAGCCCGGCCCAGCCCGGCCCCGGCGGGAGGATTTGCTGGCCGTGATCAAGGCCCGAGACCGCTAGATGCCGCACGCACTTATGCGACGGGTTGTGCTGACGTAGCCTACGGCTTGACCGGGCGGTCAGCTTCCCGGCCATACCAATGAGACGTCTGCAACCCGTCGAGATTCGTAGGGCCAGGATGTTGCCGGTCGCCCCGGCCCACGGGGAATCCTGATGCCGCCGGGAGAGGCTCCAGGCATGCGCGCTGCTTCCTCGCCGCTCGCACGCGAGCATCCCTCCCATCCGCCGCAGGGTCTTCTGCATGGCTCCGCCACCGCGTCGACAGGCAATCTGCCCTCGGGCCTGACCAGCTTTCTGGGCCGCCGCGCAGAGGTGGGTGAGGTGGCGCAGGTGCTTCAGGGCTCTCGGCTGGTCACGCTGACGGGCTCGCCCGGGATCGGCAAGAGCCGGCTCGGGCTGGAGGTGATTCGCCGGATCGCGGGCGACGAGCTCGGCGCCGGGTGGCTCGTCGAGCTCGCACCGGTGCGACACGGCGGGCTTGTACCGGCAGCGCTGGCGGCGGCCCTGTCCGTGCAGGAGGCGTCCGGTGAGCGCCTGACCGACACGATCGTCACTCGCGTGGGCGCGCGCCGTGCGCTGGTGATGCTGGACAACTGCGAGCACCTGGTGGGCGCCTGCGCGGAGGTGGCCGGCGCGCTCCTGCGCGGATGCCCGAACCTGCGGATCCTGGCGACGAGTCGCGAGCCGCTGTCGATCGCCGGGGAGCGGGTGTGGCAGGTGCCGCCGCTCTCGGTCCCCGGGCCGGACGAGCCGCCGGTCCCGGAGGAGCTCATGGTCTACGACGCGGTGAGCCTGTTCGTCGAGCGGGCGAGCGCCGTCCAGCCGTCGTTCTTCCTTCACCCAGGCGTGGCATCCGCGGTGTCGGAGATCGCGAGCCGCCTGGACGGGATCCCACTGGCGATCGAGCTGGCGGCGGCGCGTGTGGCCACTCGCACCCCGGACGAGATCGCGCGGCGGCTGGATGACCGCTTCACGCTGCTCGTCAGCGGCGGGCGCGACCACGTCACCCGCCATGCCACGCTGCAGTCGGCGATCGACTGGAGTCATGAGTCGCTCTCCGCGCCGGAGCGCGCGCTGCTGCGGCGCCTGGCGGTGTTCGTCGGAGGGTTCTGTCCGCGGGCGGCGGAGGCGGTGTGCGCCGGCGGTGAGGTCCAGAGCGCCGACGTGCCGGATCTGCTGGGCCGGTTGATGTCGAGGTCGCTGCTGGTCTGCGACGCCGGCCCCGACCAAGCCCGCTTCCGGCTGCTGGAGACGATCCGCGCCTATGCCGGCGACCGGCTCGAGGAGGCGGGCGAGTCAGCGGGCTCCCGCGCGGCACATGCCCGTTTCTACATGGCGCTTGCGGAGCGCGCAGAGGTCGAGCTGGCGGGTCCGAGACAGGAGCACTGGTTCGCGCGCCTCGAAGCCGAGCGCGCGAACCTCCGCGCGGCGATCGAGTGGTCACTCGGCTGCGGCCAGAGCGAGTGGGCGCTGCGCCTCGCCGGGTCGCTCGTGCTCTTCTGGCGCGTGCGCTGCCACTTCAGCGAGGGGCGCGATCTGCTCGAAGCCGGCGTGGCTGCCGCCAACGGCGGGGCACCGGCCCTGCGGGCGAGGGCGCTGTGGGGATCGGGGTTCCTCGCCCACATGATCGGCGATGACGACGCGGCCGTCCGCCGGCTCGAGGAGTGCCTGGCCCTCTTCCAGCAGCCCGACGATGTCCGAGGTCGCGCTCGCGCGCTGCTCGTGCTCGGCAACTGCCGGCAGTTCCGCTCCGACGCACGCGCCGTGCCCCTTCTCGAGGAGAGCGCGCGGTTGGCCCGCGAGGCCGGCGATTCATGGTGCCTGGCCCACGCCCTCGCGCTCACGGGATTCGAGTACGCCTCGCTCAACCAGATGCCCAGCGCGCGTCCGTTCTTCGAGGAAGGCCTGCGCGTGGCCCGGAGCGCCGGGGATGCACAGGGCCTGCGCTTCGGCCTGCTCGGGCTCGGGCGCGTCGCGCTCGTTCAGGGGGAGTACGGCGCGGCCGAGGCGCTGTTCGAGGAGGCCATGGCCTTGGCGCGCCGGCTTGGCGAGGAGTACATCGAGACGACGGCGCTGACGTTTCTCGGGGAGCTGGCGCTCGGCCGGGGCGACCACGAACGCGCGCGCGCGCTGCATGACGAAGCCCTGGCCCGGCTCGGGGATGCCGGACCGCCCGGGGCCTCGCTCGATCTGCCTCTGCTCTCGGCCCGGATCCACCACGCCGAGGGGGACCTCCGCGGCGCGCGCTGCGGCTTCGAGGCCGTCATCGCGCGGACCGAGAAGGACCGCACCTCGATCCCTGCCCTCCAGGGGCTGGGGGAGCTCGCAGCCGAGGAGGGCGAGCCGGCCGAGGCGATCGCTGTGCTCCAGAGCGCCTACGAGCTGGCTCGTGGGATCGGCGACGCGAGGGCCATGGCCCAGGCCGTCCACGCGCTCGGCGGGCTGGCGCGGGCCGCGGGGGACGGCGGGACCGCAGCCGGGCTGCACCGCGAGGCCCTCCAGCTTCAGCGGGGGATCGGCGACGCCCCGGGGATCGCGGCCTCACTCGACGCGGTCGCAGGACTGGCCGCGGCGGCCGGCCGACTCGAGCACGCCGCTCGCCTGCTCGGCGCCGCGCAGGCGCTGCGCGAGACAGAAGGCCATTTCGAAGCTTCGCCGGAGTCCTCGCGCCGGCAAGCCGACATGGCCGTCGTTCGGCAGGGCCTTTCCGCCGCGCAGCTCGAGGCCGCCTTGGCTGAGGGTGCCGGGTGGTCGATCGAGGAGGCCGTCGCCCAGGCCTGCAAGCGGACGGGGCGAGGAGGGCGGCCCGCCAGCGGCTGGCTGAGCCTCACCGAGCGGGAGCGGCATGTCAGCGCGCTCGTGGCCGAAGGCCTCACCAATCTCCAGATCGCCGAGCGCCTGTTCATCGCCCCGGCGACCGTGAAGAACCACCTGTCGCACATCTACTCAAAGCTCGGGGTGGGGAGGCGCCACGAGCTGGCCGCGACGACCTGGCGCCGACGCAACGGCCACACGCCGGCAACGCCGGGAAGGGTCGACAAATGAGCCGAACGGCTCATGTTGCCCCAGCGTTCGCCGCTCTATGTTGCCCGGGTATGCGATGGTCGGGTGGGAGCGCTTCAGCGAGGGCACGTGTCAAGCGCCGCTTGATCGGCTCCGTCGTGGCCGCTGCACTGCTGTGCGGCGCGCAGGTCAGCCATGCGCAAAGCGACGGCGAGGGAGCCTGGGAGACCACGGCGCCCATGGCCGTGGCCCGGGCGGGCCATACCGCCACGCTGCTCGACGGCCCTGCCTGTAAGACGAGCCCGCGCCCCGGCTACTGTGGCGAGGTGCTCGTGGCGGGAGGGACGGTGGACAACCCTGCGGATCCCTACTCTCCGCCGCACACGCGCTCGGCGGAGCTCTATGACGCGAAGACCGGTGCGTGGACCGCCACCGGCCAGCTGAACGTCGGCCGCTCGGCGCACACCGCGACGCTGCTGGCCGACGGCAAGGTGCTGGTGATCGGCGGACGCACGGATGACTTCTCCGACACGACCTCTGCCGAGCTCTACGACCCGGCCACGGGGGTGTGGAGCAGCTGCTCGAGCGCCGGGACGCCGAGCGCGAGCTGCCCCGGTGCCACGACCGGTGTGGATGGACGCTATGACCACACGGCCACCCTGCTCAAGAGCGGGAAGGTGCTCGTCGTCGGCGGCCCTTCGGCCTTCACCTCGGCAGACGAGGGGGTCTCCAACCCGAAGGCCGAGCTCTACGACCCCGCCACGGGCCGCTTCACCCCGACCGGCGAGCTCATGCAGGCCCGCTACCAGCACTCCGCCACCCTCCTGCCAAACGGCAGGGTGCTGGTGACCGGGGGCACGTTCCCCCCTGGCGCGCGGGCTCCCGACCCCCCCGCGCCCGGCCGCGGCCCTGAGACCTCGGAGACGAAGATCTCCAGCGAGCTCTACGACCCGGCCAGCGGGACCTGGAGCAGCTGCTCGTTGTTCAAGCCGCCGGCCGGTCCGAAGCCGACGACGGCCGACTGCCCCGGGGATCTCGGGCAGAGCCGTGCGGCGCACAGCGCCACGCTGCTTTCCGACGGCAGGGTCCTGGCCGCCGGGGGCGGCGCCAACGAGGAGGACCGCAAGACGGCGGAGCTCTACGACCCCGCCACCGGCGCCTGGAGCCTGACCAAGCTGCTCAACCAGCGCCGCTCCGGCCATGGCGCCGTGCTGCTGCCCAGCGGCAAGGTGTTGGCGGCTGCGGGCCAAGGTCCGCAGTTCTTCAGTGGGCTGGGTTCCACTGAGCTCTACGACCCCGCCACCCCCGGCACGAGGTGGAACCTCGCTCCCTTCATGCAGGACCCCCGCGGATCGGACTTCCAAGAGTCCCGCTCCGTGCAGGCCGTCCTGCTCTCCAGCGACGCCGGCACGTTCGCCGCCGATCCGCAGGTGTGCGGCACCAACTGCGGCAGGGTGCTCGTTGTCGGCGGGCTCGACGAATCGCTCGACGCACGGCTTGCCTCCGCCGAGCTGTACACGCCGCCGCCGGTGGCCTCGGGCGTGTCGCCCTCGTCGGGTCCGACCGCCGGCGGAACTTCGGTGCAGATCACGGGCATGGGGCTGAACCAGCGCATCGGCTCGGTGCGCTTCGGCGCGCTGCCGGCGAGCAGCTTCACGGCTGACGCCTACGGCCAGTTGACGGCCGTGGCGCCCCCGCACGCTGCCGGGCCGGTGGACGTGACGGTGACCTCCGGCTCCGGCGAGTCGAAGCTGGCCGATGCGTTCACCTACGCCGCGGACGCGATTTCCCCGCCCGGCGTTGGTCCGGGGGCTGATTCGACGCGTCCGGTGATCACCGGGCTGCGGCTGTCCCCGGCGCGCTTCCGGGGCGGTTCGCGACTGCCGCGGCTCGCGTCGGCGGCGCGGGTGGGGACGAGGATTCGCTTCTCGCTGTCTGAGCCGGCGACGGTCGAGTTGGCCTTCGCGGCGCGGCACACGGGCCGCCGGGTCGGGCGCCGCTGTCGCCGCGCGTCGCGGCGGTTGCGGCACCGGCCGCGCTGCACGCGGTCGGTCGCGGTGGCCACGCGCGTGACGATCAAGGGCGCGCGGGCCGGCTCCAACAGCGTGCGCTTCCAGGGACGCCTGTCACGGCGGCGCACGCTGCGCGCCGGCCGCTACCGGCTCGCCGTCACAGCCACCGACGCGGCGGGCAACCGCTCCGCGCCCAAGCACGCGACGCTGACGATCAACAGGCGCCCGCGCAGAGGCTGAGACGTGGGGCCGCTCCCCCGCGGCTACCCCGCTCCCATCACGCAGGCGGGCTTGGAGGTCACGAACAGGTTGTGCGCCCAGACGTTGCTGCCGCAGTCGGGGTTCTCGTCCGTGCCGTCCCAGCGCCTGTTGTGAGAGCCGCTGTTGTGCTCGAGCACGTTGTGCCGGGCCCCGGAGCCCGGGACGAGCTCGAGCTGTCCGTTGGCGTCGAGCACTGGCTGCTGGCCGGGCCCGTAGCGCACGGCGAGGCCGATCCCGATGCCGTCCTTGCCGTTGCCCTCGGTCGTGTTGTCGGAGATCCGGTTGTCGTCTGAGCGCGGACCCAGGTAGATGCCGTCGATGCCGTTGTGCGACGCCCGGTTGTGCACGACGGCGTTGTCCGTCACGCCGCAGAGATCGGGCGTGTCGACGACGGGGTCGTCCGGATCTGAGCTGATGAAGCAGCCGTAGTTCTCGCCGCCGGTTGTCCAGGGGTTCTTGTTGAGCTCCTGCCCGTTGCCTCCGCCGAGGCTGATGCCGTTGCGCTGGTTGTGGCTGGCCGTGTTGTCCTCGACCCTGTTGTGCCGTGGGATCGACACCACCGGGGGTCCCATGGCCAGCAGCGATATACCGTCGCCCAGGGCCCCGGAGATCGGCGACCCGAAGCCGTTGCCGTTGACCGTGTTGCCGCGGATGAGGTTGTAGTCGTTCGGGACCGTCCCCGGGCAGCCCTTGGAGATGTCGTAGCCGTTCGAGCAGTCTGGGAACACCTTGACGCCGTCGGTGCCGGATCCCGCCACGACGTTGCGCAGCAGTCGGTTGTGCGTCGCGCCAGGCCCTTCCACCGAGATGCCGATGTCCCGCTTGTCGATCGGCGTCCCCTGCTCGTCGAACATGGGGACGTTGTTGTTGCGGATCACGTTGTCGGCGACCGTGTTGTAGTTCGAGCCGGCGGTGTCGTCACCGAGCAGGGAGATCCCGGACCACTGCCCGTTGTGCACCACCCGGTTGTTCTGGATCACGTTCTCGTTGGAGCTGAACACCGCGATGCCGTCACCGTCGTCGCGTCCGACGTTGTCGTGCACGTTGAGCCGGGTGATGCGGTTCGCTGACCCGCGGCCGATGCGCACGCCGACGGCGAAATGCAGCACCTCGCCACCCGTCAGCTTCGACCCGTGCGTCATCCGGAAGGTGATCCCCGACGCGTTGGCGGTGTTCGACGCCAAGCCCGGTGTCCGTTCGAGCGTCCCGATCACCCGATGACCGTTGAGGTCGAGCGTGATCCCGCTGGCGCCGACGATCAGGCCGTCGCCGGCGCAGGGGCCGATGTCGGCGGAGAGCCTCGTGCTTTCGGTCACCACAGACCCGCAGCCGAGGCGCTGATGCGGCTCGGACCCCGCAGAGACGGCCGGTGCGCTGCCCAGCGCAAGGACCGCGAGGACCGGGACCGCACTGAATCTGGGTCGGGGTCTGCTCATCGAGATCGGTCTCCTTTCGGGCGCCACAGGTATCAGTCCGGCGAGCGCGTGAGTATGTCAGCAGCCAATCTTCTGACGCTCAAGGGCGGACGCTATCAGCGGCCGGCTCTTGGCCGCCAGGGGCTTTCCCCGCCTCGTCGCGCCGGCGCCGGGTGATGAGCGCGAGCGCCCACCCACCGACCAGCCCGAGGCCGAGCAGCGCGATCGCGAGGCCCCCGTAGCGCAGGGCGGCGTGCGCCCAGCCCGCCAGGCGCGCCGGCTCGACGACGTTGGCCACCGAGAGCCGGAGATCCTGCTTGCCGGAGGTGGGCGTTCCAGCGCGCGTATCGGGCCACACCGCGAGGGCGCGGTCGTCGGTGGACAACAGCGCGAGGCGGCTGCCGAGATCGGCGAGTCCACGATCGCTGCCCTGTCCGACGTTCGAGGCAAACGAGCGGTCGCTCAGGCGCACCTGCGCTGAGAAGCTGCGGCCCTGATCGAAGGAGGACTGCAGCGACACGACGTTGCGGACGTCGGCCGGGTCGTCGCGACGGTCGTAATAGACGACGTCCACGCGCCCGTCGGGTGCGACGGCCACCTTCGGCAGGTACTGGGCGCGGCCGTCGTGCGGCGGCGTGTCGTTGACGCGGGTGGCGGTCCAGTGGCCCCCGCCGTCGCTTGACCGCCACAGGCGCACATCTGGATCCCCGAGGGTTCCATCCTGGAAGGCGGCGTAGATATGCCGGCCCCCGGGGTCGACTGCGAGCGACGGGAACGGGGGGATGAACGCGATGAAGCGCTCGGTGGGCCTGATCCTGGGAGCCACGACCGACTCCTCCCAGCTGGCTCCGTGGTCCCGCGACCGCGCGAGGACGAGCGACCAGGGCCCGGTGTACGGCGGTCCGCCGCGGCCCTGGTGCAGGCCCTGGTAGTCGAGCTGGTCTTCGCCGATGTCCAGGTAGCTGACGTAGACCTCGCCGTGCGGACCGATCGCCGGTGTCGGGGCCAGCACGCGCGCGCGCCGGGCGTCGCTGACCCGGACCGGCGGTCCCCAGGTGCGCCCGCCGTCAACGGAGTGCACCACCTGGATCGGATTGCCGGGTTGCGTGAAGCTGTACAGGGCGACCGCGGCCGCGTGCAGATACGTCAGGTAGAGCCGCCCGGGCACCGTGGGGTCGGCCACCAGCCGGACCTGGAAGGCCAGCGGGCCCAGCACCCTGACCGGAGTCGACAGCGTGCGTCCGCCGTCGTGTGAGCTCGAGATCCAGACCGCGTGAGGGACGTTGCCGAGGCCGGCGAGCGTGACGAACGAGACGTACAGGGTGCCGTCGGCGCCGAAGGCGGCGTCGGGCGCGTAGCACTTGGGCTCCTCGCCCGTCGGCACCGGCAGCGGCGAGGGGCGCCAGCTCGCCCCTCCGTCGGAGGACACGTGCACCGCACACGAGTAGCGCGGGGTGTCGATGCGGTTGGCGATCGCCAGCAGCCTCGGGTCGCGGGGGCTGCGCACGACGGTCGGAGAGTTGTGCGCGGTGATGTCGCGCAGATCGTTCGCGCCCGCATTGACGGCGACCGTCGAGCCGAGCGCCTCGACGCGCGGCTTGCCTCCGTAGGCGTCGGAGATCAGCAGCGCGCCGGCACCGATCAGGGCCAGGGCCGCGCCCAGGCCGGCCAGCAACCCGGACCCGCGAGAGCGCAGGCTCGGCCTGCTCGAAGGACCGAGTTCCTCGGGCGCGTCGGCGGACACACAGTCAGTATCAACGATGCGCGCACGGTCTGCCCATGGACCTCGGAAAGGTCATGGACGGACGTGTCCGGCGTCGGCAGCGGGCAGCCTTTCGGCATGACCGGCACCGACGAAACGGCTGAGCCTGGATCGCGCTCAGCTCACCGGGTGCGTTCGAGGTTTAGGAGGTGGGCCTTGGCCTCGGGGCCGCCACGGTAGGCGCCGATCGTGCCGTCGGTGCGCACCACGCGGTGGCAGGGCACGAGGATGGGCAGGGGGTTGCTGGCCAGGGCCGTGCCGGCGGCGCGCACGGCGCCGGCGCTGCCGGCCCGGGTGGCGACCTGCCGGTAGGACGAGGTCTGGCCATAGGCGATCTGCGCGGTCGCGCGCAGCACGTCGCGGCGGAAGCCCCGCGTCAGCTGCCAGTCCAGGGGTACGTCGAACGTGGTGCGTCGGCGGTCGAAGTACTCGTCGAGCTGTTGGCGGGCGCGGGTGATGCTCTCGCGCGGCGCGCCGAGCACGCGCACCGATACGCGACGGGCGAGCTCTTCCAGGACCGCGTCCTCGTCCTCGGCGGGCAGGCCGATCCGGACCAGTCCCGTGTCGGTGGCGCCGACGAGGATCGAGCCCAGCGGCGAGTCATGGCGCTCGAAGGCGACGTCGACGAGGCCCTCGGCGCCGGCGCGGCGCGCGAGTACACCGCGCATGCGTGACCAGGCGTGCGGATCTGCGGGCGGCAGGGCCCCGAGCGCGGCTTCGAGCGGGTTGCGCCCGTCGCCGTGATGTTCGCCGCTGGTGGTCATGTGCGTTAGACGGGGAGGAGGTTCGGTCCGTGAGGTCAGCGGGCGTCGTGGAGGATGATGCCGAGCGCGGTGCGCTGCCCGCGCGTCCGGGTGCTCACGCCGTGGCGTAGCGCGGCGAAGCGCTCGCGCATCGGTGCAGTGGAGCTGCCGACGATGGTCGCGGGCATCGTCAGGCGTCCTGCCTGAGTCGCTTGAGGCCTTCAAAGACGTTACGTCGCGCGGCGGCCTCGGTGGTCTCCATGATCCTCGCGACCTCGCGGTGGGTGAGATCGCCGCGGTAGCGCAGGGTGACTGCGTGGCGCTGCTTGTCGGGCAGCGCGCGCACGCGCTCCCACAGATCCTCCTCGACGGGGGCCGCCTGCTCGTCGGCGGCGGCGCGCTCGTCGATCTCGTCGGTCGGATCGGCGGCCCTCGCCTGCGCGCGATGTGCATCGATCGCCTTGCGCGTCGCGATCGAGAACAACCACGCCTTGACCGCGTGTGGATCGCGAACCTGGCGGTAGGCGCGAAGCGCGGCCAGCATCGTCTCCTGAAAGCAGTCGTCGGCGCGCTGCGGCCCGACCTGCGCGGCGCAGAAGCGCAGGACCGCCGGGCCGTGATCCTCCAGCACCCGCTCAAACGCCGGAACGCGCCCGCTGGCGCGCGCTGAGCTGCCGGTGGTGTTCGAGCGCGTCGGCATGTGTGGGTTAGACGAGCTCGGCGGCCGCTTCGTGAGGTCGCGGGCGGCGTCGCACAGCGATCTCACGATCTCCGCGCCACGACCGTCTCAGCAGGCGACGAGCGACGTCCGCTCGATCAAGCCACCTACAAGTGAGGTCCATGCATGTCCATTGAAGACAACAAGGCAGTCGTCGGGCGCTGGTTCGCGGAGTTCTGGGGCCCCGACTACAACCCCGGGGTCATCGACGAGCTGGCCGCGCCGGACATGCGCTTCGAGTACTCGATGCACGCGCCCTGCCGCGGCCGCGACGAGGTGCGCGAGTTCGCCACGAGGTTCCGTGCCGCCTTCCCGGACCTCGCGTTCGGGGCGACGGCCGAGCTGATCGCCGAGGGCGACTACGTGGTCGGACAGTGGGAGGGCGGCGGCACGCAGAGCGGCAACGCCTTCGACGACATCCCCGTCGGGTCGCTGCCGGCGGGCTCGGGCAAGACCATGCGCTTCTCCGGCATCACGGTGCTGAAGGTCGAAAACGGGTTGATCACCGAGGAGCTCGGCCTCGACGACGGCGTCACGGCGCTCAAGATGCTCGAGCTCATCCCGCAGAAGTGAGGTAGCGGCCGCACTCGCGGCTCGCCACGAGGATCAGCGGCCCTGGGGCGGCGCAACTCACCGCGCCAGGGCCGATCAGTCCGAGTGTCCACGCCGCGCGCCTCTCGGACGGGGGTGTAGCGTGATTTGTCATGCTGCGAGATCTGTCCGGTGCAGGGCAGGAGGCGATGGCTCTAGCGGTGGCGGAGTCCGATGCTGCAGGCAAGAACGTCATCCTGGGCGAGCACGTTCTTCGAGCTCTGCTTCGGCTCCCAGTCGCTCGCCTACCCGTACGGGCGGCAGCGGTGTTCGAACACTTGAGATCGTCGGAGTCCGAACTTAGCCTCCCTGCGATCGGTGATTCTGGAATTCGGGATATGCCGCGAAGCGTCGGCATACTTGAGCGGTGTAATCCCGAGGTCTTGGAGGCGCTTGCCCAAGCTTGGCGGCTGGCGATCCTGTCGCTGGAGTTGCCGCCAGGACCCGACCACATTCTGCTTGGTCTCCTCTGGGCTCCGTCGAGCGAGGCGGGGCAGATGGCGGCCCAGGTCGACGTGACCTACGAGCGGGCCTTTTTGGAGTTCACCGGTCTGGAAAGACTTCCGAAGGGATACGAGCCGCGCCCCGCTCTTAGGTTTCCGACCGGTGAACGGGTCGAACTTGAGTTGGAGAAGCTTTCCGGGACCCTTAAGCGGTTGAACGAGCTGCTACCCGACGGAGCCCCGCGGTCGTTCAACCATGACTACAACGTGGCCTGGATTCGAGTCGACAAGGGGTTTGAGGATCTCGTCCGACAGGCCGTCGCGGACATCGAACCCATCCCCGAGTAACCGCTCTTTGGTGCGACAACAGCCCGCGACGGGCTCTACGTGCGCTTCACGCGCGCGCAAGCAGCTCACCAGTGGGTCCCACTGTGCGCCGTCTGCACCTTCGACCCGCCGGTCACCATGCAGCAGGTTGATCATCGGGCTGCTGTGGCGCGAGCGCTTCGGCGACTGGGCGGCTTGGAGTTTGTTGGTGGTCCCCGCCCTTTCCGCGCCGATCCCGCTCAGTCAGGTGCCGAAGGCCGCCTCCAGGGCCTGCACGTGGCGGCGGCCAAGGCAAGCCGTTCGCGGAGTTGGACGCGGAGTAGCGCAAACCGCAACGGCCTCGAGTCCGAATGCCTCGACTGCACGGCGAGCGCTACCGCGCGTGGAAGACCGGCCGGTCCGACGCGGGCGAGAGCCTAGACCCATCGCCTGGCGGCTTGCGCGGATCGAGGCCGGTCGTCGGCTCGCGGCCGCCCGGCTCTTCCTGATCCCGCGCACGATCGACTACCACCTGCGCAAGGTCTTCGCCAAGCTCGAGATCGCCTCGCGGGCGACCTCGCCGGCGTGAGCCTCGGCGAGCCCGCAAACGCCTGACTGCTCAGCGGGTGCGTCGGTGGAAGAGCACGGCGGCGAGCGTGATCGAGACGATCAGGATCCCGGTGCACCAGGCGATCGCCTGCCAGGGGTTCGATCCTGCCGGGGTGCCGAGTAGGAGGCTGCGGATGGTCTCGATCACGGGCGTGACCGGTTGGTGAGTGGCGAAGCCGTGAATCCACGCGGGCATGGTGTGGATGGGGACGAAGGCGCTGCTCGGGTAGGGCAGGAACATCACGAAGAACGTGAAGCCGTTGGCGCCCTCGGGGGTCTTTGCGAGCAGGCCGATGACCGCTGCGAACCACGACAGCGCGAGCACGAAGAGCCCCAGCACCCCGGCTGCGGCAACCCAGTGCAGCAGGTCGGCGTGGGGCCGGAAGCCGATCAGGACGCCCACGCCTAAAACCAGCACGGTCGAGGCGGCGTTGCGCACGACGCTGGCCGTCACGTGCCCGGCCAGGACCGACGCGCCGCCGACGTCGAGCGAGCGAAAACGATCGACGATCCCGCCCATCATGTCGGCGCAGACGCTGACCGACGTGACCGAGGCGCCGTAGCCGGCGCACAGCAGCAGCACGCCGGGGACGACGTAGGTGACGTACTTGGTGCCGGTCTCGATCGCGCCGCCGAACAGGTAGACGAACAGCAGCATCAGCATGATCGGCAGCATCAGCGAGCTCAGCAGCGCCTCGATGTTGCGGCGCGAGAGGCGCAGACAGCGTCCCGACATCGTCAGCGCATCAGACATGGGCGGTCTCCTTCTCGGTGGTGGTTTCGGTGGTCGGCGCGGCGGTGTGGCCGGTCAGGGCGAGGAAGACGTCATCGAGGGTCGCGCGGTGGATCTCGAACGATGCGACCGCGTCGCGCGCGGGGTCGAGCTCGTCGAACAGGGCGCGCACCTGCCGCGCGCTGCCGTCGGTCGCGACGCCGAGCGTCAGGCGCTCCTGGTCGCGGTGGATCGCGCGTCCGCCGAGCGCGCCGGCGACGCGGTCGTAGATCCAGGCGTCGGCGAGCGTCAGGTCCAGGCGGGCGCCGGCGACGCGCTGCTTGAGCTGCGCGGAGGTGCCCTCGGCGACGACGCGACCGCCGTCGATGACGGCGATGCGGTCGGCGAGCTGGTCGGCCTCCTCGAGGTACTGCGTCGTGAGGAAGACGGTCACACCGCCGTCCACCAGCTCCCCGATCACGTCCCACATCGCCTGGCGGCTGCGCGGATCAAGGCCGGTCGTCGGCTCGTCGAGGAACAGGACGAGGGGGCGCGCGACGAGGCTGGCGGCGAGGTCGAGCCGGCGGCGCATGCCGCCGGAGTAGGTCGCGACCCTCCGCTGCCCGGCCTCGACGAGACCGAAACGGTCAAGCAGCTCGCCGGCTCGGCGGCGCGCGTCGGCCCGCGACAGGCTGGCGAGCCGCCCCATCATGCGCAGGTTCTCCTCGCCGGTCTGGAGCTCGTCGACCGCCGCGTACTGACCGGTCAGGCTGATGCTGCGGCGCACCCGGTGCCGGTCGCCCACGACGTCGTGGCCGGCGACCCATGCGCGACCCCGGTCGGCCGGGGCGAGCGTCGCGAGGATCCTCACGGTCGTCGTCTTGCCGGCGCCGTTGGGCCCCAGCAGGGAGAAGACGCTGCCGCGCCGCACCCGCAGGTCGACGCCCTCGAGCACCTTGACGTTTCCGTAGGACTTCTCGAGGCCGATCGCCTCGATTGCGATCTCGTCGGTCATCTGTGATGTGCTCCTGGTCTCGATCGTGGGTTGCGGTCGGTCTTTCTGCGTAGAGCATACGCGACTAACGCGTAAGGTATACGCAGTTCCAAGGGGTGTCAAGCCGATGAGGTAGGAGCGATGGGGATGGACGACGAGAGCACGAGCGGAGTGCCGGCCGGGATCGCCGCGGCGTGGGGCGTGCGCGCGCCCGCGACCAAGGGCCCCAAGCCGGGGCTCACGCTTGATCGGATCGCCGCCGCCGGGGTCGCGGTCGCCGACGCCGACGGCCTCGCCGCGGTCTCGATGAACCGCGTCGCAAAGGAGCTGGGCTCCTCCGCGATGTCGCTCTACCGCTACGTCGACTCCAAGCAGGACCTGCTCACGCTGATGGTCGACACCGCGCTGGGGACGATCCCCACCGCGGCGCCGGACGAAGACTGGCGCGCGGGGCTGGTGCGCTGGGCCCGGGGATTCGTCGACGCGGCGCGCGCCCACCCCTGGACCACGCGGGTAGCGATCACGGCGCCGCCGCTCGCTCCCAACTCGGTCGCGTGGTTCGAGGACGCGCTGTGCTGCCTGCGCGACACCGGCCTGGCCGAGGCCGAGAAGGCATCGCTCGTGATGATGCTCAGCGGCTACGTCCGCAACCATGTGATGCTCATGGGCGAGGTGCAGGCGCACTTCCTCGAGGCCGCCGCCACTCCGCACGAGGCGATGCGGGGCTACAGCGACACGCTGCGCCGGCTGACCGACGCCGAGCGCTTCCCCGCGCTGCACGCCGTCCTCGACGCCGGCGTCTTCGATCACGCCGACCCCCCCGACGAGGAGTTTGCCTTCGGCCTGCAACGCATCCTCGACGGCATCCAGGCGCTCATGCGCGCGCGCGCCTGAACGTGAGGCGGGAGACCACGGCGCACGTGGTCGATCGGCCGTGCGTACACGAGTAAGCGCGCGGACCGCGGCACTAGCAGCGCCTGACCGCATCCGGCCCCGGGGCGCCGGCGGCGGGGCGTCAAGGGCTCCTTCCCCCGGGCGGTGGGCTACGCGCTGCCGCCGCGAGCTGATCCAAAGCGCTCCGCGGCGGCGCGTGTGAGCGGGCATCTCCGGCTCTTGACGCCGCACGCCTCGGTGTCGCACAGTCGGCACGTCCAACGCGTGGCGCCCGGCTCGCGCATCATGCCGACGAGCACCTGCGACACGAGGCCGTCGAGCTGCTCGCGCTCGCGCGTGGACAGCACGCCGAGGGCGTCCTCGAGCACGCGGGCGCGCGCGCTGGCGACGCGCAACGCCGCTTCGTGGCCCGCGTTGGTGAGCGAGACGACCGTTGTGCGGCCATCCTGGCCGGTGCCACGGGTCGCGAGCCCGTTTGACTCGAGCTTGTCAACCAAGCGGACCGTGCCCGACGACGTCAGCCCCAGCACCTGCCGGAGTCGGCGGACCGAAGCGCCGCCGAGGAAGTGATGCAGCGCGGAGAGCGCCGCCGCGGTGCTCTCCCACCCCGGCCGGCCCGCTGCGCCGCCGATCTCCGCCACGGCTTCCGAGGTCCGGTCGATCAACGCGAGCGACAGCGCGCCGAGGCGATTGGCGCCCGGGTCGAGCGCGCTCAGGTGTTCCAAAAGCCCGGCTTCTGGCCGACGTCGTCCATGGGCGCTTCGACGGCCGGGGCCCCGAACGCGAGGAACTCGAGGCCGTCAGGGCCGGCCGCGAACGCGCGGGTCAGCGCGGGCGCCACCCTGACCGCGTCCCACTGCGCGACGTCGACGACCTCGTCGTCGAGCTTGACGCGGCCGCTGCCGTCGAGCACGACGTAGAGCTCCTCCTGCTCCTTGTGGTCGTGGCCGAAGGGCTGCTCGACGTTGGGAGCGAGTCGCTGCAGGCTCA
>JBBQBV010000072.1:0-17643 GCA_038318085.1 Solirubrobacterales bacterium
CCGCGCTTCCAGTTGCGGACCTTCGAGGAGCCGTGGATGGCGACGGGCACGACCGTGGCGCCCGACTCCAGCGCGAGCCGGCCGATGCCCCGCTTGGGCTTTTCGGCGAGGTCGGCCGAGCGCGAGCGCCCACCCTCGCAGTACATGACGATCGCGGCCCCGCGCTGGAGCACGGCGTGGGCGGTGACGAAGGCCTCCTCGTCCTGCACGCCGCGGCGCACGGGGAACACGCCGCCCGGGTTGTAGATCCACTGCATCCCCTTGGCGAACAGCTGCGACTTGGCCATGAACTGCACGCGCCGGCGGATGCCCGCGCCGACGAAGAAGTGGTCCATGAACGAGAAGTGGTTCGGCGCGAGGATGACCGGGCCGTCGCTCGCGACCTTCCAGCTGTCCAGCGAGCGCGTGCGAAAGAACGTCCACGCGTACAGGCAGGTGCACATGCGCACGATCTCGTAGACGAAGTTCGGCTCGCCGCGCCGGACCCGGGCGTGGTAGCGGTCGAAGTGCTCCTTGGGACGCGGGTCCGTGTAGACCTGCGCCTTCATGGCCGCGAGCTTCTCTCCCGTCTCCTCGGTCATCGCCGGGAGCGTATCTTGCCCAGGGTGCGGAGCTTCGCCCTCTCGGCCATCGGCGCCGACCAGCCCGGGATCATCGCGTCGCTCGCCGAGCGCCTGGTCGCGCACGGCGTCAACGTCACCGATTCGCAGATGGGGATCCTGCGCGG
Source organism: Solirubrobacterales bacterium (assembly GCA_038318085.1). Lineage (GTDB taxonomy): Bacteria > Actinomycetota > Thermoleophilia > Solirubrobacterales > Solirubrobacteraceae > DATLGB01. The sequence goes on from JBBQBV010000072.1 coordinate 728, forward strand.
CTTCTTCGCGATGACGCTGGTCGTCGACGCGGCCGACGACGTCGACGCGGACGCCCTCGGCGCGGACCTGCGCGCCGCCGCCGACGCGCTCGGCCTCGAGGCGCTGGCGCTGCGCGAGATCCACGGCGGCGGGCACTCCGAGCTCGGCGTCGCCACGCACGTGGTCAGCGTCTACGGCGCCGACCACCCGGGCATCCTGGCCGCCGTCACCGCGGGGCTCGCCGCCGCGGCCGTGAACGTGTGCGACCTGCGCACGCGGCTGGTCGAGTCCGACGCCGTCTACGTGATGATCGTCGACGTCGCCGTCCCCGCGGCCGCCGACGAGGCGGCGCTGGCCGCGGTGCTGGCGCGGGTGAGCGCCGAGCAGGGCGTCGACATCACGCTGCACGCCGCCGACGCCGACACGCTCTGAGCGCGTGGCCGTCCGCGAGGTCCTGCGCTACCCGCATCCGGCGCTGAAGACCCGCGCCGAGGGCCGCGGCGACGACGCCGCGCGGGTGGCGGCCGACCTGGTCGACACGCTGCGTTCGTTCCCGCGCTGCGTGGGCGTCGCCGCGCCGCAGATCGGCGAGCCCATCCGCCTGTGCGTGGTCGACTGCACCGGCCACCCGAAGGCGCCCGAGAGCTCCGGGCTGCTCGTGCTCGTCGAGCCGGTGATCGTCCCCGGGGCCGAGACCGAGATCGGCCGCGAGGGCTGCCTGTCGATCCCGGAGCTGACCGGCAACGTGCGCCGATCGGTGACGGTGGTCGTCGAGGCCTTCGACGTGGCCGGCGCGCCGCTGCGGGTCGAGGCGACCGGCTTCGAGGCGCGCGTCCTGCAGCACGAGGTCGACCACCTCGACGGCATCCTGTTCATAGACCGGGTCGTCTCGGCCGCGGACGTCTTCGCCCGGAAGTCCCGGGGTTGACGGCGCTCGACGCCGCCGCGGGCGCGGGAGTGCTGATCGGGGCGCTGCTGCAGTCGGCGGTGGGCTTCGGCTTCGCCCTCGTGTGCGCGCCGCTGGTCTTCGCCGCGGCCGGGCCGCTGCCGGCCGTCGGGCTGCTGACGGTGCTCGGGCTGGAGGTGAACCTGATCTCGCTGCTCGGGGAGCGCCGCCGCCCGCAGCCGCTGATGCGCACGGTGCTCGTCGTCCTGGCCTGGTCGATCCCCGGGATGCTCGCGGGCGTCTACGTCCTGCGCAGCGTCGACGCCGCGCCGCTGCAGATCCTGCTGACCGTGACGATCTTCGTGTCGCTCGCCGTGCGCCACGTCTCGCCCGACCACGACCGCCCCGCGCCGCCGTGGGCGCCCGGCGTCGCCGGCGTGGCGTCGGGTGCCCTGACCACGACCACGGCCACCGCCGGACCGCCGCTCGTCCTGCTGCTGCTCGGCCGCGGGCACGCGCCCGCGCGCGTGCGCGACACGCTGACGGTCAGCTTCGCCGCGCTGTCGGCGCTCGCCGTCGGGGCGCTGGCGGCGACGGGGACGCGCGCCGCCCTACCGGACGCCGCGGCGCTCGCGGCGCTGGTCCCGCTCGCCGCCGCCGGGCAGCTGCTCGGCCGGCCGCTGTTCGCGCGGCTGGCCTCCGGGCACTACGAGCTCGCGCTGACCGTCGTGCTCTGCGTGTCCGCCGCGGTCGGCCTGGCCTCGGCGCTTTTGTGAGGTCGGGGGCGATCTCGCAGCTCGTCTGGGTAAGGTCCCGGCGCATGGCCAGCGTCGTGGCGCACATCACCGGCATCGTGTGGAGCGTCGAGGTCTCGCCGGGGGACCACGTCGAGGAGGGCGACACGGTCCTGATGCTCGAGTCGATGAAGATGGAGATGCCCGTCGAGGCCGAGCAGGCGGGCACGGTGAGCAGGATCCTCGTCGCCGAGGGCCAGAGCGTCTCCCAGGGCGACCCGCTCGTCGAGCTCGAGTGAGCGAGCCGCGCACGTTGGCGGCGGGCAAGCTCCGCCTCGACTTCCCGGCCGACGCCGTCGCGCGGCTGACGATCGCCAGCCCGGACCGGCGCAACGCCCTCGACCACGCGATCCTGGACGGGATCGGCGACGTCGTCACGAGCGTCGACGCGCGCTGCCTGCTGCTCACCGGCGAGGGGCTCGTCTTCTCGGCCGGCTACGACCTCTCGAGCCTGTCGCACGACGAGTTCGCGCGCGTGGCCGAGGAGCTCGTCGCCCACCCGTTTCACTCGGCGATCGAGGCGCTCGAGGCCTATCCGTTCCCCGTCGTCGCCGCGCTCAACGGCCACGCGGTCGGCGGCGGCCTCGAGCTCGCCCTGGCCTGCGACCTGATCGTCGCCTCCGAGGACGCCCTGGTCGGCATGCCGCCCGCCAAGCTGGGGCTCGTCTACTCCCACACCGGCCTGCGCAAGTTCGTCGACGCGATCGGCGCGCCGCGGACCAGGCAGCTCTTCCACGTCGGGCGCAACATCTCCGCCCGGCGCGCGGAGGCCTGGGGCCTGGTCAACGAGGTGGTGCCGGCCGCCGCGCTCGCCGAGCGCGGCGTCGAGCTGGCGGCTGAGGTCGCCGCCAACGCCCCCCTCGCGCTGCAGGGCACCAAGCGGATCCTGCGCGAGCTGCTGCGTGCCGAGGGCGAGCTCGACGCGCAGGTCGAGCGCGAGCTGATCGCGCTGCGCGAGGCCTGCTTTGCCTCCGCGGACTTCTCCGAGGGGGTCAGCGCCTTCATCGAGAAACGCACGCCTCGGTGGAAGGGCGCCTGAGGCATCCCTAAGCTCCGCGCTGTGGCCATGTTCGCGAGGCAGTCAACGCGTGGACGGGCCCCGGGAGCGGTGCGCGGAGGGATCGCCCGCGACCGGCGCTCGGTCCTGTTCGGCGGCGCCCGGCGCCGGCGGCTGCTCGTCTGGGTGATCCTGCCCGCCGTGCTCGTCGGAGTCGTGGCGGCCGTCGTCGCGGGCGCTCCGGCCCGAGCGGACAGCGAGCCCGTGGGCGCGCGGATCGGTCCGTCGCCGCCGCCGCCGACCGACGACGGCACGGGCACGACGGTCACCTATCCGGCCATCGCCTGGCGCGTGTCGGAGGCGATCGGATACCCGTTCCGCGGGCGCCTCGTGCGCGGCGTGCAGCTGCCCGACGAGGGGTCGGACTGGTTTACCTGGGACCCGGTCCGCAACCGCGCCCCGGATCGCGGCTGGCGGCGCTGGGGCACGGACGCGCTGCTGCGCACGGTCCTGCACACGCTGCGCGAGTACCGCGCCGCCGATCCGCTCGCTCCGCGCGTCGGGATCATGGACCTCTCCCGCCGGCACGGGGGCTGGTTCGGCAGGGAGTACGGAGGCCTCGGCCACGCCTCGCACCAGAACGGGCTCGACGTGGACGTCCTGTACCCGCGCAAGGACGGGACCGAGCGCCGGCCGTTCGAGCCCGCCCAGGTCGACCGGCAGCGGGCGCAGGCGCTGGTCGACCTCTTCGTCGACGCCGGCGCCGAGAGGATCTTCGTCGGGCCCCACCTGCATCTGGCCGGACCCCGCAAGGTCGTGACGCCGCTGATCCACCACGACGACCACCTGCACGTCCGCATCCCACCACCGCCGGCGTAGCCGCCATGGACGCGGGGTACGCGTCTGCCCATGGGCCGCCTCGTCCCGCTCACCGCCGCGTTCGTCCTGCTCGCCGTCAGCGCAGCCCCGGCGGCCGTCGCCCGCCTGCTGCAGCCGGGCATCCGGGTGGCGCGCCGGGGCTTCAAGGTCGACGAGACGCTGCAGATGCAGACCGAGGCCAACGCGGCGCGCTTCGCCGACTTCCCCGCCACGGCGAAGATCTACCTTCCGGGCGGGCAGCCGATCCAGGCCGGCAGCGTGCTCAGGAACCCCGACCTCGCCAAGACGTATGCCCTGATCGCCTCCAAGGGCGCCACGCACGGCTTCTACCGCGGCGCCGTCGCCGGCGACATCGTGGAGACCGTCAAGGCTCCGCCCCAGCGCCAGGGGGCGACCCGCACGGTGCGCCCGGGCTTGATGACCGCCGCCGACCTCGCGGCCTACCGCGCGGTGCGACGCCCGCCCGCGACGACCGCCTACCGCGGCTACAGGGTGCTCGGCATGCGCCCGCCCTCCAGCGGCGGGACGACGGTCGAGGAGGCGCTGAACATCCTCGAGGCGTTCGGCGCCCCGGCCCCCACCACGGCCGCCGAGCTGCACCGCTACCTCGAGGCGACCCGCCTCGCGTACGCCGACCGCGCCCTGTACCTCGGCGACCCGGACTTCACGAACGTGCCTCTGCGATGCCTGCTCTCGCAGTCCTTCGCCGACAAGCGCCAGAAGCTGATCGGCCCGCAGGCCGCGATGTCCCCCGTGGCCGCGGGGAACTGCGCCAGCCCGGGCGGCGGCCGCCGCGCCTCCTCCGACGGCGAAGGCCCGAACACCACCCACCTGACGGTGGCCGACCGCCACGGCACGGTCGTCACCTACACGTTCACGATCGAGCAGACGGGCGGCAGCGGCATGGTCGTTCCGGGCCGCGGCTTCCTGCTCAACAACGAGCTGACGGACTTCGACTTCACGACGGGCAAGGCGAACTCGCCGGCGCCGCGCAAGCGTCCGCGCTCCTCGATCGCGCCGACGATCGTGACCAAGGGCCGGCGCACGGTCCTCGCACTCGGCTCGCCGGGCGGCGCGACGATCGTCACGACCGTCCTGCAGATCCTCGTCGACCGCTTCGAGCGCGGGATGACCCTGCCGCAGGCGATCGCCGACCCGCGCCTGTCCGAGCGCAACGCCCCGAAGACCGAGGCCGAGCCCGCCTTCCTCGCGAGCCCGGCGGCCGCGGCGCTGATGGCGCTCGGCCACCAGTTCACCCCCGTCGCGGAGATCGGGGCGGCGACCGGCATCGAGCTCGGGCGCCACGGGAAGCTGCAGGCCGCGGCCGAGCCCACCCGCCGCGGAGGGGGCAGCGCGATGGTCGTCAGGAGGCGTCGCCGGTAGCGACGAGCTGAACGGCCGCCCGCACGTCCTCCAGCGAGCGGCCGGAGCGCCCGGCGAGGTAGGTGCACAGCGGCGCCGCGAGGCGCTCGCTGGCGTGCGCCGCGGTGCCCGCGATGTCCAGCAACGTGTCCGCGTCTCGATCGGAGAGGCTCTCGACCCCGAGCGCGTGGGCCACCTGGCGGGCGAACTCGACTCCGGTCGGCATCGGCGCCACGGTAGAGCCTCGCCTGCGGTTGCGTCCGGCATGCGCCGTACGTTCCGGCCATGGACGACCTCCAAGATCGCCTCGACGAGCTCGAGGAGCTCGGTCTCAGCCGCCGGATGCGCATGATCAGCGGCCCGCAGGGTCCGCGCGTGGTGCTCGACGGCAAGCCGGTGCTGCTGCTGTGCTCGAGCAACTACCTCGGTCTGGCCGACCACCCGCGCGTGCGTGAGGCGGCCGCCGACGCGGCGATGCGCTGGGGCGTCGGGGCGGGATCCTCGCGACTGGTGGCGGGGACGATGACGCTGCACCGCCGCCTCGAGGAGCGACTGGCCGAGTTCCACGGGACGGAGGCCGCGCTGCTGTTCGGCTCGGGCTACCTCGCGAACGCCGGCGTGATCCCCGCGCTCTCCGGCCGCGGCCAGGTCGTCTTCTCCGACGCGCTCAACCATCCCTCGATCATCGACGGCTGCCGCCTCGCCGGCGCCGAGGTCTTCGTCTACGAGCACGCCGACGCCGACCACCTGGCGTGGGGCCTGCGCCAGCACGCCGGCCGCGGCGCGCTCGTCATCACGGAGGGGATCTTCTCGATGGACGGCGACATCGCCGGGCTCGAGGAGATCGTCGAGCAGGCGCAGCGCCACCGGGTCCGCATCCTGGTCGACGAGGCGCACGCCATCGGCGCGTTCGGCCCGCAGGGCCGGGGGGCGGTCGCCGAGGCTGGGTTGGAGGACGACGTCGACGTCATCGTCGGCACGCTCGGCAAGGCCCTCGGCTCCTACGGCGCCTACGTCGCCTGCGAGCGTGTGACCGCGCGCCTGCTCGTCAACACGGCGCCGGCGTTCGCGTTCTCCACCGCACCCCCGCCACCCTCCGTCGCCGGGGCCATGGCCGCGCTCGAGCTGCTCGTCGAGCAGCCGCGGCGCATCGAGAAGCTGATGGCCAACTCCGGCGTGCTGCGCGACGAGCTGGCCCGCGAGGGCTTCGACGTCGCCGGCTCGAGCACGCAGATCATCCCGCTGGTCGTCGGCGACGCGGCGGACGCCGTCGCGATGGCCGACGCCGCCCTGGAGCAGGGCGTCCTCGCCCAGGCGATCCGCTCCCCGGCGACGCCGGACGGGGCGGCGCGGCTGCGGCTGTCGGTCATGGCCTCGCACACCCGCAGCGAGCTGCGCGAGGCCGCCCAGGTGCTCGGCCGCGCAGCGCTGCGCGTCGGCCTGCGCCCGGCGACGATGGTGCCGGCCGCCGCGGCGCAGGCGGGCGCGGACGTCGTCGCGCTGCACGCCCCGCGCGCGGCGTAGGGGGCGCGCGCGGCGGCCCGATCGAGGTGGATGCGTGAAGTGGTCGCCCCTGCGACCACTTCGTGCGCCCACCTCGAGAGCGCCCGCCCCGCCGCCGCCTCAGGGCTGACCGGCGGCGTAGGAGACGATCGACTTGTCGATCAGCCACTCCACCGGGGCGACGTCGTCGGTGTAGACCGTCCCGCCGGGCAGCGGCGGCTCGAGGCGGGCCGCCGCGGCGGCCGCGACCGGCCGCAGCGGCGGCGCCAGCGCCGGCGCCGCCGCGCGCAGCCGCGCGGCGTCGAGGCGGCCCGCGCCCGCGATCAGCACCGTGTTGACCGACTTGACCGGATCGCGCAGCACGTGCGGGAAGGCGGTGCGCAGAGTGGCCGTCAGCACCTTCTCCAGCGCGTCGGAGTCGTCCGGGTGGCCGACGTTGATGAGCACGACGCCGCCCGGGTTCAGCCGCGAGCGGACGAGCCGGAAGAACTCGCGCGTGGAGAGATAGAAGGGGATGTAGGGCTGGCGGTAGGCGTCGACGAAGATCGCGTCGTAGCGACGGTCGGTGCTGCGCAAAAAGGGGCGCGCGTCGGCGCTTAGCAAGCGCAGCCCGGGCCGGGCGCGCAGGCCGAAGTAGCGCCGGCCGATGTCCGTCAGCTCGCCGTCGATCTCCACGGCGTCGATCGAGGTGGCGGCAAAGAACCGCCCGTAGGCGCGGACCATCGTCCCGGCGCCGTCGCCGAGCACGGCGAGCGAGCGCGGCGGGCGCCCCAGGGCCGCGGCGGGGTCGACCAGGAAGGCGTCCCAGTAGTTGTCGGTGAGCACTGTGTGCGGCCGGTAGAGCGAGTGGATCGCCTGGCCCTCGTTGAGCTCGAGCACGCGGGCCCCGTCGGGCTCCTGCACGACGCGGGCGTACTGGTACGGGGTCTCGGCCTCGTAGACCACGCGGGCGCCGCGCTCGGCGGCCTTGGTCCTACCGACCGGCACGGCCAGCAGCGCGGCCACCGCCAGCGCGACCAGCGCGAAGCGCCGCGGCAGCCCGCAGGCCGCCACGACGGCGAGCGCGACGGCGAAGGCGAGGAAGGTCCGCTGCGTCCCGAGCAGCGGGATCAGCAGCAGCGAGGAGAGGAAGGTCCCGACCAGCGAGCCGACGGTCGAGACCGCGTACAGGCGCCCGGCAGTCTGGCCCGAGCGCTCGAGGTCTGAGAGCTTGAGGCGCAGCGCCCAGGGCGACACGGCGCCGAGCAGCAGCACCGGCACCGCGACCAGCGACAGGGTGCCGAACAGCGAGCCGGCGAACGCGCCCACCGACAGGGTGTCGAACGCCTTGATCGACAGGTTCAGAAACGGGCGGGCGACGAGCGGCACGAGGGCGAGCAGCGCCGCGGCCGCGAGCACGAGCCCGCACAGGCCGCGCTTGTGCGGATGGCGGTCGGCGAGCCGGCCGCCGAGCCAGTAGCCGGCCGACAGGGCGACGAGCACAACGCCGATCGTGTTCGCCCAGACGATCGTCGAAGCGCCGAAGAACGGGGCCATCAGGCGCGCCGCGGCGATCTCGGCGCCCAGCGACGCCATGCCCGTCACGAAGACGAGCAGCCCGAGCGGTGGCGCGTCGCGCCCGCCGCCCGGCGAGGGATCAGTCGTCGTAGGGCGAGAAGTCGGCCTTGCGAGCCCCGCAGACGGGGCAGAACCAGTCACCGGGGATGGCCTCGAAGGCGGTCCCGGGGGGGATCCCCCCGTCGGGGTCTCCGTCGGCGGGGTCGTAGATGAATCCGCAGGACTCACAGATGTACTTCTGCATGGGCGGGGACAGTACTCACCCGGTGCGGTCGGTAGCGTGGCGGATCATGGGGACGGAGGAGGAGCAGCAGCCGTTCGAACCCCTCAACCCGGGCGACGAGCAGGTCACGCCGCGGCAGGCCGCGACGGTGATCGTGCTGCGCGGCGGAGCCGGCGGGCTCGACGTCCTGTTAGTCAAGCGTAATCCCACGCAGCGCTTCATGGGCGGGGCGTGGGTGTTCCCCGGCGGGGCGGTCGACGCCGCGGACGGCGAGGACCACCGGGCCGCGGCCCTTCGCGAGGTCGCCGAAGAGGCCGGCATCACGCTCGCCGGCCCCGACGCCCTGGTCCCCTACAGCCGCTGGATCACGCCGAAGCAGGTCGCCGTCCGCTTCGACACGCACTTCTTCCTCTCGCGCGCGCCCGCCGACGCCGCGCCGCGGGTGGACGGATCGGAGTGCGTGGACTGGGGCTGGTACCGCCCGGCCGACGCCCTCGCCGCGTCCGGGGGCGACGAACTGCTCCTCGCCTTCCCCACCGTCAAGACGCTCGAGGGCCTCGCCTCCTTCGCCTCCGCCGACGCGCTCCTCGAGTGGGCGAGCGGCCGCACGGTCGACGCCGTCGAGCCGAAGGTCGTCGTCGAGGGCGAGGTCGCGCGCGTGATCCTCCCGGGCGAGCCCGGATACGCCCCGTGACGATTGCCACAACTTCCGCCGCCCCGCGCGGTTAGAATCGGCACCTTGGAAGCCTCCGCTCTGCGCGCACCCGCTCTCGCACGCCGGCCGCTGTCGACCCCGCTGTTGCGGCTGCGCTCGGACGAGCAGCTTGTGGCCCTGTTTCGGGCCGGGAGCGACGACGCCTTCGCGGCCATGCACGACCGCTACCGCCAGCGGCTGTTCGCCTACGTGCGGCAGATGCTCTCGGCGGGCTCGCGGGCGGACGCCGAGGACGTGCTGCAGGACGTCTTCGTCCGTGCCTACGGCGCCCTGCGCTGCGACACGCGCGACATCAACCTCCGCGCCTGGCTGTACCGCGTCGCCCACAACCGCTGCATCGACCACCTGCGCCGTCCGACGCCGCCGGCCAGCGACATCTTCGAGCTCTCGCGCACCCCGCTGCAGGACCCGATCGAGACCGCGCAGCGCCGCGAGGATCTCAAGCGCCTCGTCGAGGACGTCGGCCGCCTGCCCGAACAGCAGCGCTCCGCCCTGCTGATGCGCGAGATCGACGGGGTCACCTACGCGGACATCGCCTTGGCGCTCGACGTCACCGTTCCCGCCGTGAAGTCCCTGCTCGTCCGCGCGCGGATCGGTCTCGTCGAGGCGATCCAGGCGCGTGACACCGACTGCGCCGTGATCCGTGAGGATCTGGCCGCCGCCTTTGACCGGGGCGTGAAGGCCACGGGCCGCGCGCGGCGCCACATGCGCGAGTGCGCCGGCTGCCGCGAGTACAAGACCGCGCTGCGCACGATGCGCCGCTCGTTCGCCGCGCTGTCGCCGGTCGCCGGCTTCGGGCCGCTCGCGCTGCTCGCCAAGGTTCTCGGCGTCGGTGGGGCCGGCGCCGGCGGCGGCACCGCGGCCGTCGGCGGCACCGCCGGCGCGGGCCTGGCCACGTCGGGCGCCGCGGCCGCGGCCGCGGCCGCCTGCAAGGTCGCCGTCGTCGTCTGCACCGCCGCGCTCGCGACGGGCGGAGTCGCCGAGGTCCGGCAGCTCACCCGACAGGACGCCGTGCCCGTCCAGCGCAGCAAGCAGGCGGCGGTCACCCCGGCTCTCCCGCTCGCCGCCGGGGCCGGCCCGACCATCGGCCCGCGCATGAGCGCCCGCGCTGCCGCGGTCAAGGCGGACAAGACGAGCACCGCGGACAAGCCGGTCAGGACGCACGACGCCAAGGTGCCGACCGCCGAGGCCCCGGCCGCCGCGGCACCCGCCGCCCCGACGGATCCCACTGGCGACACCGGCGGCGGCGCGACCTCGGCGGGCACGGGCGGATCCTCCGCGCCGAGCGAGCCCGCGAATGCGGACCCGCCCAGCACCAAGGCGCCGCCCGCCGCCCCGGCAGACGCCCCGGCCACGCCCTCTGCGGGCGCCACCGCTCCGCAGGACGCGACTGCCGCGGCCGATCCCGCCGGCACCGGCGGCACCGCGCCGCCCGGCAGCCCGCCGCCCGAGCACTGATTGCCCTCGCCGTAGTCTCCACGGCGATGGATCGCTACCTCGCCATGCTCGACCACGAGGAGGTGGTGATCCGCCGCGGGCGACGCTCCGGCATGTACTCGATCGTCGCGGTGCACTCGACCGCCCGCGGCCCGTCGCTCGGAGGCTGTCGCATCTGGAGCTACGGCGATACGCGCGCCGCGCTGCGCGACGCGCTGCGGCTCTCGGAGGGCATGACCTACAAGGCCGCCATCGCCAACCTGCCGCAGGGCGGCGGCAAGGGCGTGATCGTCGTCCCGCCCGACGAGCGTCTGGAGGGCGAGCGCCGCCGCGCGGCGCTGCTGGACTTCGGCGAGACGGTCAACGCCGTCGACGGGCGCTACATCACCGCCGAGGACGTCGGAGCCTCCCCCGCCGACATCGCGGTCGTGGCGGAGGTCACCCCGCACGTCAGCGCGCTCCCGCGCGAGGCGGGCGGATCCGGCGACCCGAGCCCGATGACCGCGCTCGGCGTCCTGGTGTCGATCGAGGTCGGAGCCGAGCGCGCGTTCGGCAGCGCCGAGCTGGCCGGCCACTCAGTCGCCGTCATGGGCCTCGGCCACGTCGGAGGGGACCTCGCCCGCCGCCTCGCGGAGGCCGGCGCGCGGCTCGTGCTCTCAGACGTCGACGGCTCGCGCCGCGCCCTCGCCGACCGGCTCGGCGCGGAGTGGACCACGCCCGAGGACATCCTCGCCGCGCCGGTCGACATCCTCGCGCCGTGCGCCCTCGGCGGCATCCTCGACCACGACAGCGTCCGGCGCCTGCGCGCGCGGGTCGTGGCCGGCGCCGCCAACAACCAGCTCGCAGACCCGTCGATCGCCGACCGGCTGGCCGAGCTCGACATCCTCTGGGTGCCCGACTTCGTCGTCAACGCGGGCGGCATCGTCAACATCGCCGCCGAGCTCGACGAGGGCGGCTACGAGGAGGATCGCGCCGAGACGGCGGTGCGCGGTATCGCCGACACCGTCCGCCTGATCCTCGACGAGGCGCAGGCGGCGGGCGTCACGCCGCTCGCCGCGGCCATGGCGCTCGCCCGCCGCCGCATCGCCGAGGGCGCCCCGACGATTCAGCGGGCCCCCCGGCGCGGATGAGGAGAAGGACGGCTCGCCCGAGCGCCGACAGCGGATGGTGTCCGGAGGCCGATTCGGTTGTCGGCTGCCGGGCCCTGACCCAGGGTTGGCCCACATTGGCGCCGCAGCGCGCCGGCCGGGCCCCCGGCTTGTGACCCGTCCGGATGAGAAGACGAGCCGGCGGGAGCGCGGCCGCGAACAGCCGCGCGGCATTGCGGCAAGAGCGCGGGAGTTCATCTTGCGGACCTCAGTAGCGATCTGTAGTCGGCGACTGGCCCGAGGTGCGTCAGCTTGTCGGGGTTGACGACCGCGCTGATGCTCGTGATCTGACCGCCGGCGATATCGAGCGCTAACACGCTGATCAGCCTCTGTCCTGCGTCGAGAAAGAGCGCTCCCGGGCCGCCGTTGATCTCGACGGGGCGCACCGACACGCCCGGGAGGCGCCCGGTCAGGCGGACCCAGTTGATCAGCGTGCGCGCGACACGGTTGCGACCGCGTAGCGACCGCGCGAGCGCCGGAACCTTGCCGCCGCCGTCGCCGGTCAGCTGCACGTCTGAAGCGAGCAGCGCCTCGAGCCCAGCGAGATCGCCTTGCTCGGCGGCCTGAAAGAACCGTCGAGCCAGCTCCTCTTGCTCCTCGCGCGTCGTTTGGAAACGGGGCCGGCGCTGCTCGACGTGACGTCTGTCGCGGGTGGCGAGCTGGCGCACGTTGTCCTGGCTCTTGCTGATGATCTCGGCGATCTGCGCGTTGTCGTAGCCGAATACGTCGTGTAGCAGCAGGACGGCTCGCTGCTCAGGCGAGAGGCTCTCCAGCAGCACCAGCATCGCCAGCGACAGCGAATCGGCGGTCTCAGCGTGCCGGGCCGGATCATCGTGGCCGTCGGTGATGATCGGCTCGGGCAGCCACTCGCCGACGTAGCGCTCGCGGCGGGCGCGCGCGGAGCGCAGCTCGTTGATCGCCAGCCGCGTGGTCAAGGTGGCGACGAACGCGCGTGGCGATGCGATCTGCTCGCCGGCCCCGAGCGCCTGGTGCACCCGCAGCAGCGCTTCCTGCACCACGTCCTCGGCCTCGGAGACGCTGCCCAGCATCCGGTAGGCGATCTGAAACGCGACCGGCCGCAGCTCGTCAAGCAGTCGCTCGCGATCGGTCATGCCGCTGCGAACCCCTGCCGCCAGCTCGGGTGCGCCGGGCGCCACGACAGCTCGCGCTTGGCCCTGGCGTTCGACGCGCCGCGGATCTCGGTCATCATCACCACGCCGGCCTCCCCGGCGAACAGCCGGCCGACGAACCGCGGCACCCGCATCGGCTTCTTGGCGCCCAGCGTCTGCGCCAGCGCAGGCAGCCACTCCGCGACCGGGGCGGGATCATCGTCGACCACGTTATAGACACCGCGGTTGCCGTGCTCGATCGCCGCCACCGTCGCCTCCGCCGCATCGGCAACGTGGATGAACGACCACATGCCGCCACCGTCGCCGACCACCGGGAACTTGCGCCTGCGGACCAGCTCGAACTGCTCCTCGCCCGGCGCCAGCGATGTGCCCGGCCCGTAGAACGCGCCGTAGCGCAGCACCATCCCCTCCGTCCACTCCGCCCCCAGCACCGCCTGCTCGAGATGCCCGATCGCCGCCAGGGTCGCGCGCATCTCGCGGGCGGGCGTCGGGTCGAGCGGGTCCTCCTCGCTCTTGACCGGCCCGCCGGCGCGCACGTACGCGCCAAAGCCCGCTACCCCCTGCGCCACGAACCGCCGCACGCCGACCGCCTGCCCGGCCCACAGCAGGTGATCCGTCCCCTCGGTCCGCAGACGGTTGGTCAGCGCGAAGGTGCGATCGAAATGACGCGTATCCACCGCGCCGATCGCCGTCAGCTGATGGACGATCACGTCCGGCCTCGCGCTGCCCACGGCCTCCGCGACCTGATCGGGATCAAGCGCGTCCGCGACGACCGGCACGGCGCCCAGCTCATAGAGCATCGCCCGCTTTGACTCGCTGTGCGTCATCCCATGAACCTCATGCCCCGCTGCAACCAGGCGCGGCACCAGCTGCCTTCCAATCGCTCCCGTCGCTCCTGCCACAAACACTCTCATCACTGGCTCCTTTGATCGAGGGATCATCGTCCCGTGAAACGGGCGTCGCCCGGCAAGCAAGCCCTCGACGACTTCCTGCAGCTCACGGAATTCGGGGAGACCTGGGAGTGGATTTCCCACGCCCGTCGTCGACCTGCACAAGCGCGGCGAACGTCCCGCCGTCGGGCAGCAGACACCACGCGTAGCGGATCCCTTCGGGCTGCGCCGCATTGAGGGCCGCGAACACCTTCTTCGCCGCCGCCTGAACATCGGTCACGCCTTCGGCCTTGATCTTGGCCTGCGCCATCTGCACGCTCACTGACGACCCTTCCTTTCGAGTTTGAGGTCCGATCTAGGAACCGCCGCGAGCGGGCGCCCGGTCCGGACCTGGTTTGGTTGAACAACTCCTCTACACCCCTACGACAAGACAGCAGCCCCGGCTGTGACACCTCCAGCACCCCGGGCACGGAAACGCGGCGCGAGGCTGGCATGCTGAGGACCGGCTGGCGACGCCTGCACGACGAACGTCGCCCACAGCGCATCGTGAAGATCACCTCGCGATCGGCGGGGCTGAGGCAGATCCGTTGTACGCACGACGGAGACCTTTCGCCAATCTCCATGATGCACCCGGTGATGATGTAGTATTACATCACAGTGCATCGAACGCAGATCACGCTGACGGACCGGCAATACGATCGCCTGCGGGACGAGTCGGCGCGCACCGGCCAGTCGCTCGCCGAGCTGATCCGGCGAGCGCTCGACGAGCGCTATGAGCCGCTCTCGGGTGCGGAGCGCCTGCGCGTGCTCGACAGCGCGTTCGGCGCATGGGTCGGGCGCGAGGAATCGGGGGCCGAATACGTCGAACGCGTCCGGTCGGGCTCGCGCCGGCGCCTGCTTCGGAGTCAGTGAGCGCGCTCGCTGACACGTCGATTCTGATCGACTATCTGCGTGGCGTCGAGGCCGCGCGCAAACTGCTGCGAGGGGCGTTCGAGCGCGGCGAGGCGGTGTCCGCGTCGTCGCTCACGCGGATCGAGCTCTCGATCGGCATGCGCCGCGACGAGCGCCGCGGTACCGACGCGCTCGTCGCCGCGCTGCGCTGGCTGCCCGTGGATGCCGCGATCGCCGACGAAGCAGATGCACTTGCCCGCCGCTACGGACTGGGCCACTCGGGCATCGACGCCGTCGATTATTGCGTCGCTGCATCGGCCCGAGTGCACGGCCTCGATCTGTGGACGCTCAACGTCCGCCACTTCCCGATGTTCCCGAAGCTCCAAGCGCCCTGGTGAGGACGACCAGTCCGCTGCCCGCCCTCGTTACCCGCTGCGCCGAGATCTCCGCATCCGGACCTCTAAATCGGCTCGGCAGCAACCTCTCCAAGTGGACGGTACGAGTCACCCGGCTCACTGCTCCGACGCCTGCTGTCGGGAGACCGATGGACAGTGCTCGGTCGCCACGCGCCGCGGTGTGGGTGCTCACTCGGACAAGAGGGGCAGGCGCTCAGATCTGAGCCGCCGGCTCAGACCGCGGGCGCGCCGCCCGCGGGCGGCGCGGTGACGCCGGCCGGCAGGCGGCCCTCGGCCGCGAGCTTGCGCAGATGCGCGTGCAGCGTCAGCGCCGCGGCGGGACGGAGCGCCGGCACGACGTCGGGCCAGGCCGCGTCGAGCAGCTCGTCGTCGTCGCGGAGCCCGTCGGCCAGCGCGCCGAGCAGCCGCCGCTCGCGGTCGAGGCGGTGGGCGAGGTACTCGTCGAGCTTTGCGTCGGGGTCGCTGACCGGCGGCCCGTGACCGGGGCAGATCAAGCGCAGCCCGCGGCCGCGCAGGCGGCGCAGGCCGTCGAGGTAGCCGCCCATGTCGCCCGCCACGAAGACGCTGCCGGCGCCGAGCACGGCGTCGCCCGTGCAGCAGACGTCCTCCCAGACGTACACCACGTGGTCGTCGGCGTGGCCCGGCATCGGGACGACTTCGAGCGGGCCTGAGCTTCCGAGCCGTACGCCCAGGCGCTCGGCCAGCGCGGCGGCGCCCTCGGCGTGGTCGCCGTGGCCGTGGGTCACCACGACGCCGCCCGCGCCGCCGCGCGCGGCGACGACCTCGGCCACGGCGTCGAGGTGCCCGGGCAGCGCGGGGCCCGGGTCCACGACCCAGGCGGGGTCGCGGCCGAGCACCCACGTGTTGGTCCCGTCGAGGGTCAGCGGGCCCGGGTTGTCCGCGCGTACGCACACGACGTCGAACGCCGCGAGCTCTGTGACCTCGCTCACCGGTGCGTGAGGCAGTAGACCGAAAGCAGCGCGAGGCCGAGCGAGACCGCCGCCAGGCGTACGGGAACGCCCACCTACCGCACGACGGTCGGGGGGGCGGCCGTGGCCGAGATCCTCCAGGGCCACTCGCCTTCCGCGTCGAGCGCGAGCGTCCAGCACTCGCTGAAGGAGCTCTGGCGGTCCTTGTTGCCAGACCGCACGGCCGCGGTGTCGCGATCCTCGACGTAGCGCCGGCCGCGCACCGCGATCTCGATGCTGAGCGTCGGCGGCTTGGCCGCGGCGTCGAGCGCCGTGATGGTCAGCTGGTCGATGGTCGGACCGCGGACGACGAGGCGGGTCTGGGCGGAGGGGTCCCCCGGGTGCAGCAGGTCGCGCACCGCGTCGGGCCGCGCGGCTGCCTGTAGAGCGGCGTCGTCGCCGTCGACGGCCTCGGCCCAGGCGTCGACCGCGCGCCGCACGGAAGCCTCGATCAGGTCGACGTCGAAGCGCCCGTCGGCGAGCGCGAGATCCATCGCCGCGGCCCGCGCGGGCCCGGCGAAGTCGAGGTCGGCGACCTCGGCTGGCGAGACGCCGGCGGGGAGCGCGTCGGCCGCGGCGCGCTCGGCGACCGCCTCCTGGCTGAGGCGCTCGTCGTCCCCCCACGGGGAGGCGATCAGCTTGGCGTCGAGGTTGTGGTCGCCCTCGGCCTTCTGCTCGATCGAGAGCAGCCGCCACCGGCCGTCGCGCTTTTGCAGCGTCCAGTACTCGCACAGCGTCGTGGTCTCGTCGTCCTCCTCTTTGCGCATGATGCGCCGGCCGTCGCGGCCCTCGACGTAGTCGTCCATCTCGCACTCGATGCGCACGACGACGCGGTCGTCGGCGTCCTCGGCGCGGTTGACGAGACCGACGTACTCGACCGTCGGCGCCCGGATCGGCCGCACCCGGTTGTGCCAGCCCCGCCGGTCGAAGTCGTCCAGGCGGCGGTCCCACTCGACGAGCAGATCCTTGCCGACCAGCTGCCCCAGCCGCCTGCGGTCGCGCTGGTCCCAGCTGCGCTGGATCTCGTTGAAGAGCTCGGTGGACTCGTGGACGACACGGTCGGCGTCGAACGCCTCGTCGTCGTCCGCGGCCTCCGCAGCCGCGAGCTCGACCGCCCGCACCCGGTCCCTGCGCTTTGCG
>JBBQBV010000073.1:0-17077 GCA_038318085.1 Solirubrobacterales bacterium
GGTGTTCGGGCTGCTCGGGCCCAACGGCGCCGGCAAGACGACGCTCGTGCGCATCCTTGCCACGCTGCTGCGTCCGACGGCCGGCCAGGCCAGCGTGCTCGGTCGTGATGTCGTCGCCGACCCGCTCGCCGTCCGCCGCCGGATCGGGCTGGCCGGCCAGTTCGCGGCCGTCGACGAGGAGCTCACCGGGCGCGAGAACGTCGAGATGATCGGCCGCCTGTACCGGCTGTCCGGCGCCGAGGCACGGAGCCGCGCCGGCGAGCTGCTCGACCGCTTCGGCCTCGTCGAAGCCGCTGACCGCCGCGTCTCGACGTACTCGGGCGGCATGCGTCGCCGGCTCGATCTCGGCGCGAGCCTGGTCGGCCGGCCGCCGGTGCTGCTCCTCGACGAGCCCACCACCGGCCTGGACCCACGCACGCGGCAGGAGCTCTGGAGCACCGTCGAGGAGCTGCGCCGCGACGGCACCACGGTGCTGCTCACGACGCAGTACCTCGAGGAGGCCGACCGCCTGGCGCAGCGCATCGCCGTCGTCGACCACGGGCGCATCGTGGCGCAGGGGACCGCGGCCGAGCTCAAGGCGACCGTGGGGACGGAGGTGCTCGTCGTGCGGGTCATCGACCCGGCGAGCACGGGCGACGCCGCGGCCGTGCTCGCTGGCCTCGCCGCCGGCGACGAGCCGCTCGTGGATACCGCCATCGGCGAGATCCACCTCGCCGTGGCCCACCCGAGCGCGTCGGCGGAGGCGGTGCGGCGCCTCGATGCCGCAGGACTGCCGATCGCCGCCGTGGAGCTGACGCAGCCGAGCCTCGACGACGTGTTCCTGTCCCTGACCGGACGGCGCGCCGAGGACGAACGCATCCACGAGCCGGAGGCCGCATGAGTGCCACGACCTACACCACCTCCGAGCGGCGCCGCCTCACGCTGAGCGAGACCCTTGCCGACAGCCGCGTGATGGCCGCCCGCCAGCTGCGCAAGACCCTGCGCAGGCCGATGTACGTCGTCTTCGCGTTCGTGCAGCCCGTGATCTTCGTGCTCCTGTTCCGCTACGTCTTCGGCGGCGCGATCGACACGGGCAGCGTCGCCTACGTCGACTTCCTCATGCCGGGGATCATCGTCCAGACCGCGATCTTCGGCGCCCTGATCACGGGCCTCGGGCTCACCGAGGACCTCAAGGCCGGCGTCGTGGACCGCTTCCGCTCGCTGCCGATCGCCCGCTCGGCGGTGCTCATCGGGCGCACCGCCGCGGACATGGTGATGAACGTCCTGACGCTGATCGTAATGGTGCTCGTCGGCGTCGCCGTCGGGTTCCGGCCCAGCGAGCCGGTCTACGACCTCGCGCTCGCGTTCGCGCTCGTGCTCGCCTTCTCCTATGTCTTCTCGTGGATCAGCGCCTTCGTCGGCCTGTCGGTCCGCGACCCCGAGACCGCCCAGTCGGCCGGGTTCATCTGGGTCTTCCCGCTCACGTTCGCGTCCTCCGCGTTCGTCCCGACCTCGTCGATGCCCGGCGCCGTGCGGGCCTTCGCGGAGATCAACCCCGTCACCGTGGCCGTGGACGCCGTCCGGGCGCTGACGGTCGGTCACGCGGACGCGCTGGCGCCGGCGCTTCAGACCGTCGCCTGGCTCGCCGGGCTGCTGCTGGTCTTCGTGCCGTTGGCGGTGCGGGCCTTCCGGCACGCGTGAGCGCGCTCCCGAGTTCACCACTCGGATACCGGCCGCTCGCACAACCGCGAGAGGCTGGCCGGCATGGGCATCCCTCGGTCGGTCCTCGTCTCCGCCGCCATCGCGGCCGCTGCGCTCCTTTCTCCTGCCGGCGCGCAGGCCGGCCCATACCGGGACTGGGCCAGACAACTGCAGAACACGGAAGCGTTCCACGCCCCAGCGGGCAGCCGCCCGGCGCAGATCAACCGGGCGGGGAAGTCGATCCTCCCGAACGGACGCCTGATCGATCCAGAGGGCCCGACCGTCGAGGTCGCGCCGCATCCCTTCGGCCTCGTGCTGTCACCCGACGGCAAGACGGTGGCCACGGCCAACTCGGGCATATCGCCGTTCAGCGTCTCGCTGGTGTCCACGAGCGGTCCGGCTCCCGCGGTCCGCCAGATCCCGCCCGGCCACGACACGGACGCCAGCGTGATCAACGCCGTCTTCATGGGCCTGGCCTACTCGCGCGACGGCTCGAGCCTGTACGTATCGGGAGGTAACGACGGCACCATCCTCGTGCTCGACCCGGCGACCGGAACCAAGACCCGCACGATCGACTTGAACGTGCCCTTCGACGGCCGCGACTGGCGCGACGGCTACATCGGCGACCTGCGGCTCACCCGCGACGGCAAGACGCTGTACGCGCTAGACCAGGCCAACTTCCGCCTCGTCGGCGTCGACGTCGCCACCGGCGCGGTGACCTCGGTGGCGAGCACCGGCCGCTACCCCTTCGGCCTCGCCCTGTCGCCCGACGGGACCAGGGCCTACGTCGCCAACGTCGGCATGTTCGCCTACTCGTTCGTCGTGGGCTTCGACCCGGCGCACCCGGAGACGACGGCGCTGCCGTTCCCCGCCTTCGCCTTCAATTCACCGGAGGCCCGCAACGGCACCGTCGCCTACGGCCTCACCGTGCCGGGCCTCGGGGACCCCAACGACGACCGGGCGTTCTCCCTCTGGACGATCGACCTGGCGACAGGCGACCGCCTGGCCTCGACCAAGACCGGGCCACTGGTCGGCGAGAAGGTCGCGGGCATCCCCGCCGTGGGGGGCTCGAGCCCGAACTCGGTGGTCACGGATGGACGGCTCGTCTACGTGTCCAACAACGCCTCGGACAGCGTCGCGGTGGTCGACGCGGACACGGGCGCGCTGGTGGACACGATCGGCCTCGCGCCGACCCCCGACCTCGGCACGCTGCGCGGCAACCTGCCCTTCGGCCTGGCGCTGTCGCCCGACGGCGGGCGGCTGTTCGTCGCCGAGTCCGGCATCAACGCCGTCGCGGTGATCGACACGGCGACCCGCGCCATTCTCGGGCACATCCCGGTGGGGTGGTACCCGGCCAAGGTCGCCGTCTCGGCCGACGGCGACCAGCTGTTCGTGTCCAACGCCAAGGGCTTCGGCTCCGGGCCCAACGCCGGGCCGGGCTATGACCCGAGCCGCGGCGACCAGTACATCGGCTCGCTGATGCACGGGTCCGTGACCCGCGTGGACCTGCGCCGGCTCGACG
This sequence comes from Solirubrobacterales bacterium, assembly GCA_038318085.1. Lineage (GTDB taxonomy): Bacteria > Actinomycetota > Thermoleophilia > Solirubrobacterales > Solirubrobacteraceae > DATLGB01. The sequence goes on from JBBQBV010000073.1 coordinate 3,203, forward strand.
ACAAGCTGCCCGGCTGGACCGACGAGGTGCTCGCCTACAACGGCTTCGACGCCCACGCGACCCGGCGGCGCCCACCCGTCCCGATCAAGCACGTGATCTTCGTGACCAAGGAGAACCGGACGTTCGACCAGGTCCTGGGCGACCTGGGCACGGTCGGCAACCGCCAGGTCAACGGCAGCCCGGCCGTCGCCAACGCGCCGGTCACCGGCTACGGCTCCCACACGACGGTGCTCTACGACGACGGCACGACGGCGAGCGACGTGAACGTCACCCCGAACCACCACGCCCTGGCTCGGCAGTTCACCGTGTCCGACAACGGCTACGTGGACTCCGACGTCTCCTCGGACGGCCACCGCTGGCTGGTCGGCGTCGCTCCGGGCGAGTTCGACGAGACGGCGATCGCGGCCACCTACGGCGGGCGTCAGGACTTCCGGATCGACCAGAGCCCGCAGGCGGCGCTCGGCCGGCGCGGCTTCTTTGAGTCCAACGCGTCGCTCGACCCCAACGACTACCCGGAGGCCGGCTCGATCTGGGACGGCTTCGCCCGCGCGGGCACGACGTTCCGCAACTACGGCGAGGGCTTCGAGCAGGCGGGCATCTACGAGCGGGCCGGCTACGAGCCGACGGGCGCCCGCCTGCCGGTCAACATCCCGATGCCGGGCCCGCTGTTTCACAACACCGATCGCACCTTTCCGACCTACAACCTCAACATCTCCGAGCAGTACCGCTACGAGGAGTTCGCCCGGGAGTTCCGCGCCAAGTACCTGGAGGGCGGTCAGGCGCTGCCGCAGTTTCTCAACGTGTACTTCCCCGTCGACCACACGGCCAGCCCGAACCGCGCGCGCGGCTACCCGTCGCGCGCGTCCTACGTGGCCGACAACGACTACGCCCTCGGCCGGCTGGTCGACCTGGTGTCGCACTCGAAGTACTGGCCGAGCACGGCGATCGTCGTGACCGAGGACGACGCCCAGGACGGCCTCGACACCGTCGACGCGCACCGGACGATCCAGCTCGTGATCTCGCCCTGGGTCAAGCACAAATTCGTCAGCCGCCGACTCACCTCGATCGCCTCGATCACCAAGACCGTCAACCTGCTCACCGGGACGCCGTACCTCAACCAGTTCGACGCCGCGGCCTCGAGCCTTTTGTCGGACTTCACCGACCGGCCCGACTTCACCCCCTACACCGCGGTGCCGCCCGATCCCCGGGTCTACCAGCCGGCGTCGGCAGGGGCGCGACAGGCGGTGCCCGGAGCGCCCGGCGGCCGGCCGAGCCCCGAGATCGACGATCTCAAGGACATGCACGCCGGCATGGTCGAGAAGCTCAAGGCCGGTAGGCGGATCCAGCGGGAAGCGCGCGTCCAGCCGGGCGGATAGCGGCGCCCGGGCGCCTCGCCGCGGGTCCGTGGCCGTACACCGAGGGGGAGGTGATGCGAGCGTGGCGGTCGAGCTTGAGCACCTCTGCGCCGGCCTCGGCGAGACCCCTTGCCGTCAGGTGCCGCGCGTTGACGAGCTGCTCGACGTCGTGGTGCGCGCTCGCGGACTTGGGGACGTTGTCGATCTGTCCGACGCCGGCCGCGTAGTACTTGAACTCGTTGTCCGGCGCGGATGCCTTGCCTCGCGAACGACGAGGACGCCTTTGAAGCAGCGAAACGGCACGCAGTGCGCGAGACCGCTGCGCACGACCTGCGCGACGTCCGGATCGTCGCCGGGCGGCTGCGAGGTACCAGGGCGGCGTCCGGAGCCGGGGGTCGCTCGGCATGAGGATGCCCGCCCGCCCGCCATGCACGCCGGCCAGCCAGGCGTCGCGCACGGACACGTAGCGCCCGGCCTCGTAGGCCTCCGCGTAAGACCCGACGTCCCAGATGCCGCCCCGCCGGTCCTGCGCGAAGAAGTCGATCGACTCGTGCGCGAGCTGCCCCGAGTCGATCCCCTGATCGAGGACGGCGATCGTCTTGACGCCGGCGATGCGCTTGTGGACGTCGGTGACGGTGCTGACGACGCGGTGCGGCACGCGCCGGTGCCCGACGTCGGTGGCGCCCACGCGCACCCATTGGGTACCGGGGACGAGCGGCAGCCAGCGGTTGGGCGCGCCGAGGGTCCGCGCGAAGTTGGCCGGGGTGAAGTCCGCCTGCGTGAAGGCCTTCGGCACCGGCGGCGTGCGCGCGGCGGGAGCGCCACCGCCACCGCATCCGCCGACCAGCGTCGCCACGAGCATCGCGGCGACCCCTCGGACCACGACACGTGCTCTCGGCACCATCGGCTACGTCTCCCTCAGGATCTCGGTGGGCTTGAGCCGTCGCAGGATCGCCGTGGCGGCGAGCGCGGAGACGAGCGCCGCCGCGCTCGCCAGGGCGGCCAGGATGGCGATCCGCGGCGGTGCGAGGGCGAGGTGTGGGTCGAGCACGAACAGCGGCCGCAGGACGCGGATCATGAGATACGCCAGCCCTGAGCCCACGAGCACGCCGCCGGCCAGGCCGCTGGCGGTCATCAGCGCGGTCTCCGACAGGACGAGCGACCGGAGCTCGAAGGACCGCAGCCCCTGCGCACGCAGCACGACGTACTCGCGGCGCCGGGCGAGCATCAGGCCGAAGACGAAGATGCCGACGCTCGCGGCGGCGATGAGCAGGGTGAAGAGCGAGTCGAGGTCGACGAGCCCGTGCACGTTGAGGGCGGTCAGGCTCGACTGGTCCTTGTTGAGCGCCGTCCCGGTCGTCTCGACGCCGAGCCGATCGCGGCTTGCAGGCCCGGCCCTGAGGGCGCCGGCGACGCGGGCGACGGACCGGGGGTCACGGCCGGTCGTCTGCGCGAGGAAGAAGTCGCTTTCCCGCAGGCCGGTGGCCCGCGTGTAGGCGCCGAGGCCGACGACGATGTCCGCGCCCTGGGGGAAGCCGGGGAAGTTGCTGTACTGGCCGGCGACCCGGAATTTCCTGATGACCTGCTGCCTGGTGGCGCGGGCGAGCAGCACCCTGACCGTGTCACCGGTGCGGATGTGCAGGTCGCCGGCCGAATGCTGCTCGACCAGGATGGCGCTGGGATCGCGCTTGAGCGCCTGCATCGCGGCCGCGGCCGAGCCACCGACGAAGAACTTGTCCGGCAGGGTCGCGACGCGCTCGAAGCCGGCGGGGTCGATGGCGGCCAGGCTCTTGCGGTCCTCGTTGAACTTGCTGGTGAGGATGGCGTTTCCGATCTTGTAGACGACCGGCGTCGTAGCGGCCACGCCCGGCACCCGCAACTGCGCGGCGAAGCCCGGCGGGTGCGGCCGCGTGCTCAGGACGCTGGGGGTCACCCGGATGTCGGAGCCGACGGTGAACCGCGAGTCGGCCGCCTTGGCGGCGTCGTAGGTGGCGGTGAACATCGCCAGGGCGGTGCCGAAGGCGAGGACGAGCCCGACGCCGACCGCCCCCGTGGCCAGGGTCCAGGAGCGCCGCCGCAGGCTTCTCGTCAAGGTCCCGCGCAGGAGCGAGCCGAACCGCGGAGGGGCGGGCACCGGGGCGTGCGCGGAGACGGCCTGGACGCCGCGGGCGCACAGCAGGATGCCGCCGAACCACGCCACCGCCGGCGCGAGTAGCAGGTAGGACGGCAGGGACACGGCCTGGCCGTTGTAGACCGAGCCCGGAGGGGCGTCGAAGACGCCGGATCCGAGCGCGACCGCCTCCGCGATGCCGGCGGCGGCCAGCAGCGCGAAGTCGAGGCGCAGGCGCCGCCACGCGGGCGCCGGGGCCAGGGACAGCTCCATCCGCTCCTGGCTGATCTCCCGGCTGAGCGACCGCCGGGCCGGGATGTAGAGCGCCAGGCCGGTGATCAGCGTGCCGAGCCCGACGGCCGCCAGCGCGGAGACGACGAGCGAGCCCGCCGAGGCCTCGAAGAGGCTGCTCGACCCGAGGATCGCGAGCACCACGACCAGGCCGAGCGCTGCCCCGGCGACCGAGCCGACGCTGGCCAGCGCGGCCGTCCGGTAGCCGAGCATGCGCACCAGGTGGCCCCGATGGGCGCCGCGGATCCGGAGGTTCGCGTGCTCGCGACGCTGGCTGACCGCGAGGACGCTGGCCGTGTAGGCCGCCAGGAAGGCCGCGAGCAGCCCGCCGGGCAGCCCGAGGAACAGGAACATCCGCTTGCCCACCGCGGCATCGTCGCGGGCGACCTGCAGCGTGTTGGAGACGTCGTCGAGCAGGTACTGCTGCGTCGGCTGGACCCGGTGGATGGCGCTCGCGATCGCCTTGGTCTGCCCGAGGGCCGCCGCCGGATCAGCCTGAAGTCGCGCTCGGTCGACGAGGACGTCGGCCTCCAAGAACGGCAGGCTCTTGAGCTGGGTCCCGCGCGCGGCCGTGGCGACGCGGAAGGCCGGGATGACCGCGCTGCGGAACAGCGCCGGGCTGACGACCACGGCGTCCGGGACGTAGTTGAACTCCTCGAGGTTGGTCGACTTGCGGCTGTAGAACAGCGGCTTGGCCTGCGAGAGGTCGGCGACGCCACCCACGGGCAGCGAGAGCGCCTTCGCGCGCCCTGGCAGCCGGAGGTCCAGGGTGCCTCCCCGCACGGCGCCCAGCTGTCGCGCGGCCTCGGCGCTGATCACGGCCGCGGTCGGGGACAGCGCACCGGAGACGACGTGGATCGACGGGTAGTGCCGCGCGTAGGACGCATCGAAGGCGAACAGGCGCACCGTGCGGTCGACGGCTCGACCGCCGGCTGTCAGCGCGCTGGGCGGGAGGTCGACGAACGCCAGTCCGTCGACCGCCGACACGCCGGGGATCCGCGCCATCTGCCTGGCCAGCTGGGAGAGGGCCAGGTCGGGCCTGGAGTTCGCCGGCGTGGGCACCACGTCCTCACGCGTGGAGATCTGGCCCCGTAGGTGCAGCGCGCCGGCGTTCGCGATCGGGCGGCTGGCGCGCGCCTCGTAGGCGATCCGGACAGTCTTCCCGGCGCGGACCGTTCCGAGGTTGAGCCCGGTTCCGGCCGGGCCCTGGGACAGCGGGCTGTGCCCGCCGGCGTCGGAGAGCCGCTTGCCGTTGAGCGTGGTGGTCGAGGGCACGTAGGCGAGCCCGGCCGGCGGGACGTCGGCGATCACGACCTCGTTGCCCGGCGCGGCAGCGGTGTTGCGAACGGTCAGCAGCACGCGCCGGCGCTGACCCGCGCCCAGCGCGCGGGGGCCGACCACCTTCTCGGACAGCGTCACTCCCGTGCCCAGCGGTGAGTTCAGGATCACCTGCATGTCCAGCGCCAGCGGCGCGAGCGAGCGTTTGGTCATCGACGCGCCGGAGCCGTCGATGAAGAACAGCACGCCGGAGAACAGTCCGACGCCGAGGATGACCCCTATGAGCGACGCGATCGTGCGGCGCGGGTTGCGCAGCAGGTCGCGCCGCACGTACCTAAACACGGAGGTCCCCCGTCTCGGAGGGTGCGATCGGGACCGTCTCGCCGGCGAGCCGGCCATCGTGCAGACGGACCACGCGGTCCATGCGCGCGGCGACGTCGACGTCGTGGGTGACCACGATCAGCGTCGCGCCGCTCTTGCGCTGCGCTTCGAGGAGGAGATCGACGACCGCACCCGAGCTCCGTGCATCGAGTGAGCCTGTCGGTTCGTCGGCGAGGATCAGTCGCGGGCCCTTGACCAGCGCGGCCGCGATCGTCACGCGCTGGCGCTGGCCGCCGGAGAGCTGGTCGGGGAGCTTGTGCGCGTGGTCGGCGAGATGGAGCTCGCCGAGGAGGTCCAGCGGCGGCTGGCTGTCCCCGCCGCCGAGCGCGACCTGGAGCGCGACGTTCTCGACCGCGGTCAAGAACGGCAGCAGGTTGTCTGCCTGGAAGACGAGCCCGAGCTGCTCGCGGCGAAAGCGCGCGCTCTCGGCGTCGGAGAACGTCGCGATGTCGACCCCGCCGATCCAGATCCGCCCGGTGCTCGGGGGCTCGAGGCCTGCCAACAGGCCCAGCAGCGTCGACTTGCCGCAGCCGCTCGGGCCGGTGACGGCGAGGCTCGTGCCGCCTTCGATGTCCAGGCTGACGCCGTCGAGCGCGCAGACGGCGTCAGCGCCCGGGACCGCATACCGGCGTCCGACCCGGTCGAGGATGATCGCGTCGCCGGTCACGCCGCCACCACCCGGCCCTCGGAGAGCCGCAGCCGGTGCTGCGCCAGGGCCGCGAGCTCGGGGCTGTGACTCACGAGCAGGACGGTCAGCCCGCGCTCGCGCGACGCGCCGAGGATCAGGTCCATGACGTGGGTGGCGTTGGCGGAGTCCAGGGCCCCGGTCGCCTCGTCGGCCAGCAGCAGATCAGGCTCATTGGCCAGCGCCAGCGCCACCGACACGCGCTGCGCCTCGCCGCCCGACAGGCGCCGGGGCAGGTGGTTCAGGCGCCGTTCGAGCCCGAGCGCTCGCAACAGCTCGCCCGCCCGCGCGTCGGGACGACGCCCGCCGGCGAGCTCGATGGCCATGCTCACGTTCTCGACGGCGGTCAGGAACGGGATCAGGTTGCCGCTCTGCATGACCACGCCGATCCGGTCGGCGCGCAGCCGGGCCCGTTCGGTGTCGTCGAGCCCGGTCAGGTCGAGCCCGTCGAAGGTGATCCGCCCGACGTCCGGGCGCATGAGCCCGGCCAGCAGTGACAGCAACGTCGACTTGCCGCTGCCCGACGCGCCCATGAGGCTCGTGGTCTCGCCGCGCCGCAGCTCGAGATCGATGCCGTCGAGCACCCGGGTCGTCTCGTAGGACTTGGTGACCCCTTCGACCTGGAGCAACGGCGGCGGCTCGCGCCCGGGGCGCGCCTCGGGTGTCGCGGCGCTCGACGCCGACGGCAGGCTGAGTCCGGCCATGTCAGACGCCGCGTTTTCCGCCGGCGCCGCCGCCGAACACCTTCGGCGCCTCCACGGCCGCGTGCCGGTCGAGCCCCAGGGCGATCCCGCTGGCCTCGGCCAGGCCCTTGGAGCTGAGCTGTCGGACGTTGACGAGCTGCTCGAAGTCCTTGTGCTTGCTGTCCTTCTTGGGCGTGTTGAGGATCTCCCCAACCCCGGCGGCGTAGTACTTGTACTCGTTGTCCGGCGCCGAGGCCTTGCCCTCGCGGACGACCAGGACGCCACCGAAGCAGCGGAACGGCACGCACGTCCTGCTGCCGGTCTCGATGGTCTTCGCGACGTCAGGATCCTCTCCGGGGGGCTGTGCGATCGAGAAGGCGGGGGCCGACACCTTCGGGTCGGCCGGCATCTGAACGCCCGGCTTGGCGCCGTCGATGCCGGCCAACCAGGCATCGCGGTGCAGGGTGAAGCGCCCACCCTCGTAGTCCTCCGTGTAGCCGCCGAGGTCCCACACGTTGCCTTGTGCGTCGGTCCCGAAGTAGTCCAGCGACTGCTGTACGAGCTGGCCGGCGTCGATGTCCTGATCGAGGACGGCGACCGAGCGCGCTCCGTCGATGACCCGCGAGACGTCCGTCACCGTGCTGATGACGCGGTGCGGGACGCGGCGATGTCCCACGTCGGTCTCGCCGTCACGGACCCACTGGACGCCGGCCTTCAGCGGGAGCCACCGGTTGACGCCTCGCGCGGGCGCGCCGAACGTGGCCGGATCGAACCGCGTCGGCACGTCCGGCACGCGGACCTTGGGAGCGCCGGTGCCGGTGCGGTGGGGCTTGGCGGCGTGCGTGCCGCCGCATGCCGACAGCACGACGGCCGAGGCGAGCGCCGCGACGGAAGCCGCTGCGGCCCGGCGTCTTCGGGGAGCATCTGCACGACTGCTTGACGTCTGTGGGTGAGCCATCCCGGTGAACATACGCCCGGGTGTCTGAGCGGACTCTGAGAACGATCGCCGAGAGGGGGCCTGCCGCCTAGGCGCGCTCGCAGGGGTCGCCGTAGGCGGTCAGCACCGCGCGCTCGACGGCGTCGAGGCCGACGCCCGCCGCGCCGACGGTGGCGGGGTCAAAGGGCAGCTCGAGCGCGCGGTAGACGTCGACCAGCACCGCGCGCACCGGCTCGGGGTCCTCCACGAGCAGCTCCGCTCCGAGCATCCACGCCCCGCGCGCGACGCGCTGGGCCAGGCCGGCGAGCTTGACCCGGCCGGCGAGGCTCACGCTCCACGCCCCCGGGCAGTGCTCGCCGGGCACCTCTCCTACGCGGGCGTCCACCCCGAGCGACCGCAGCGCCCCGGCGATCCGGCCCGACTCCTGCGCGAAGCGCCCGCGCACGCCGTCGATCCCGCCGCGCCCGAAGACCTCGATCACCAGCGACCCGGAGTGGTAGGCCGCCGCGTGGCCTCCGGGCGCACGCATGACCGGCGCGAAGCCCCGTGCCTGCGCGGCGGCCGCCGCCGCGCCGTAGCCGGGCAGCCGCGCGTCGAGGCGCCCGAAGCCCAGCGTCGGATGCGGCTGGTAGACGCGCAGCGCGGGTGCGCCCAGCGCGAGCAGCTCCGCGCCGAGCGCCACGTCGTCGGACGGGCGCCCGGAGCTGCGGATCAGGCGGAGGCCGCCCACGCATCCACGAGGCCCGCCAGCGTCTCCGCCGCGTCGCGCAGCTCGGCCGCGGTGTGGTCGGCGCGGGCGACCAGGCGCAGCCGCGAGGTCCCGTCGGGGACGGTCGGGGGCCGGATGGCCTGCGCGAACACGCCGTGCTGCAGCGCCCGCTCGCACAGGGCCATCGCCGCGTGCGGGTCGCCGACCGTCAGCGGGACGATCGGCATGTCGTCGGGCTCGGCGCCGAGGGCCGCCCGCAGCTCGCGGGCGTTGGCGTGCAGGCGCCGCACCCGCCCGGGTTCCTCGCGCACGAGCCGCAGCGCCTCGCGGGCCGCGCCCACGGCGGGCGGCGGCAGCGCCGTCGAGTAGATCAGCGTGCGAGCGCGATTGACCAGGAACGCGCGCGTGCGCGCGTCGCAGGCGGCGAAGGCACCGTAGCTGCCGAGCGCCTTGGAAAGGGTGCCCAGGACGACGTCGACGTCGTGCTCGAGGCCGAGGGCGGCCACCAGGCCGCGGCCGTCGCGGCCGACGACGCCGGTGGCGTGCGCCTCGTCGACGATCACGCGCGCCCCGTGCCGGCGCGCGAGCTCGACGACGCCCTCCAGCGGCGCCAGGTCACCGTCCATGGAGAAGACGGCATCGGTGACGATCGTGGCGGGACGCCCACCCGCTTGGGAAAGGCCGGCGGCCAGCGAGTCCAGGTCGGCGTGCTCGTAGACGATCGTGTCGGCGGCCGCGAGCCGGCAGCCATCGACGATCGAGGCGTGGTTGAGGGCGTCGGAGAGCAGCACCTCCCCCGCGCCCGCGAGCGCCGCGACGACGCCGGTGTTGGCGAGGTAGCCCGAGCCGAAGAGCAGGCAGGCCTCGGTCCCCTTAAAGGCGGCCAGCTCGGCCTCCAGTTGCTCGTGGGCCGTGAGGTTGCCAGACACCAACCGCGACGAGCCGGCGCCCGCGCCCCAGCGCTCGGCCGCCTCGGCCGCGGCGGCGCGCACCGCCGGGTGGTCGGCGAGGCCGAGGTAGTCGTTGGAGCACAGCAGCAGCACGTCGTCGCGCCCGTCGAGGCGCACGCGGGGGCCGGGCGGGCTGTCGACGACGCGCAGCTCGCGCAGCAGGCCGGCCCGCCGCAGCTCGTCCAGCGTCGCGCCGAGGTCGGTCATCGCACCAGCGGCCCGCAGCGCACGCAGCGCGCCGTCCAGTCGAGCGGCAGGACCTGGACGACGAGCTTGCGCCCGCAGTCCGTGCAGTAGCGGGGCGGGTCGGTCGCGGCGCGGCGGGCGCGGCAGGTCGTGTGGTCGCCGTCCGCGGCGAGGCGCCCGCACCCGTCGCAGTGCACGGCGACCGTCACAGCGTCCGGCTCAGCTCCTTGACGGGCATCGAGAGCTCGGCGAGCAGGTCGAGGTCGTCCTGCGGGTCGCGGCCGAGCGTGGTCAGGTAGTTGCCGACGATGATCGCGTTGATGCCGCCCAGCACGCCCTGGCGGGCGCCGAGGTCGCCGAGGGTGAGCTCGCGGCCGCCCGCGAAGCGCAGGATCGTCCTGGGCAGCGCGAGCCGGAACGCGGCGATCGCGCGCAGCGCGTCGGCCGCCGGGACCGCGGGCAGGCCGGCGAACGGGGTGCCCGGCCGCGGGTCGAGGAAGTTCATCGGCACCTCGTCGGGGTCGACCTCGGCCAGCTGCGCGGCGAGCTCGGCGCGCTGCTCGAGCGTCTCCCCCATCCCGATGATGCAGCCGCAGCAGACCTGCATGCCGCGCTCGCGCACGAGCTCGAGCGTCGCGCGGCGCTCCTCCCACGTGTGCGTCGTGACCACCTGCGCGAAGTGCGAGCGCGCCGCCTCGAGGTTGTGGTTGTAGCGGTGCACGCCCATGTCCTGCAGCTCGTCGGCCTGCGCGGCGGTGAGGATCCCCAGCGAGCAGGCGATGTCGATGTCCACCGCCGCCCGGATCGCGGCGATGCCCTCGCCGACCTCGCGCATGAGGCGCTCGTCGGGCCCCCGTACCGCCGCGACGATGCAGAACTCCGTCGCGCCCGTCGCCGCCGTCTGGCGCGCGGCCTCGACGAGCGATCCGACGTCGAGGCGTGCCGCCCGCACCGGCGTCTCGAAGCGCCCCGACTGCGAGCAGAAGTGACAGTCCTCCGGGCACCCGCCCGTCTTGAGGCTGACGATCCCCTCGACCTCCACGGCCGCGCCGCACCAGCGCAGGCGCACCGCGTGCGCGAGCGCCAGCGCCTCTTCGAGGCGCTCGTCGCCCAGCCGCAGGACCGCGAGCACCTGCGCCTCCGCGAGGCCCTCGCCCCGCTCGAGCACCTGGCTGCGGGCGATGTCGAGGATGTCGGTCATGTCAGCGGTCCTTCCGTCAGGATCCAGGTGGGGGCCAGCCGGGCGAACGTGGCCGGGTCCAGCCGGCCGGCCCCGTCCGGCACGCGGCCGAGCAGCGGCCGCCCAGCGTACCGCGGGAGGTCCTCAAGATTCGCGCGCTCGGCCACGCCCGGCTCGGCGGGCCACGCGCCGACGACGATGCCCGGACAGTCGAGCCCGCGCGCCGCGAGCGCCTCGCAGGTCAGCGCGGTGGCGTTGAGGGTGCCCAGGCCGGCCCGCGCGACGACGAGCACCGGGGCGCCGAGCGAGCGCGCGACGTCGGCGAGCGTCGACCCGTCGGCGGCCAGGCGGACGAGCAGCCCGCCCGCACCCTCCACGAGGACGAGGTCCCGGCCGGCGAGCCCGCGGACCGCCGCGGCCACCTCCGTCGCGCCGACCCCGGGGGTCCCCGCGCGCGCGGCGGCGGTCGCGGGGGCAAGCGGCGCCGGGTAGCGCGCGAGCTCGTGGACGTCGTCGACGCCGCTCAGCGTCCGCACAGTCTCGACGTCCGCATCGTCTCCCGTCTGGGCGACCTTGACGACGGCGACCGCCAGCCCGTGGGCGCGTGCCACCGCCGCCAGGGCCGCCGTGACGACCGTCTTGCCGACGCCGGTGCCAGTGCCCGTGACGACGAGCGTCCTCACGCCGCGGCCGCGGCGACCATCGCGTCCGTCACGCAGGCGAGGTCGTCGTCGCCCATCACGTACGCCGGCATGGCGTACACGAGGTCGCGGAACGGCCGCAGCCAGACGCCGCGGTCGACGGCGGCCGCGGTCGCGGCGGCGACGTCGACGGGGTGGTCGAGCTCGATCACGCCGATGCCGCCGAGCACGCGGACGTCGGCGACGCCCGGCGCCCCGCGCGCTGGGGCGAGGCCCGCTTGCAGCGCGCGCTGAAGGCGCGCGACGTCGTCGCGCCAGCCGCGCTCGCCGAGCAGCTCGAGCGACGCGAGCGCGACGGCGCACGCGAGCGGGTTGGCCATGTAGGTCGGCCCGTGCATCAACGACCCGCCCGCAAGCGAGCCCGCCACGTCCGCGGTGCACAGCGTCGCCGCCAGGGTCAGGTAGCCGCCGGTGAGTGCCTTGCCGACGCACATCACGTCGGGTGTCACCCCGGCGTGCTCGGCCGCGAACAGCGCGCCGGTGCGCCCGAACCCGGTGGCGATCTCGTCGAACACGAGCAGCAGGCCGTGGCGGTCGCACAGGTCGCGCAGCAGGCGCAGCACCGCGGGGTCGTAAAACCACATGCCGCCGGCGCCCTGCACGACGGGCTCGACGATCGCCGCCGCGAGCTCGTGCGCATGCTGGGCGAAGAGCGCCTCGAGCTGGGCGGCATAGTCGTCGTCGAGCTCGCGCGGCGGCCGGCCGGCGAACACGTGCTCGGTCAGCGCGCCGGCGAACAGCGCGTGCATCCCGCCCACCGGGTCGCAGACGCCCATCGCCCCGAGCGTGTCGCCGTGGTAGCCGCCCCTGACGGTGAGAAAGCGGTGGCGGCCCGGCCGCGCCTGCCGGCACATCTTCAGCGCCACCTCGACCGACACCGAGCCCGAGTCCGCGAAGAACACGTGCTCGAGGGCCGGCGGCGTCAGCGCGACCAGCCGCTCGGCGAGCCGCACCGCGGGCTCGTGGGTCAACCCGCCGAACATGACGTGCGCCATCCGATCGAGCTGGCTGCGCGCCGCCGCGTCCAGGGCCGGATGGCGGTACCCGTGGATCGCGCACCACCAGGAGGCCATGCCGTCGATCAGCTCGCGCCCGTCGGCGAGCCGCAGCCGCACGCCCTGCGCCGACGTCACCAGCAGCGCCGGCTGCTCGGCGGGCATCGGCCCGTAGGGATGCCAGACGTGATGGCGGTCCAGCGCGAGCAGCTCGTCGGCGGTGGTCACGGCGGGCCACCGTATCGCGGCGGAGTCACCTGCGGATCCTCCGTCCCGTGGCGACGACCACGCCCCGCATGACGATCCCTAGCGAAGGAGCACGGCGTCCAAGCGAAGGGCCGGGTCTCCACGAGATGTCAGCGTGACGCGATGTGCGAGGATCGCGACGCACCCCAACCGATGAGAGGAGCCCCATGCCTGAGTACGCGCCTGGAACCCCGTCCTGGGTCGAGTTGTCCTCACCCGACCCCGAGGCATCGGCGACGTTCTACGGCGAGCTCATGGACTGGAGCGCGACGGAGCCGAGCCCGGTCGAGGAGACCGGCGGCTATCGCATGTTCCAGCAGGACGGCCAGAGCGTCGGCGGGCTGATGGGCCACATGCAGCAGGGCCAGCCGACGGTATGGGCGACCTACGTCAGCGTCGCCGACGCAGATCAGACGGCCGACAAGGTCAAGGCGGCGGGCGGCAGCGTCATGGTCGCGCCGATGGACGTCATGGACATCGGGCGAATGGCGTACTTCACCGATCCGACCGGTGCCGTGTTCGGCATCTGGCAGCCCAAGAGCTTTGCTGGCGCCGACCTCGTCAACGAGCCCAACTCGCTGTGCTGGAACGAGGTGCTTACCCGCGACGCCAAGGCCGACAAGGCCTTCTATCCGACGGTCTTCGGCTGGGGCGCGGGTCGCCCGTGGTTCGAGGGCGCACCCGAGTCCTACGTCGTCTGGGAGCTCGACGGCAAACCGGTCGGCGGCATGATGCAGATGACTGACGAGTACTTCCCGCCGGAGGTCTCGCCGCACTGGAACGTGTGCTTCGCGGTCGCCGACTGCGACGCCATCGTCGCCAAGACCCGCGAACTCGGGGCGACGATCACGATGGAGCCGATGGACATGCCGATCGGGCGGTTCGCCGCAGTCATCGACCCGCAAGGAGCCTCGTTTTCCGTGATGCAACCGGCACCGACAGGCTGATCGGTCGTCGACCACGCAGCACTCAGAAGCCCAGGATCCCGGCCCGCAGGGCTGGTACGTCTGCGGCGAGAAGGTGACCATCGCCGACGCGGGGGAGATGACCCTGCCCCAACGATCGTCCCGGCGGAGGGCTCCTGCCCTGGGTGCGCCGCTCCTCTGTTCGCGATTCGCCGCAGTTGAGCCACAGAGCTGAGACCGCATCTGGTCTTCGGCGCAGCGCTACGTTCGCGAGTGGCGGACC
>JBBQBV010000074.1:0-17011 GCA_038318085.1 Solirubrobacterales bacterium
TCATCATCCGCCGCGCCTACGGGTTTCACTCTGCCAACGCCGCGCTCGCGCTCGTTCACCTCACCTGCGGACCAGTCACACTCACCCTTCCACACGAACACCAGTTCGCGTGACTTCACCTACGATCATGCCCGGAGAGCCGGCTTGTTCATGCCCATGGGATTGAGCCTGGTGAAGACGATCTTCGTGCCGTCCGGCGAGAAGTCGGGGTAGTCGTCGAACTCTGCGTTGGTGGTCAGCCGCGTCGGATTGGTGCCGTCGGCGCCCATCACGTAGATCTCGCTGTAGGACGGGGCGGGGTTGCGATCGCTGCTGAAGACGATCTTCGCGCCGTCGGGGGAGAAGTCGGGCTCGCGGTCGACGGCGGGATCGTTGGTCAGGTTCGTCGGGTTGGTGCCGTCGGTGTTGATCACGAAGATCTCGCTGTCACCGGTCGACGAAGAGAACGTCGTGAAGGCGACCTTCGCCCCGTCGGGCGAGAAGACGGGATCGGCGTCGGAGCTGTTAGGCGGGCTGGTGGCCAGCCGCGTCGGGTTCGTACCGTCGGCATTCATCACGAAGATGCCGCTAGTGGCGCCACGGTAACTCACGAAAGCGATCCTCGTGCCGTCGGGTGAGAAGGTAGGCTGGAGGTCTGAGGCGGCGTCGGTGGTCAGCCGCGTCGGGTTCGTGCCGTCGGCGTTCATCACGTAGATCTCGTCGTTGCCGTCACGGTCCGTGGTAAGGGCGATCTTGGCGCCGTCGGGCGAGTAGGCGAGGCTGGTGATCTCCCCGAAGTGGCTCGTGAGCTGAACCCGGCCCAGGCCGTCGGGGTTGATCGCGAAGATGTCATCCCCAATGCTGCCCGCGGCGAAGCCCTCGAACGCGATCGGCCCGTTCTGACCGGGAAAGGACGCCCGCGCGCGCGCCGGCGCGAGCCCCAGCCCCGCGAGCAGGAGGACGACAAGCAGGAGGCCTCCCAACCGCCACCCCCCGCCCGCTGTCGCACTTTCGCGCAAAGAGCCGGGCGAGGCATCGGGGCCGGGAATCGTCGATCTGCAATTCGGGATCATCATGTAAGGGCGTCTATTTATGGCGTTTGAGGGTGATTGTCTTGGTGGCGGTGTGTGATTTGGCGCCGGGGTTTTTGCGCTGTGGAGTTCACGGCGTCATCCCTCGAGAAGGCGATCTTGGTCCGTCGGGCGAGAAGGCGGCGTTGGTGTCCTCGCCGGGGTTGTTGGTCAGCCGAACCAGCCCCGAGCCATCGGGGTTGATCGCGAAGATGTCATCAACCAGGCCCCCGGCGTTGCTGCCGAACGCGATCGGGCCGTCTGACCAGGAAACGAGGCTCCCGCCCGCGCTGGGACCAGGCTCAGCCCGGCGAGCAGGAACACCAGCAGGACGCCTGCCACCCGCCACGCACGGGCCGCTGTGGCACTCGGGCGCAACGAGCCTAACCAGACGCCAGGGCTGGGAATCGTCATCTCTGCATACGCCGGAACTCCATCGTCGCCCCCCTTGATACGCAGCCGGATGGGACGCCGCTCGGCACGTCCGCCCCAAGGACTGTATTGTCTCCAAAGCCGCATCTGACCTAGCATCTGATGAGCTGGTAGGTGACGGAAGCAACTAGCCTGCTCGCTCGGCGCCTGCGACCGGCTGGTAGGACTGCCCGAGATGACCATCAGGCGAGGCGTGCCCGTCGTGCTCGCATTGGTCGTGCTGACCGGCGGGCCGCTCGCCACCTCGGGCTGGGCGGGTGCGGGGCGCGGGGATCGCAGTCTGGACAGCCCCCGCGTGATCGAGAACGTCCCGGCCACGACCAACGACCTCCGAGCGCCCCGAGCGCAGAACTCCGCGATCCTTGTCGCTGACCCCACGAACTCGCGCTTCGTGGCCCTGGCAAACCGGCTCGACGCGCCTGACTTCAGCTGCGCCCTTCAGGTCTCGGGCGACGGCGCGGGTGCTCCAGAAGGTGATCTTCGTGCCGTCGGGGTCAAGCTGCCGAGCGGCGTAGGCAAGGCGAAGGGCTGCACGGGCCAGGTGCGAGTGACGGTCAAGCGGAAGGGGCACGCCAGGACGCTCTCCAGCCGCCTGGCCACCGTGCACGGCTCTTGCCGGTTCACCTCCAAAGTGCGCTTCAAGAACCGCAAGCGCTTCGGCAAGGGCCGCCGGGGCAAGCTGCGCTTTATCGTGCGCTTCCGGGGGAACTCGCAGCTGCTGCCCAGAAGGGCCACGCGCACCGCGCGTTACGGCTGAGCGACGAACCGTGGACGGCGGGCCCGCCTGAGGGCGGGCCCGCGCGCCTGACGGGGCGTATCTTGCCCGCTACGGAGATCTGGGCGCGGCCTGACTAACCTCGGCGACATGGCTTCCTCCATCCCCGCCCGCACCCTCGGCGCCGCCGGTCCCGAGGTCGGGGCGGTCGGCCTGGGCTGCATGGGCATGTCCTGGGCCTACTCCCCCGCCGACCGCGACGATGACGCCTCCGTCGGGGTCATCCAGCGCGCGCTTGACCTCGGCGTGACGCTGATCGACACCTCCGACGTCTACGGCCCCTTCCACAACGAGGAGCTCGTCGGGCGCGCGCTGGCCGACTGCCGCGACGCAGCCGTGCTCGCGACCAAGGGCGGCCTCGTCGCCGACATGGAGAGCCGGCGACCGAGCCTCTCGCGCAACGGGCGTCCCGAGCACCTGCGCGCCGCGATCGAGGACAGCCTGCGGCGGCTGCAGACCGACCACATCGACCTTTACTACCTGCACCGCGTCGACCCTGACGTCCCTGTCGAGGAGAGCTGGGGCGCCCTCGCGGAGGCGGTCGAGGAGGGCAAGGTCCTCGCGATCGGGATGAGCGAGGCCACGCTGGAGGAGCTCGACCGCGCGCAGGCCGTCCACGCCGTCGCCGCGCTGCAATCCGAGCTGTCCCTGTGGACGCGCGACGCGCTCGCCGACAGGCTGCCCTGGACCGTCGAGCACGGCGCCGCCTTCGTTCCCTTCGCCCCGCTCGGCCGCGGCTTTTTGACCGGCGAGATCACGGCGGCGAGCTTCGAGGATGCCGACTTCCGCGCGGCCAACCCGCGCTTCACGCGCGCGGCGCTGGAGGCCAACCTGGCGATCGTGGGGCAGGTCCGGGCGATCGCCGATCGCCTCGAGGCCTCGCCCGGCCAGGTCGCCCTGGCCTGGACGCTCGCGCAGAGCGAGCACGTCGTCCCGATCCCGGGCACCAAGCGCGTCGGCTACCTCGAGGAGAACGCCGACGCCGCCAACCTCGAGCTGTCGGCCGACGACCTGGCGGAGCTCGACGCCCTGCCGGAGGCGGTCGGGGCGCGCTACTGAGCGAGCCTCGGGACGCGCCACGTGCCGCGCGCGCGTGGCTCCGCGGAGCCACGGTCGCCTCGCGCAGTGCCCGGGTTCCGTCCGACCCGTTTGGGAACATGTGTTCGTATGCAGAGTGACTTCTCAGCTCCTCCGGACACCGTCGAGGACGTCGAGCGTGAGCTCGTGCACCTCGCCGATGCGCTCGAGCGCGGCATGGCGCGCTGGCTGGCGCTGGTCGCGGAGTTCGACCATCGCGATGGGGCGCGGCGGTGGGGCTTCCGCGGCACTGCCGAATGGCTCGCCTGGCGCTGCGGGATCGGGCCGCGAGCGGCACGCGACCACGTCCGCGTCGCGCGGCGCCTCACCGAGTTGCCGCTCGTGCGCGCGGCCTTCGCGTGCGGGGAGCTGACCTACTCCAAGGTCCGGGCGCTCACACGCGCAGCCGCAAGCGAGGACGAGGCGGCCCTGCTTCAGATGGCGGCCTCCGCGACCGCCGGCCAGCTCGAGCGCATCCTCGCCACGTTGCGCAGCGCACCCTCGGCCAACGTCGAGATGGCCAACCGCGGCCACCACCGGCGCCGACTCGACTGGTGGTGGGAGCACGACGGCACCCTGCGCCTGTACGGACAACTCGGCGCCGACGACGGCGCCGCGGTCGTCGAAGCGATCGAGGCCGGCGCGGAGGGGCTACACCCGGCGTACAATCCAGACGACGACCAGCCCCGGCCACCGCTCGGCGCCCGCCGCGCCGACGCGCTCACCGAGATCGTCTTCAGCGGCGCCCCGCCCGCGCAGGTCGTCCTGCACGTCGACGCCGACGCGCTCGCCTGCCGCGCGACCGCCGCAGACCAACGCCAAGGCGAGGTCTGCGCGCTCGAACACGGCCCAGCCATTCCATCACAGACCGCGCGGCGACTCGCATGCGACGCCGAGGTGATCCTCGCCCAACACCAGACCGACGGCACCATCGACCACGGACGCCGGCGCCGCGTGGTCTCCCCCGCCCTACGCACCGCGCTCGAGCGCCGCGACCGCCACTGCCGCTACCCCGGCTGCACGCGCAGCCACGGCGTTCACGCCCACCACATCCAACACTGGGCCCACGGCGGCACGACCGACAAGGGCAACCTCGTACTGCTCTGCCGCTACCACCATCGACTTGTCCACGAAGACGGCTTCACGATCCAGCGCCCCCTCGGGGAACTCGCGTTCTTCCGGCCCGACGGCACCGCCGTGCCCACGAACCCAACCGCCCCTCCGCGCCAGGGCCGACACCCACCAGTCATGCTCGCCGCCTAGAGCGCGAGCTGCAGAGCCCGATGGCTGCTCACCCGATGCTCGACCCGGCGAAGAAGAAGAACCAGATGGCCATCACGAGCAGCGCCGTTGCGACCGACGCGATCATCACGATGTCCAGCACCGTCCAGTGCGACGCCGTGCGGCGCTCGCCGCGCATGGACTTCAGCCAGCCGGGGCGGTAGTGCCCGCTCAGGGCCTGTGTGCGCCGCTGGTAGTAGCGGTCCAGGGCGCCGAGGCCCTTGCCGATGATCGTCATCCCGATCGGGACCCCGAACAGGATGATCATGTACGGCCCGAGTGATGGCTGCGTCGTCTTGACCATCCGCGAGACGGCGTAGAGCAGCCCGAGCGGGACGCCGATCCACATGGCCACGGAGCCCGTCGCCATCAGGGCGATGATGGCGATGCGGGTGACCGGACCCGCGGGCTTAGCCGGCGACGCGCTGCAGGATGTCGGCGTCGACGTCAAAGTTGGCATGGACCGCGTCGACATCGTCGTGCTCCTCCAGGGCGTCGATCAGCCGCATAAGCCTCGTGGCCGCCTGCTCGTCGAGCGGCACGCGGACCTGCGGCAGCTGGGCGACCTCCGCCGTCTCGATCTCGATCTCCGCGGCCTGCAGCGCGTCGCGCACCGCAGACAGCGAAGACGGGTCGCAGAGGATCTCGAAGACGTCGCCGTCGAGCGCGATGTCCTCGGCCCCGGCGTCGATCGCGACCATCAGGTCGTCCTCGGAGTAGCGCCCGCCGTCCACGACGACGAGGCCCTTCTTGTCGAACAGGTAGGCGACGGAGCCGGGCTCGCCGAGGTTGCCCCCGTGCTTGGAGAGCATGTGACGGATGTCGGCGCCGGTGCGGTTACGGTTGTCGGTGACCGCCTCGACGAGCAGCGCCACGCCCCCCGGCCCGTAGCCCTCGTAGACGATCTCCTCGAGCACCGCGCCGTCGGCGCCGTCGCCGGTGCCCTTGGCGATCGCGCGCTCGATGTTGTCCTTGGGCATCGACGCGTCGCGCGCCTTCTGCACGGCCAGCGCGAGGCGCGCGTTGGAATCGGGATCCCCCCCGCCGTCCTTGGCGGCGACCGTGACGGCCCGCGCGAGCTTGGTGAAGAGCTTGCCGCGGCGGGAGTCCACGACCGCCTTCTTGTGCTTGATCGACGCCCATTTGGAGTGGCCGGACATTGCCGCAGCAGTGTATCCGCGCCCGCGGCCGCGCCGCCCGTGACGGCGCGGCCTGGGCGCTGCGGGCGCGCGCGAGCCCAGGGAGCGTGCTCCGAGCGCTCCGGTCCACGTCGCCGGGCGGAGGTACACTCGCCGCCCGGTGTCCGCCCCCCCGACGCCCGCTCGCACCCGTGACGTCACGTTCCCGCTGTTCGATGGTCTGCGAGGGATCGCGGCGATCATGGTCTTCACCGTGCATGCCGCCTACCAGTACGCCGTCACGCGTCCCGCGGAGGACCCGAGCTGGTACCGGTTCGCGATCCACCTCGACGTCGCGGTGCCCGTCTTCTTCGCGATCTCGGGCTTCTTGCTGTACCGCCCCTTCGTCTTCGCCCGCGTCCGCGGGCGGCGGCTCTCGGTCGGCGCGTACGCCTGGCGGCGCTTTCTGCGCATCGTGCCGGGCTACTGGGTGGCGCTGCCGATCATCGTGATCTGGTTCAACATCCACGAGGTCCAGTCGCTCGGGGGCGCGCTGTACTACGGCGGCTTCTTGCAGCTGTACAACCCGCGCACCGTCCTGCACGGCATGGCGCAGGCGTGGACGCTGTGCATCGAGGTCACCTACTACGCGTTTTTGCCGCTGTTGGCGTTCGCGATCTCGCGCTGGTTGACGCGCGCGGCGAGGGCGACGATCCGCACCGAGCTCCTCGTCGTCGCGGGTCTGATCGTCGGCGCCTGGGGGTGGCAGGCGGTCACGCTGCTCTTCACGGACGTGGCCAACCTCGACTCGTCGGCGACGACGCTCGTGCGCATCCTCCCGATCCAGTTCGACCACCTCGGGGCGGGGATGCTCCTGGCGGTGCTCTCGGTGGCGGTCGCCGAGCACCGCCGCGCCGGCACCGAGCCCCCGGCCCGGCGGCTGCTGCGGCTCGTCGAGGAGCGGCCCTGGCTGCTGTGGGCGGCCGCGTTCGCGATCTGGCTGGTCACGTGTTACGTGGGCCGCAGCGGCTCGCGCAGCTCCTACCACTACTCCGACCGCCAGTTCTACGCCGAGCACATCCTCTACACGCCGTTCGTCTTCCTGCTGCTGGCACCCGCGGTGTTCGGCGACGCCCGGCGCGACCTCGTCCGCCGCGTCGCCGGCTGGCGGCCGCTGGCGCACATCGGGATGGTGAGCTACTCGTTCTACCTCTGGCACTTCGCCGTGATCGCCCAGCAGGCGCGCTGGTGGGGCACGGTCCCCGACACCCCGCTGGAGTGGGTCGCCTGGCTCGTGCCGGCTTTCGCGGCCACCACGCTCGTCGCCAGCGCGTCCTTTTATCTGATCGAGCGGCCCTTCATGAACCTCAAGTACCGCGGCGGCGGCGCACGGCGGCGTGAGGTGGCGGCGACGGGGTAGGTCGGGGGCCTGGCGTCTGGTCCCCTCCAGGGGATCACGCGCCGAGCTCGCGGTAGAGCGCCTCGTGGCGCTCGGCGCAGCGGGCGGCGGAGAAGACCTCGGCCCGGGCGCGGCAGGCTGCGGCCGTGGCGAGGTCGCCGGCCAGGTCGAGGGTCTCGAGCAGCGCCCGCGCGAGCGCGGCCGGATCCTCGCCGGAAAACAGGCGCCCCACCCCCGGCTCGCCGCCGAGGACCTCCGGGATGCCCTCGCGGTCGGCGCCGACGACGGGGGTTCCGCAGGCGAGCGCCTCCGCCAGCACGAGCCCGAAGGCCTCGCCCCAGGAGGGCAGGACGCTGACCCAAGCCGCGCGGTAGAGCGCTGGGAGGTCGTTCATGTCGACAGCCTGCACCCCGTCCCCGGCAAACGGGCCCGCGGTGCGCGCGTCGAGCAGCAGCCGGGCGCGCGGGTGCGCGCGGCGCACGGCGCCGAAGGCCGCGACCAGCAGGCCGACGCGCTTGCGCGGCTCGCGCGCGTCGGCCGCGCACACGATCGTGGGGTCCTCGGATCGCGCCCCGCCCGGGGAAAACAGGACGGTGTCGACGGGTGGGTGCATGACGCGCGCCTCGACGCCGAGCCAGGTCTGGAAGGCGTCGCGCGCGTGCTCGGAGAGCGCGGTCACCGCGCTGCAGCCGGCGACCGCGCGCTGCACGAGCGCCAGCCGGCCACGGCGGGCGGTCAGCCACGCCCGGTGCGGGATGCCCATGTGCGCGTACACCGACGGTCGCCCGGTCGCGCGGGTCCAGCGCGCGGCGGCGGCCGCGTCACCGGCCTGCAGCGCGTGCGCGACGTCGGCGTCGCCGGCGCGCAGGGCCGCATAGGTCAACGGCAGGAGCTGGACGTGCGGCTCGAACAGCCGCCGCTCGAGGCGCGCGCCCGGCGGGCGCCACAGCCGCAGGACCTCGACCCCGTCCTCCGTGGTGCGCGCGGGCGCGGCCCGGTGGGATGTGAGGATGCGCACGGCGTGCCCCCGCGCGGCGAGGCCGGCCGCGAGGTCGTGGGTCATGCGCTCGGCGCCGCGGCGGACCTCCGGCCAGTACGTCGGATGGCACAGCGCGACGCGCGTCACAGCAGCAGCGCGCGGTGGCGGGCCGAGCCCCGCAGCAGCGCCGCCGTCTCGGTCCCGTCGAGCAGGAAGCGCCCAGGCAGCTCGCTCGCGCTGCGCGCCAGGGCGCGCGGGTGGCGGCCGTAGGTGGCCGGGGTGCCCAGGACCCAGGGCGCGACGAGCGCGAGCGCGGCCGGCCGGCGGCGGGCGGCGGCCAGGCCGGTGACGGCGAGCAGCCAGCGGGCGTGCGCGGCCTTCCAGGCCCAGCCGCCGAGCGGCAGCTCGCGCCGCAGCTCGGGGTGCCGGCGGACGACGAGCGCCATGTGCTGCCAGCGCCAGGAGCCCTTCAGCCGGCGGCGCAGCCCCCAGTCCACCGCGTGGTAGCTGAGCGCCTCGGGCGCCGCGACGAACGGCGCGCCGGACGCCCGGGCGCGCAGGGCGAGGTCCGTGTCCTCCCCCACCGCCTGTGGGAAGTCCTCGTCGAAGCCGCCCACGGCCTCCAGCAGCGCCCGCGGGTAGGCGATGTTGCAGGTCTGGGCCATCACGTGCGGCGGCTCGATCTGCTGCGAGCGCGCGTGCGGGGCGTGTAGGAAGACGCCGAGCTCGTCGGGGTCGGGCTGCGTCGCGCCCTGTACGATCGCTCCGGGGTGGGCGGCGGCCGCCGCAGCGAGCGCGGCGAGCCACCCCGCGGGGGGGCGGCAGTCGTCGTCGGTGAAGGCGATGAGCGCCGCGTCCGTCGCGCGCCACGCCGCGTTGCGCAGCGCCGCGGGCCCGGCGCCGTCGGGCGCGACGATCGCGCGCGGGACGAGCGGGTGGCCGGCGAGCACCTCGGCGCTCGCGGCGTCGGAGGCGTTGCGGGCGACGAGGACCTCGAAGGCCTCCGCGTCCTGCTCGGCGAGCGCGTTGAGCAGCCAGCGTAGGCGCAGCGGGCGCCCGCGGGTCGGGACTACGACGGCGACGTCCACAGCTTCCACGGGGCCTCGCCCGCCGCCCACAGGTCGTTCAACCGGGTCGCGTCCTTGTAGGTGTCCATGCAGGCCCAGAATCCGGTGTGGCGGAAGGCGTGCAGGGCGCTGTCGCCGGCGAGCCCCTCGAACGGCTCGCGCTCGAGCACCGAGGCGTCGGTCAGGTAGTCGAAGACCGCGGGCTCGAAGCAGAAAAAGCCGCCGTTGATCCAGTGCTCCGAGCGCGGCTTCTCGTGAAAGCCGGTGACGACGTCGCCGTCGCCGATCAGCGCGACCCCGAACTGCAGCTGCGGGCGCACGACGGTGATCGTGGCGCCGGCGCCGTGCGCGCGGTGGCGGTCGAGCAGCGCCGCGAGGTCGACGTCGGCGACCCCGTCGGCGTAGGTGGCCATGAACGTCGAGTCGCCCACCTGGTCGCGGACGCGGTGGATGCGGCCGCCCGTCTGCGTGTCCAGGCCGGTGTCGACGCAGTGCACCCGCACCCCCGCGGGCCATGGCGTCTCGTGCACGAAGCGCTCGATCAGCTCGACCTTGTACCCGCCGCAGAGCACGATCTCCGATGCCCCCTGGACCACGTAGAGCTGGACGACGTGCCACAGGATGGGGCGGCCGCCGATCTCGACCAGCGGCTTCGGGAGGCCGGCGGTGTGCTCCTGCAGCCGCGTGCCGCGGCCGCCGCACAGGATCACCACGGGCGGGAGGTCCGTCATCTCCGGCGAAGGTAGCCGACCGCCTCGCGCAACAGCGGGCGCTCGAGCACGGCGGTGGCAACCACGAAGACGACCGCGAAGAGCGCCAGCTCGGCGAGCGCCCCGGCGGCCGACGCCCCGAGCCCGCCGAGCGCGCGGACCCCCAGCACGGCGAGCGCGGCCGGGACCGTCGGCGCCAGCCCGCGCACGGCGTGCAGCAGCGGATGAAAGCCCTCGAACAGCCGCGTCACGTAGTAGGCGCGCATCACCAGCGAGGCGCCGACCATGATCGCCATCCCCCAGGCCAGGCCGTCAAGACCGTCGGCCAGCAGCAGGGGGAGCGTCCCGCCGAGGAAGGCGAGGGTCGTGACGGCGGCGGTGGTCGCCAGCGGCCGGGTCTCCCCCCGCGCCCGCCAGAAGGCCGACCAGTTGAAGCCGACGTGGTTGATCGCGGCGAGCACGCCGAAGACCTGCAGCAGGATGATCGCCGGCTCCCACTTGTCACCGATCCCGTAGTGCACGAGATCAGCGGCGAACAGCGCCAATCCGACCCCGAACGGCGCGCCCCACATCAGCGCGATGCGGTTGGACTTCACGAAGACCTCGAACAGCGTCTCCGGGCGGCTCTTGACGGCCGCGATGGCGGGGAACAGCGTCTGCGTGACGATCTGGTCGACGCGGTCGGAGTACTGGATGATCGCCGAGGCGAGGGTGATCGCCCCGACCCCCGCCAGCCCGACGGAGGCCGAGCCGGCCAGGACCGTCCCCTGGGCGATGATGATCGTGCTCAGGCCGCCGACGGCGATCGGCCAGGAGAACTGCAGGTAGGCGCGGGCGTCCGCGCGGTCCAGGCGCAGCCGCAGGGGGTACGGGTTGGCGCGCAGGCTGACGAGCGCGGCCGCCCAGGCGCCGGCGACGGTGCCGGCGATCAGCGCCCAGTAGCCGGCCCCCGCGATCGCCAGGCCGACGGCGACCACGAAGCCCACCAGCGGGTCGATCGCCTGCAGGCGGCGCTGGCGCACGAACTCCATCCGCCGGTAGAAGACCCACAGCGGCGACTGCAGGGCGAGCGCGGGCAGCAGCGCGACCATCACGAAGCCCGGCGCGAGCAGGGCCGCGTTGCCGTAGATGAGCGCCACGACGGGAACCGCCAGGATCAGCAGCACGCACATGGCGCCGGTGAACAGGCACTCGAGTGTGAACGCGACCTGAAACGCGCGCTCCTGGTCGGCGTCGTCCTGCTGGACGTAGCGATCCGACACGCCGATCTGGCGCAGCACCAGCAGCGTCCCGAGCGAGATGAACAGCACGCCCCAGACCCCGTACTCGGCGCGCGTCAGAAAGCCCGCGACGAGGAAGCCGCGCAGCAGCGCGAGGCCGTTGACGCCGACCAGGAAGACCGTGTTGACGACCGTCCCGCGCGCCGCGTGCTCGCGCAAGGAGCGCCCGCCCAGGTCGAAGCGCGGCTCGGTGGCGGTGGCCTGCGGAGCATCCATTCTGCGCACTAGTGTGCCGGTCCGATGCTCGGGCCGCCCTCCGCGACCTCTCCACGCCGGGGCTGAGCGGCCCCACGTGGCGTTCCTGCACGCGCTCGCATTGGTCGTGGCGGCCGCCTCGATCGCGGGCGCAGGCGTGCGGGGAGCGCGGGCGCTGGGAGCGCGGGGGCTCGAGGTGCCGGTGGCCGCCGCGCCGCTCGCCGCGACGCTCGCCGGGCTCGAGGCGCTGGCGCTCGGACTGGCCGGTCTCGGCGGCTCCGTCGTCGCGCTGACCGCGACCGCGGTGGTCACGGGCCTGCTGGCGTGGCGGCGCTCGCCCGGGCCGGTCGCGGCCCCCGGCTGGCGCGCGCTCGCCGACGCCTGGCGCGGGCTGGGCCGCCCGGCGCAGGTGCTGCTCGGCGCGCTCGCAGGCGCCGCTCTGGCGTGGCTGGCCTGGCTCGCGCGGCACCCGGGCCTGGGGGTCGACCCGCTCACCTACCACCTGCCGGAGTCGATCCTGTGGATCCAGCAGGGGCACCCGGGCAGCGTGGAGACGCTGCAGTACGACTTTCCCCAGGGCTACTACCCGGTCACCAACGAGCTGCTCGTCGGCTGGGTCGTCGCCATCGCGCGCTCCTCCGCCGCCTCGCTGGCGTGGGTCCCCGCCATGACGTTGCTGGCGGTGCTCGCCGGGTGGCTGGGACTGCGGCGGCTCGGGGCCGACCGCCTGGTCAGTGGGCTGGCGATCGCCGCGGTGCTGCTCTCGCCGATCGCCGCGTCGCAGCTGATCGGGCCGCACACCGACCTCCCGGCGGCGGCGTGGCTGTGGACCGCGGCGGCGCTCGTGGCCGCCGCCGAGCGCCGCCCGCGGCTGCTGGCCGCGGCCCTCCTCGCCGCCGCGCTCGCCGTGGGGACCAAGACGACGACCGCGCCCCTGCTCGTCCTGCTCGCGGCGTGGGCGCTGTGGCGCCACCGGCGCGCACGGGGCCTTGTGCCGCTGGTGGCGATCGCGGCCCTCGCCGGGGTTGCGGTGGGCGGTCTGTGGTATCTGCGCAACCTGATCGTGCACGGCTCGCCGTTGTGGCCGTTTCAGGCGACGCCCTTCGGCGACCCGCGGCCAGCGCTGTTCGATCGGGTGGACTTCTCGTTTTTTGACCGGCCGGGCACGACCCTCGCCCGCAATGGCGAGTCGATCCGGCGCACGCTCGGTGGCGCCCTGATCGTGCTCGGCGCCGGCGTGCTCGCCCCGCTCGTCCATCGCCGCAGGCGCGCGCTGCTCGCCGGGGCCGTCGCGCTGGTGGCCTTCGCGACGTGGGCGAACGCGCCCTTCACCGGGGTCTCGGACGATCCGATCCTCGACGTCTCCGCCACCACGACGCGCTACCTGCTGCCGGCGATCGGCGCCGCGGCCGTCGCCCTGGCCCTGGCCGCGACGGGCACGCGCCGGCTGCGAATCTTCGCGGCGATGGCGCTGGCGGCGGCCTGCGCGTGGTCGATCCGTGAGACGCAGCACCTCGACCTCGTGGCGATGCCGTCGACGACCACGCTGCTCGCCGGCGCGGTGCTCGGCGCGGCGGTCGCCGCCGCGCTGCGGCGCCTGCCCGACCTCGGGCGCGCCGCGGCGGCCGCGGCGGCGATGCTCGGCGTGCTCGCGCTCGTCGGTGTCGGGCACGGCTTCGCCCGGCGCCAGGGCGCCGCGCCGTGGCTGCGCTCCAAGGGCGTCGTCAGTTGGGCGGCGGCGCAGCCGGCCTGGCAGGCGTCGGGCTTCCCCGTCGCGTTCGCGCCCCAGATGCTCGCGCCGCTGGCCGGCGATCGCCTGCAGCATCGGATCGCGCTCGTCGGCGCCGCAGAGCCGTGCGCGCAGGTCCGGGCGCGGGCGCTGGGCGGCTGGGTCGTCCTCGCCACCTTCCCGTTCGAGAACCTGCGCGCGCCGTTCACCGCCCGGCGCTGCCTCGCGACACCCCCGCGGGGGGCGGCGGTGCTCTACCGCGACGAGAGCTTCACCGTGGTCGGACCCGAGATGGGTGATTCCACGAGAGCCGTGGTTCCGGGCGCGGTCATGGCCGAGCCGGGCGTGGCGGGCCGGTGAAGCCCGTACCGGCAGTACGGGCAAACCGGACCGGCGCGTCCGGCGAAGCGCCAGGGCCGTGACCCGGGGCCGCGGGGTCGTGGAATCACCCATCTACAGTTGCGCCGTGGCAACCGCTCCCGCGACCATCGCGCTCGACCGCTGCCCGACCTGTCACGGCCGCGACGGCGAGGACTTCACGTTCGGCGCGGCGGCGCTGCGCCGGTGCGCCGCCTGCGCGACGGTGTTCTCGCAGCGCTACGCGGACCCGGAGGCCGTCTACGTCGACGGCTATTACACGGGCGCGACCGACTTCGGGCTCGACATCCGCCACCCACGCTTCCAGACGTTTCTGGCCGGGCTCAACGCGGGCCGCGCCGGCCGGCTGGTCGAGCGGCTCGGGCCGGGCGGCGCGGTGCTCGACGTCGGCTGCGGGACCGGCGAGTTCCTCACCGCGATGCGCGACGGCGGCTGGCGCGCGCTCGGGGTCGAGCCGATCGCCGAGTCGGCGACGATGGCGCGCGAGCGCGGCCACGAGGTCGTCACCGCCATGCTCGAGGACTCCGGGGTGCCCCAGGGCGAATGGGACCTCGTCTCGGCCTTTCATGTGCTCGAGCACGTGCCGGACGGGCCGGCGTTTTTGGCCATGCTCGCGCGCTGGGCGCGACCCGGAGGGCATGTCGTCGTCGAGACGCCCAACTGGGACTCGCGGCTGCGGCGCGCGAGCGGTGAGCGCTGGATCCACCTGCGCCCCCTCGAGCACCTCGTCCACCACACGCCGACCAGCGTTGCCCGCGCCATGCGCGAGGCCGGGCTCGAGCCTGTCGCCGTGCAGACGCCGACGTGGCCGTCGTCGGTGCAGACGCCGGCGGAGGGGCTCGCCGACCTCGGCCGCTTCGCGTGGACGCGGCTGCCCGGTCCCGCGGCGCGGCTGGTGGACCGCCCGGCCCGCGCCTGGGACGAGCGCCGCGGCCACGGCATGGTGCTCTTCGCCCTCGGGCGCGTGCCTGGGTGAGACGGCGGGCGCTGCGGGTCGCCGTGAGCCCCGCGGTGCGGCGGCACTCGCCGGTGTCCGGCCACGGGCGCCTGTGGGCGCGCGGACTGGCCGAGCTCGACCGGCTGGCGCGCGTGCGCGAGGTCGCGCCCGGCGCCCGCGTCCGCGCCGACGTCTGGCTCGCCGACGGCTACGAGCCGCCGCCCGAGCCCGGCGCGCCGGTGGTGGCCTACATGTCCGAGGCGCCGTGGGGGCAGCCGGCGGCGCTCGTGGGGCTCGACCCGGTCTTCGTCGCGGCACTCGCGGCGGCGGGGCGCGCGGGCGCCGAGCGCGCGGACCGGCTCACGATGCCCTCGCAGTGCTCGCGAGCACAGGCGGCCGAGCTGTACGGCTTCGCCCCGGAGCGGATCGACGTCGTGGCTCTCGGCGTGGACGTCGAGCACTTCGGCGCGGGGCGCCCGACGGCGGGCCGTGCGCGCGTCGGCGCCCCCTACGTCCTGTTCGTCGGCCAGGTCCATCGCCGCAAGAACCTCGGCGCGCTGCGCGGGGCGATGGCGCTGCTCGCGGACGGCCGCGTACAGCGGACGCTCGCGCTCGTCGTGTCCGGCGCCGCGGACCGCCCGGACTCGGCCGAGCTGCTCGCGGCGGCCAGGGCCCCGATCCCCGGCGTCCCGATCGTCGTCGTCGACCGCCCGACCGAGACCGGACTCGCCGATCTGATGGCGGGCGCCGACGCCTACTGCCTGCCGTCCCTGTCGGAGGGCTTCGGCCTCACCGCCGCGGAGGCGATGGCGGCCGGGGCCCCCGTCGTGGCGGCCGACCGCGGCGCGCTGCCGGAGGTCGTCGGCGACGCCGGCCTGTTGGCGGCTCCGACGCCCGACGCCCTCGCGGCGGCGCTCGAGCGCGTGCTCACCGACGCGGCCCTCGCCGACCGGCTGCGCGCCGCCGGGCGCGAGCGCGCGTCCGGCCTGACGTGGGGCCACACCGCGCGCGGGTGGCTCGCGTCGCTGGAGCGCGCGGTACAGGCGCAGGCGTAGCGCGCTACCGAGACCCGAGCGGCCCGGTGCAGACCGCCACGAGGTCGAACGCGCGCTCGACGTCTTCCGGTGAGAGGAAGAAGTCCTCGGGGCCGATCGCTGCCGCCCGCGGGTCGGGCGCGCCGCGGCGGTTGCGTGTCAGCAGCCAGTCGTAGAGCACCTGGCGCCCGCGGCGGGGCACGAGGCGGCGCAGGCGCAGCGGGTCGCGGCGCAGCATGCGGTCCAGCCGCGCGAGCTCCTCGTCGACCAGCACGCGCCAACGCGCCGAGCCGTGGAGCCCGAGGAGCTCGACGGACGCAAAGCCCGGGCGGCACAGCTGCGCGAGCTCCTGCGGGTCGTACTCCGTGTAGTGGTAGGGGTCGATGACCTCGTCGGCGCGCGCGAACTGCAGGCGGTTCGGGGTCACGAACACCGCGGTCCCGCCGGGCTCGAGCACCCGCACCACCTGTTCGAGGACGCGCTCGGGGTCGGGCACGTGCTCGATCGACTGCACGCCGAGCACCGAGGCGAAGCTCGCGTCGTCAAACGGCAGCTCGCGCATGTCGGCGACGACGGTCTCGCGGTCCTGGCCGCCCAGCGCCGCGGCTGAGAGGTCCACGCCGACGGTCTCACGCGGTGCGAGCTCGGCGAACGAGTGCCCGGTGCCGCAGCCGAGGTCGAGCACCCGGCCAAGCGGCAGCAGCGCGGCGCACAGCCGGTAGGTCGCGACGTGGCGCTGGTAGGTGGGGTTGAAGCCGCCCTCGGCGGTGACGACCCGCTCCCCCGTGACGAGCCGGCTCACGGCACGAACTTCTTCGAGCGCCACAGCTTCGTGCGGTGCAGCACGAGCCGGACGGCGCCCCAGAGCGTCTTGAGCCCGTAGATGATCCCCTGGCGCAGCGAGACGCTGGAGGCGTCGTCGGCGTAGATCGTCCGGCAGGGCACCTCCTCGATGCGAAAGCCGAAGTGCACGGCCTGAAAGAGCAGCTCGGAGTCAAAGACGAAGTCGATCGAGTTGCGCAGCCAGGGCACGTCGAGCAGCAGCTCGCGCGAGTAGGCCCGGTAGCCCGTGTGAAGCTCGGCGAAGTGCGTGCCGAGGATGCGGTTCTCGACCACGGTCAGCACGCGGTTGCAGGCGTACTTCCAACGCGGCATGCCGCCGGCCATCGGCCCGCCGGGCGTCATGAAGCGCGAGCCGAGCACCATGTCGGCCCGGCCCTCGAGGATCGGCGACACCATCTCGGGGATCAGCGTCGGCTCGTACTGGCCGTCGGGATGCAGCATCACCACGACGTCGGCGTCGAGCTGCAGCGCCTGCAGGTAGCACGTCTTCTGGTTGCCCCCGTAGCCCACGTTGTGCGGGTGCCAGACGACGTGCAGCTGGGGCAGCGTCCGCGCCAGCGCGACCGTGTCGTCGGTGGACTTGTCGTCGACGAGGATGATCTCGTCCACCCAGTCGCGCGGGATGGCCGACACCGTGCGCTCGAGCGTCCGCGCGGCGTTGCGCGCCGGCATCACCACGACGATCTTCGCGTCCCCGGGAGTCCTGAGCATCAGCCGGTGGAGCCTAG
>JBBQBV010000075.1:0-16958 GCA_038318085.1 Solirubrobacterales bacterium
GACGCCGGCGGGCCGGCCGTCCGCGTCGGCGACGAGCAGGTGGTTGACCTGGTGCTCGACCATGACCCGCGCCGCTTCGGACAGCGGCGTGTCGGCGCTCACCGTGACCGGCTCCGCCGCAGCAACCTGGCGAGCGACGTGCTCGATCGCGTCCGTCGCCGCCGCGGCGGCGACGTCGAGCGCCGTGACGACGCTCCAGGCGGTGCGCTCGATGCCCGTGACGATGACGGCATGGACGTGCTCGTCGGCCATCGTCTGCGCGACGAGCTGAATCGGGGTCTCGGGGCCGCAGGTGATCACAGGTCCGTGCATGACGTCCGCGACGCGCGCCTCGGCAAAGGTGGGGGCTGAGGCGGTCATTGGACTTGAGCGTAGGTGTCGCGGCGCCGGCGGCCATCGGTGACGACCGCCCGTCGCGCCCGCGCCGTTCGCGCGCAACCGCGCCGAACTCGGGTCGAGTGCCGCGACGGGGCCCCACCGGATGCTACGACGGCCCGTTGTTCCGGGACCCGCCGCCCCTCCCGCCCATCATCACCCACATCATCACCCACATCATGTGCATGAACGGGGCAACGAACACGACTGCGGCACTCACGCCCGCCACGGCGAGCACGACTGCGAGCGCGATCACGGCTACGCAGCCCCACATCATCTTCACCGAATGGCCCTGCATCACGTCCGTCCTCCTTCTTGATAAACCGGACGGTAGGACCCGACCAACGCGGTGTCGTCCGTGTCCGCCCGCTGATCGGGACGGACAACTACGGAGCCCAGGCGTCTGAAGAACGCATACAATCTTCGGTGCCGGTCAACCGAGGCGGAGCGGTGCTCCGTCACAGTCGGATCGGCACGGGGACGCCGACCGCCCGCACATGGCCGACAGGAGTGCGCCACCTCGCTTCCGACGTGGCTCTCATCGCGCACGTGCGGCGAGGCCGGGTCGGCAGCGTGTCGCCGAGCTCCGCGCCGGAGGACCCGGCGAGAAAGAACCGACATGATCTCCCTCTATGTGATCGCTGCGCTCAGCGCTCTTGTGCTTCTGGGCCTGGCCGCCAGCGTGCGGATCCTCAAGCAGTACGAGCGCGGCGTGCAGTTTCGGTTGGGTCGCGTCAAGGACGGCGCCCGCGGGCCCGGCGTGATCTTCATCATCCCGCTGGTCGATCGCGTCTACCGGGTCTCGCTGCGGATCGTCGTGATGCCGATCCAGTCGCAGGGCATCATCACCCGCGACAACGTCAGCATCGACGTCTCCGCCGTCGCCTACTACCGCGTCGATGACGCGGTCCGCTCGGTCGTGGCGATCGAGAACGTGTCTGCCGCCATCAACCAGATCGCCCAGACCACCCTCCGGGCGGTCGTGGGGCGCCACACGCTCGACGAGACGCTCTCAGAGACGGACAAGATCAACCAGAACATCCGTGAGATCCTCGATGTCCAGACCGAGGAATGGGGCGTCAAGGTGACCGTCGTCGAGCTCAAGGACATCCAGTTGCCTGACAGCATGCAGCGGGCGATGGCCCGCCAGGCCGAGGCCGAGCGCGAGAAGCGCGCGAAGATCATCGCCGCCGAGGGCGAAGCGCTCGCTGCCGGCGAGCTGGGGCGCGCCTCTGACGTGATGATGGCCCACCCACTGGCGCTCCAGCTTCGCAACCTCCAGACCATGGTCGAGATCGGAGTTGACAAGAACTCCACGATCATGTTCCCGGCACCGCTGATGAGCTCGATCGGAGAGGTCGGCGCTTTCCTGAGCCGCGAGGCGGCAGCCGCAGGCTCGGGCCCGCCCCCGACGCCCGTCGTTCCCGCCCCGGTCGTCGGCGAGCCCGAGCAGGCGGCCGCCACGCCGCAGGCCAACGGCGATCTCGTCCGGGGCGCAACCCCCGAGCGGTGATCGCATGCCGCGGGCGCACGGAGCGCGCCCGCGGCGGCTCCATCCTGTCTAGCCTGTGATTCATACGGTTGCGCCGCCATGGGCCGTACCTGACCCATGACCTCCCGTCCTTTCACGGTTCTCGGCGCGCTGCTGGCTCTGGGCGCCGGCCGCTGGCTGGCCCTTCATCGGCGATCGCCGGCGGTCCGGGCGTGGCGGCCCGGCGCGGGCGTGCGACGGCAAGCCGGCCCGCTCTCGGTCCGCACTGCCGGCGATGGCGGGGACGCCTACGTCTTGCTTCACGGCATCACCGCATCGGGCGAGGTCTTCGGGGCGGGATGGGATTCGCTCTGCGCGTCGGGGCGGGTCGTGGTGCCCGACTTGCTCGGCTTCGGGCGCTCGATGGACGAGCAACGGGTCGACTTCTCGTTGAGCGCCCACCTCGACGCGCTTGACGACATGCTCTCGGCGCTCGATCTCAACGACGCCCCGCTGACCGTCGTAGGGCACTCGCTCGGGGGCCTCCTGGCGCTCCATTGGGCCGCGCGGCGCCAGCATGTCCAAGCGGTCCTGGCGCTGTGCGCCCCCCTCTACGCCGGCCCCGACGAGGCCGACGAGCGCATCCGGGCCATGGGTCCGCTGGAGCGGCTGTTCGCTCTGGAGAGCCGGAGCGCGGAGGCGATGTGCGCGTGGATGTGCCATCACCGCAGCATGGCTGAGTGGCTGAGCGTCGCGCTCGAGCCGCAGTGGCCGGTCATCGTCGCCCGCTACGGCGTACGCCACACCTGGGCCTCCTACCTCGGCGCCATGAACGGCGTAATCCGCCGGGGCGGATGGGAGTCAGCGCTGGCGACGCTCGAGGCGGGGGCGGTTCCCGTAACGCTTGCCGATGGCGCGCGCGACGCTGTCACGGTGCCCGGGCGGTCGGCGACCCTGGCAGCCGAGTGGGCGAACGTGCGCGCGGTCGTCCACCCAGAAGCGGACCACGAGGTTCCGATCACCCACCCCGGCTGGTGCGTCGAGCTGGTTCGCTCCTCGGCGACCGTCAGTAGTTACCACGCCCGGTAGGCGGGCGCTCCTCACGGTTGGCCGCGGGCACGGTCCGTCCTAGTGTGCTCGTGCATGACAACTACCGCCCCAGTACAGCGTGATGATGCGTATGGGCGGGTCCGGCGACAACCGCAGGCAGAAGCGCGTGAAGCCGGCCGGAACTGGCGTTCAGTCAGACGCAAACCACGATGGCGAGAAGCAGGTGCTCGAGCACAAGCCAAACCTACGCGCCGCACAGCGCGCGGCTATCCCCCGCACGGCGATCCAACGCGTCGCGTTGACCTCTACGGGAGCGAGAGCGCTGCGCCGGGTCTCACGCTTGGATCGTGATCGCATGACGACGCTCGAGCCAATCACGCTGCGGGAAAGCCCTACCCGGTGGGGGTAGGCCATACGGATGTGGGCGGCACCGAGGCCGGTGAAGCTGGTGGCATGACGATCGACACAGTCGCGGCTCCGCTTGCGCGGACGGACGAAACCGGATTGCCCGCCGTGCTGCGGGTCTCCGGCGTTACGAAGAGCTTTCACCGCGGCATCTGGCCGCGCCGCCGCACGATCCCGGTCCTCAAGGGCGCCAGTCTCGAAGTCGGCGCCGGCGAGCTCGTCGGCCTGGTCGGCGAGAACGGCTCGGGCAAGAGCACCCTGATGCAGATCGTCGTCGGCCTGCTGGGGCGCGATGCCGGCGAGGTCGACAGGCCGGCGCGGCTCGGCTACTGCCCACAGGTCCCGATGCTCTGGGACAAACTGACCGTCGACGAGCACTTCGACCTCTTCGCGCGCGCCTACGACCTCGATGAGGAAGCGGCGTCGCGCTCGATCGATGCCCTCCTGAGCGAGCTCGACTTCGCCAAGTACCGCAGCTACCGGATCGAAGAGCTCTCCGGCGGCACGCGCCAGAAGCTCAACTTGGCGCTGTCGCTGATGCACGAGCCCCAGCTACTGCTGCTCGACGAGCCCTACTCGGGCTTTGACTGGGAGACCTACCTGCGCTTCTGGGAGATGTCCGAGCGCCGACGCGACAACGGCATGGGGATTCTGATCGTGTCGCATCTGCTCGCCGAGCGCGAGCGGCTGGACCGGATGTACGAGATCCGTGACGGGAGGGTGTGCGGATGCTGAGCGCGGCGCTGCCGACCACGGGCGCATTCGTGCGCGAGCACCTGCGCGCGCCGCTGACGCTCGCCCTGCTGGTCGCGATCCCGGCTTTCTTCGTCCTGATCTTCGCGAGCGTCCTCGGGGACTTTGCCAAGGCCCTCGGCGGCACCCTCGCGGCTCAGTCCGCGACGGCGGTCAGTGCCGGCTGGGCCGCGGCGTTCCTGTCGGGCACGCTGGCGTTCTTCCAGGTCAGCTCTTCGCGCGGCGCAGACCGCCGCCTTGCTTCGGCCGGGCTTGGAGCGTGGCGCGTCGCGGTCGCGCGGATCGCCGCGGCGCTTGCGATCGGTATTTCCGTCAGCGCCGTGGCGTTCGTCACGCTCTGGCTGCGCAGCGGCATCGGCCATCCTCTGCACGCCGCCGTCGCGATCTTCAGCTTCGCGGTCATCTACATCGGCCTCGGGGCGTTGATCGGCGCGTTCGTGAAGGGCGCGCTCGAGGGGTCGCTGATGGTCCTGCTGCTGTTCTCACTCGACGCGTTCTCAAGTCCGGAGATGACCTTGAGCGGGGCGTTCGCCTGGACGCCCACCCGCAGCGCCGCCGAGTTGCTGATCGCCGCCGGCGGCGGGCACGGCTCACCGAGTGCCGACTGGTTGGGCATGGCTGCGGTCGCGGTCGGCGCCGTCGGCGTCGCTCTGGCCGCGTTCTGGGTGGCTGCAAGGACGCGGTCATGACGGCGCTCGCTCGCACTCGAACCGCCACGACGATGGCCTTCCGCGACCAGCTGCGCCGGCCGCTCATGCTGATCCTGATCGTCGTGATCCCCGCCTACGTGATCACGCAGGCGATCGCCCAGACGCTCGCGACGCCGCGGAGGATCGGCCTGCCCGACGGCGTGTTCATCACGACCACGATGAAGGACCTCCATGGTGCCGGGATGGGCGGCGTCGTCATTGCGTTCGTCGCCGCGTTGCTCGGCGTGTTCGTCATGCAATCCGCACTTGACGGAGATCGTCGCCTGGTCGTCGCCGGCTTCCGTCCGGGCGAGACGGTCATGGCGCGGCTGCTGGTCCTGCTCTCCGGGACGGCCCTGGTGGTAGCGGTCGCCGCGCTCGTCACCGCGCTCAACTTCAGCGCCGCCAACTGGCCGGCGCTGATCGTCTCCCTGATGCTGCTCGGCCTGATCTACGCGGCCATCGGCGCACTCGCCGGAGCGCTGCTGGACAAGCTCGCGGCCACCTACGTGATGCTGTTCCTCGTGATGACCGACCTTGGCGTCGTGCAGACCCCGATGTTCCACGTCACGCCTGGCCGGCTCGCGGTGCTGCTCCCCGGCTACGGCCCGTCGCGCGTGATGTACGACGGAGCCTTCTCCGGCCCCTTCCACGCGAGCGCCGAATTGCTGCTCTCACTCGGCTGGACCGCCGCCTTGGCCGTCGCCGTCGCGATCGTCCTGCGCCGCGCCGTCGGGGACTGGGGCTGAGGTGACGACGATGCCGAAGGACCACGGATACACCGCCAGCAGGGATCAGGTTCTCGCTCGCCTCGCTCGCATCGAGGGCCAGGTGCGTGGCATCGCCGGAATGGTCCAGGAAGACCGTTACTGCATCGACATCCTGACCCAGATCAGCGCGATCCAAGCGGCGCTGGACAAGGTCAGCCTCGGCCTGCTGGACGGCCACGCACGCGCCTGCATGACCACCGACCAGAACGCTGGACCGCAGGTCGACGAGCTGATGGGCGCCGTCGGACGCATGCTCGGCCGCGGATGAAGATGGAGCCTGAGATGACCACGATCGACACGACCACACCGCCCAGCGCAGACTCCGAGAGCGAGCGAGAAACCGCACAGCTGGGGATCGAGGGGATGCACTGCGCGAGCTGCGTCGCGCGGCTCGAGCGCGAGCTGCAGAGCGTGCCGGGGGTGCTCGACGCGACAGTGAGCCTCGCGGCCGAGGAGGCACGCGTCACGTTCGCGCCGGCCGCGCTCGACGTCGAGCAGCTCGAGGAGGCGATCGAGCGCGCCGGTTACAAGGCCCACGGGAAGGGCGACGAGCCGGCCGAGGACGAGTTCGCGCGCCAGGACCGCGGCCGCGCACGCGAGCACCGGATGCTGATGCGCAAGTTCTGGTTCTCGGCGGCGGTGGCCGTGCCCGTGCTGCTGCTCTCCAACACGATGCTCGTCCCGGGACTGAAGGACGTCTCATGGCTTCAGCGCGGCAGCGATGGCCTCTACTGGGTGTGGCGTGGCCTGGCCCTGCTGACCTTGCCGGTGCTGGTGTGGGCAGCGAGCCAGTTCTACGCGGGCGCCTGGCAGGCGCTGAAGCACCGCAGCGCCAACATGCACACGCTGATCGCGACCGGGATCACGGCCGCGTACGTCTACTCGCTGGTCGCCGTTGGCGACCCCGCCATCTTCCCCAAGGAGAAGTACGCCGAGGTCTACTTCGACGTCGCCGCCGTCGTGACGGCGCTCGTCGTGCTCGGTCTCGCGCTGGAGCTCAAAGCGAAGGGACGCTCGTCGGAGGCGATCCGCAAACTCGTCGGCCTGCAGGCCAAGACCGCGCGGGTGATCCGCGACGGCGTCGAGGTCGACGTGCCGGTGGAGGAGGTCGTCGTCGGCGACATAGTCGCGGTCCGCCCAGGCGAGAAGATCCCGGTCGACGGCGAGATCGTCTCGGGCGAGTCGAGCATCGACGAGTCGATGGTCACGGGCGAGTCGCTGCCCGTCGACAAGGCACCCGGCGACGAGGTCATCGGCGCCACGATCAACAAGACCGGCGCGTTCCGCTTCCGCGCGACGAAGGTCGGCAAGGACACAGCGCTGGCGAGCATCGTGCGCATGGTCGGCGACGCGCAGGCGACCAAGCTGCCAATCCAGCGGCTCGTCGATCAGGTCGCCGGCGTGTTCGTCCCAGCGGTCATCATCACCGCGCTCGCGTCGTTCGTGGTCTGGTACGACCTCGGCCCCACACCCGCCTTCTCCTACGCCGTCATCGTCGCCGTGACGGTGCTGATCATCGCGTGCCCGTGCGCGCTCGGGCTCGCCACGCCGACCTCGCTGACCGTCGGGATGGGCAAGGGCGCCGAGCAAGGCATCCTCTTCCGCGGCGGCGACGCGCTCCAGGCCGCCCGGCAGCTCGACACGATCGTGCTCGACAAGACCGGCACGATCACGTGGGGCAAACCCGCCCTGACCGACGTAATTGTCGCCCCGGGCTTTGCCGAGGGAGACGTGCTCACGGTGGCCGCCGCGGTCGAACGCAGCTCCGAACACCCGCTCGCGCAGGCGATCGTGCAAGGAGCGGCCGACCGCGGTCTTAGCGTGGCCGAGCCCGAGCGCTTCGAGGCGATCCCCGGCCATGGCGTCGAGGCGACCGTTGACGGCCGCGCGGTGCTGCTCGGCAACCGCAAGCTCATGGCCGACCGCCACATCGCCGTCGACGAGCTCGCCGCCGCAGCCGCAGAGCTCGCCGCCGACGGCAAGACACCCATGTATCTCGCGATTGACGGTCACGCCGCAGGCCTGATCGCGGTCGCCGACACGATCAAGCCGGATTCGGTCGCCGCGATCGGGCGGTTGCGCGAGCTCGGCCTGGAGGTCGCGATGATCACTGGCGACAACCGTGCGACCGCCGAGGCGATCGCACGCCAGGTCGGCGTCGACCGCGTGCTCGCCGAGGTCCTGCCGCAGGACAAGGCCCACGAGGTCCACAAGCTCCAGCTCGACGGCAGGCGCGTGGCGATGGTCGGGGACGGCATCAACGACGCCCCCGCGTTGACCCAGGCCGACGTCGGCTTCGCGATCGGTACCGGCACTGATGTCACGATCGAGGCGTCCGACGTGACGCTGGTCGGCGGGAACCTGCGCAGCGTCGTCACGGCCGTGGAGATCTCGCGCGCGACGATCCGCAACGTCAAGCAGAACCTGCTCGGCGCCTTCATCTACAACAGCGCCGGCCTGCCGATCGCCGCCGGCGTCTTCTACCCCCTGACCGGCCTGCTGCTCTCGCCGCTGATCGCCTCCGTCGCGATGGCGTTCAGCTCCGTGACCGTCGTCAGCAACGCAAACCGCTTGCGCACCTGGAAGCCCAAGGAGGCCCAGCGATGACCATCGATCAGATCCTCGTCACGATCACCGGCCTGCTCGCGATCGCCGGCGTCGTATGGTTCTTCTGGGGCCCGCGCCGTGCCGGCATCCAGGCGGCACTCACATCCTCCGGCGCCCAAGAGGCCACCATCGTCGTCAAGGGCGCCTATACCCCCGACGTGATCGTCGTCGAGCACGGCAGGCCTGTGCGGCTCAACTTCCTGCGCCAGGAGACCGCAGCCTGCTCCGAAGAGGTCATCTTCCCGGACTTCGCGCGGCGCGCGCAGCTGCCCGAGGGCGAACTCATCGCCGTCGAGTTCACGCCAGACGAGGCGGGCGAGTACGAGTTCCACTGCGGCATGGGCATGCTGCGCGGGAAGCTGCTCGTCCGATGAGCGAGCGAATCCTGGTCATCGACGACGAGCCGTGCGTGCACGAGGTCGTGCGCGTTCGAAGACGTCGCCGTCGAGCTGCCCGCGAGCGAACCCGGCGAGCACGAGTTCACCTGCCAGATGCAGATGCTGACCGCGGTCGCTGAGCTGATGCGTGTCGCGTGGCGCACCGTTGGCGGGATCTGTGAGCGCGTCGCCGGCGTGCTTGTGGCGTGGCGCCCATGGCGGCGCACCGATGAGACGCCGCTCAAGACGCTGCAGACCCGCTTCGCGCGCGGCGACATCGACCAGCAGGAGTTCGACCGCCTGCGGCACACGCTGCAGGGGTCGGCATGACTGGCCTCGCGACGACCGTGCTGGCCGACACCTGGCCCTATCACCACAACCTGGGAACCGGAGGCTGGATCGTGATGATGCTCGGGATGGTCATCTTCTGGGGCGCTATCGTCGCGCTCGTCGTCTGGCTCGTCCGCGGCGGACTCACGCGCCGCAGCGACACTCCCCAGGACATCCTGCGCCGGCGTCTGGCCGAAGGCTCTATCTCCGTGGAGGAGTATGAGCAGCGCCGCGCGGCGCTCGACCTGCAGCCCAAGCCCAACGTCGACCGGCCCGTCGGCCCGACCGCGCACGACCACACCTGACCATGGAGGTCGCACGCGTCCCCGAGCGCAGCACGCCATCCGCGCGGAACACCGCGGTTGGTCCGTGGAAGCTACGGCTCGTGGCGCCGCAGTGCCGGTCGTCTGCCTCGGCGGCTCGAAGGGCGGTCAGGGGTCGTCCACGCCGCCGTTCTCGTCGTAGAGCAGGGGCAGGATGGCGAGTACCTCGGTCCCTGTCCCTTCGTGGTCCCGGACGATCATGTCGCCGCCGGACAAGGCGACGCGCTCGCGCATTCCCAGCAGCCCGAAGCCGGGAAGCTGGGCGTGTGTGTCGAAGCCGGCCCCGTCATCGGCGATACGGATCTCGAGCCGCTTGCCATCGGGCACGACGTGAACCTGTACCGTGTCGGCGTTCGCGTGCTTGGCCACGTTCGTGAGCGCCTCCTGCACGAGGCGGTAGACAACGGTTTCGAGCGCTGGCGTAAGGCGGCGGGGGCCAAGATCGAGCTCGGACCGCAGCTCCCAGCCGTGGTTGACGGCGAGCCGCTCCAACAGCCCATCGAGCGCCGGCTCGAGGCCGAGATCATCGAGTGCTGCGGGTCGCAGGTCCGCGATGATCGCCCGAAGGTTGGTGACGTCCTGCGATAGCTGGTCGACCGCCGCCTCCAGCGCCGCCTGCTTGCGCTCGGCGTCATCGCTGCGCGCCGCGCCCGCTAGGAGGACGCGCAGCCCGCCGAGCGCCTGCAGCGTCTCGTCGTGCAGCTCGCGAGCCCAGCGGCGACGCTCTGACTCCGAGGCTTCCAGCGAATGGCGCAGGCGTTCTGCTTGCACGGTCTGCGCGGTTGCCACCGCCGTGGCCGCACTGGCGGCGAAGGCATCGAGAACCTGCTCGTCATCTCTGGTGAACGACGCGTCGCCCGAGAGGCGGTCGAAAGCCACGAGCAGGCCGACCGCCTGTCCGCGGTACACGAGCGGAGCGACCAGCGCGGAGCTCGCATCGGGAAAACCGAAATCGGCGGCAGGACCGCTGAGATCGTGCTTGGCCTTGTGTAGTCGCAGCGGTCGCTGACGTTCCAGCGACTCCTTGACCAGCGGATCCGCGATCGCGACGAGGCCATGCGCGGCTGGGGCACGCTCTCCGGCTCGTGCCGCCACGCGCAACTCGTCGCCCTCCCGGAGGAACACCAACACGGATCGAGCCTCGATGAGCGCACGCCCGCGCTTGACGATCAGCTCCAGGACGCGGTTGAGATCCGTCTCGCCACCCACCGCCCGCGCGATGGCGGCGGTCGCCTCGAAGCCGCGCACCGCCCGTTCAAGCTCGCGGCGGCGGGCGTCTGCGGACCGGTACAGCCGCGCATGCTCGATCGTGATGGCCGCCCAGTCGGCCAGCACGACCACAGAGGCTTCATCGGCGGCGTCAAAGCCCTCGCCACCGGCCTTCTCGGTGAGGTATAGGTTGCCCCATACCTCGCCGCGGACCAGGATCGGGACACCGAGGAAGGTGTTCATCGGAGGATGGCTGGGTGGGAAGCCGTACGACTTCGGATGTGCTCCGACGTCGTCGAGTCGCAGCGGGCGCGGGTCGTCGATCAGCACGCCGAGGATGCCGCGTCCGCGCGGCAGGTCTCCGATCGCCTGGTGGGTCTCCTCGTCGATACCTCGGGTGTGGAACTCGGCCAGCTGGCGCCGATCCTCGTCCAGGACGCCGAGCGCCGCGTACTTCGCTCCCGTCAGCTCGCGGGCAATACCGAGAACACGATCGAAGACCTCGTCGAGATCGAGCTCGACCAGGAGTCCGCGCCCGACTTCGATCAGGCGCTCGAGCCGCTCACGATCCAGGGGCGAAGGCGGCACGGCGGCAACCTAAGCACAGGCGAACACGGCCGGCCGGAGCCGGTTGCGGGTTTTCCCGGAGGTCGACCGAAGATGTTCAGACGTCGCGGAGCAGCCCCCGGCGAAGCGCATGACGCACGAGGTCGGCGCGCGCCTTGGCGCCGAGCTTGCGGTGCAGGCTCGCGCGATGGGACTCGATGGTGCGCTCTGACAGGTGCAGCGCCGCAGCGATCTCGCGGCTGGTGTGCCCGAGCGCGATGAGGCGCAGCACCTCGGACTCGCGGCGAGACAACCGTGGGAGCGGACCGCCGTCGTCCGGAAGGCCGGCGGCTGACCGAACGGCTCCTGCGAGCTGCCCTTGCACTGCCTGCTCGGGGATGGCGACGGCTGCCCCGGCGAGCAGCGCGCGCTGGCCGGTGACGGCGTCACCCTGACGAACGACGACCACGATCCGCGATCGAGGCGAAGCGCTGCGCAGGCGCAGCACCACGTCGGCGGTGGTGCTCTGGCAGGGCTCCGGGCCGACGACGATGACCTCCGGACGCGTGCTCCGGATGCCTTCGAGAGTCGAGACGAGCCCGTGCGCCTCACCGACGATCCGCACGCCCGGGACGCCCTCGACGAGGCGGCGCAGCGCGAGCCGTGCGAGCGGCCGGCGATCGACGACCAGAACGGTCGCGACCGGCTCGGGTGAAGCGATGCGACTGTCCGGGCTCACGTCTCCGACGGTACGTCAGAGACGTGCCGGCCGCGTCCGTGATCATGGCTCGAGTTGCGGGGGGAAGCTACGGATTCTGCGCTGCTCTCAGGCCGGCCACAGGACCAGCGGGCGGTCAGTCAGCTCGGCGAGCGCCCGCGCCACGCGGCCGATCCCACGCGGCGCGCGATCGATCCCGCGCGTCGCGACCGCGATCGTGTCCGCGGCGTGCTCGCGCGCAGCCTCGAGGATCGCTTGCGGCGCTGGGCGGTCGCGAACCTCGAGGACGACCGAGACCAGCTCCGGAATCTCGGCGTCCAGCAGAGCCGACTCGAGAACCGCCTCTCTACGGGCGCGAGACAGCCGGCGGTCGGGACCACGGCACGGGCACAGTCCGATGCCCG
Organism: Solirubrobacterales bacterium; assembly: GCA_038318085.1. Classification (GTDB taxonomy): domain Bacteria; phylum Actinomycetota; class Thermoleophilia; order Solirubrobacterales; family Solirubrobacteraceae; genus DATLGB01. The sequence continues at coordinate 12,028 of JBBQBV010000075.1, forward strand.
AGCACGGACACGCACAGACGACGATGACCGTCCCCTTCGGCGCGACTCGATCGCACATACCGCGCACGGCTCGGCGGGCGGCGTCGGAGCCGTCGAAGCCCACCACGACGCAGGGACCACACTCGGTGTCCGGCGCACTGTCGCGCTCAGCGCCGTCGCGCTTGGGAGAGCCCTGCACGACTGCGACGATACGCCTACGCCGCGCGGCTCACATCCGCACCTGATACGCGTTGCGGTCCGCGTGGAGTACGGACCTGAGTCGCAGTGCGCAGCCGCCGCTCCTCTTCGTCGCTCAGGGAGGTCTGGATGACATGACCGCCGAAGTGCTCGATGCGCGGCAGCAGCTTGTCAGGGGTGCTCTTGCGGATAAGCAGGAAGAGGGCGGACGTCCCGGGGGTGAGCTTCTGGCCGAGCTCCTTCATGAAGTTGTCGTCCACCCCTGTGTCCGTCAGAGATCCCGCGAGCGCTCCACTCGCGGCTCCGATCGCCAGGCCCATCACGAGGTCGCTGCTGGTTTGGGTCTCTCCTGTTGTTCGAGGGTTGCGGACGTTTGTACGCGAGGGGCCGTCACGCCGCCTCGTGAGCTGGTTGCGTCAGGTGCTGGCCGACATCCGGCGTGGGTGATTGGCTCTCGGCTGCGGGCGCGTCCGGCGTGGGCGGCTCGCTTCCGGCTGCGGGCGCCTCGGGCAGGCGCAGGCGCTTGAGCAGCAGGGCGTTGACCGCCACGATCAGGCTCGAGCCCGCCATGGACAGCGCAGCGAGCTCGGGGCGCAGCACGAGCCCGAGCGAGGGCTCGAAGACGCCGGCGCCGATCGGCAGCGCGACCGTGTTGTACCCGATCGCCCAGCCGAGGTTCTGGCGCATCTTACGCAGCGTGCCATGCCCGACGTCAAGCGCGGTGGGCACGTCGAGCGGGTCCGAGCGCATCAGGACGACATCGGCGGTGTCGATCGCCACGTCGGTACCTGCGCCGATCGCGATCCCCAGATCGGCTTGGGCGAGCGCGGGGGCGTCGTTGACGCCGTCGCCGACCATCGCGACCTTGCGGCCCGCGGCCTGCAGCTCGACGACCTTGGCCGCCTTGTCACCGGGCAGCACCTCGGCGAGCACGGTGTCGATTCCCAGCTGCTGGCCGATCCGCGAGGCGGTCGCTTCGTTGTCGCCGGTGAGCATCACCACCTGGACGCCTGCGTCGTGCAGGGCGACGATCGCCGCGGCCGACGTGGGGCGCACGGCGTCGGCGATCGCGATCACCGCGGCGGCCCGGCCGTCGACGGCGACGAGGACAACCGTGTGCCCGTCGGCGGCCAGTGCCTCGCGGCGTGCGCCCAGCCCGCCGAGCTCAACATGCTCGCGCTCCATCAGACGGCCGTTGCCAACCGCGACCCGCCGGCCCTCGACAGTCGCCAGCGCGCCGTGGCCGGGGACGTTCTCAAACGCCTCGGCCGCCACCGCGGCGACGTCCTGATCAGCGGCGCGCTGCACGATCGCCTGCGCAAGGGGATGCTCGGAGGCGCGCTCGACCGCGGCGACGAGGCGCAGCAAGTCGGCCTCCTCGATTCCGTCGGTCACGACCTCGGTGACCTCAGGCTCGCCCTTGGTCAGCGTGCCGGTCTTGTCCAGGACGACGGTCTGGATGCGCGCCGAGGTCTCGAGCGCCGTCGCGTTCTTGAACAGGATGCCGCGCTGGGCGCCGAGGCCGGTGCCGACCATGATCGCCGTGGGCGTTGCCAACCCGAGTGCGTCGGGGCACGTGATCACGACGACCGTGATCGCGAACAGCATTGACGCGGCGAGCGAGCGATCGCTGAACAGCAGCCAGACCGCGAGCGTCAGCATCCCGCCGATCAGCGCGACGAAGACCAGCCAGAACGCCGCGCGGTCGGCGAGCCGCTGTCCGGGCGCCTTGGAGCTCTGGGCCTCCTGCACGAGCTTGACGATCTGCGCCAGCGCGGTGTCGCTGCCGACCTTCGTGGCGCGGACCCGCAGGGTCCCGTTCTTATTGATCGTCGCGCCGGTCACTTGCGCGTCCTTGGCCTTGTGGACCGGGAGGCTCTCCCCGGTGACCATCGACTCGTCGACCTCGCTGTCACCGTCCTCGACGATCCCGTCGACGGCGATCTTCGTCCCAGGGCGGATGATCAGCAGGTCACCGACGACGACGTCGGCAGTGGAGACCTCGATCTGCTCGCCGTCGCGCTCGACCAGCGCCTTGGGCGGGGCGAGGTTGAGCAGCGTGCGGATTGCGTCGTTGGCGCCCCCGCGAGCCCGCATCTCGAACCAGTGGCCCAGCAGCACGAACGACGCCAGCACGACGGCCGCCTCGTAGAAGACCTCCCCGCCACCGGTCAGCGTCACCACCAGCGAATACAGCCATCCCGAGCTGACCGCGACCGCGACGAGCACCATCATGTCCAGCGTCCGCGCGCGCAGCGCGCGTACCGCCCCCGTGAAGAAGATCGAGCTTGCGTAGAAGACCACCGGCAGGCTCAGCAGCAACTGCCAGACGTCCACGCGCAGCCCCAACGGCGGGGCGACGGTGAACCCGATCACGTCGCTGCCGATCTTCGACCACAGCACGATCGGGATCGCGAACACGACGGCGACCAAGAAACGGTTGCGCATGTCGGCCACCATCGCCGCCATCGACATGCCGCCCTGACCGCCGTGACCCATCACCTCCTGCGGGGAGCCCAGCGCCGGCCCATCAGCATGCTCGCCCCCGCCCCCGCCGCCGCCGCCGCCGCCGTGGCCTTGGCTGTGGCCGTGGTCGTGTCCGTGCTCGTCACCATGCGCGTGGCGGTCATGGGGCTGGGCCGCACCCGAGCCGGCGGCGGGGTGCGCGGTACCTGGCTCGGCGGCCGGGTCACATAGATAGGACGGCACCGACTGGCCGGCGCAGTGATACCCGCATTCCTCAACGACCCGGCGCAGTCGGTCAAGCGAAGTCTGCCCCGCGTCATAGCTCACGGTCGCCGTCTGGGCCACGGGATTGGCCTGCACACGTCGGACGCCGGCTTGGCGCCGCAGCACCTTCTCGACCGTCGACTTCTCCGAGCCGCGCAGCATCGGACGCACGTCGAGCACCGCGGTGGTCAGGCGGGGCGTGTCAGCGACCATCTCGGTGTGGTTGTCGGCCATTTTCGACTCGTCCCAGCATCGCCCTGATCGCCGACTCCCACAACTGCGAGAACTACCCGCTGTCGTCGGGGCGACTACGGACCCATCCCGCGCCGCCCGTGCGTCCGTAGGACGAAGCCCACCGATCCATCGCGTAGTCGGCGCGGATGGAACGCCCTGGCGCCGTGTCATAACGTCGCCGCGTCAACCAGAAGCCATGAGTTCGGGCACCGTTCTCCACTCACCACTCAACCGTCCCGGACGGTTATGGAACCAAACCGTCCGACGGGGATGTCTAGGACTGGCCGATGCGCGCGACCAGCCCCCTAGCGCCGTCGCACGACCAACTCGACAGCGAGAGCATGAGAGGTCATCAGCGCCAGGGCGCTCGCCGGAACTCGCCGAAGCGCCGGCATTTCGGGTCAGGTCGCAGCGCCGCTGTGGCCATTCCATCGGCGGACACGCGCGGGGACTCCTACGGAGCGGCACTGTGGCTTATCACGGATATCGGCGCCGACGATGGGTGCTGCGATGGGTACCCACACAATCGCAGGGAGGCTGACATGAAGGCTCTCGTCTACCAAGGCCCTGGTGAGCGGGGCTGGGACACCGTCGAAGATCCAGGCATCGTCGATCCGACCGACGCCGTCGTGCGGATCGACACCTCGACGATCTGCGGCACCGATCTGCACATCCTCAAGGGCGACGTCCCCGAGACCAAGCCAGGCACCGTCCTCGGCCACGAGGCGGTCGGAATCGTCGAGGAGGTCGGCGCCGGCGTGACTACGCTCGCGCCGGGCGATCGCGTGTTGGTGTCGTGCATCAGCGCCTGCGGGCGCTGCCGTTTCTGCAAGGAGGCCCACTACGGCCAGTGCCTCGGCGGGGGCGGTTGGATCTTCGGCCATCTGATCGACGGGCTGCAGGCCGAGTACGCGCGGACGCCGTTCGCCGACAACTCGCTCTATAAGGTGCCCGAGGCGCTGAGTGACGAGCAGGTCCTGTTCCTGGCGGACATCCTTCCCACCGCCTACGAGGTCGGCGTGCTCAACGGCATGGTCGGTCCGGGCGATGTCGTGGCGATCGTCGGCGCGGGGCCGATCGGCCTCGCCGCCGTCCTGACCGCCCGGCTGGTCACGCCGAGCCGGATCGTCGCGATCGACCTCGCCGACAGCCGCCTGCAGCGCGCGAGCCAGTTCGGCGCCGACACGACCCTGAACAACAGCCGTGAGGACGCACGCGCCCGGATCATGGAGCTGACCGACGGCCTCGGCGCCGATGTCGCGCTCGAAGCGGTCGGCACTCCGCAGACGTTCGAGCTCGCCGCCGAGCTGATCCGTCCAGGCGGGCGGGTCGCCAACATCGGCGTCCACGGGCACTCGGCGACCCTGCATCTCGAGACGCTGTGGATCCGCAACGTCACCATCACCACGGGGCTCGTCGACACCTCCACGATCCCGCAGCTGATGAAGCTCATCGCGCAGGGGCGCCTGGACCCGACGGTCTTCGCCACCCATCGCTTTGCGCTTGGTGACACGATGGCGGCCTATGACGCGTTCGCCGACGCGGCGTCAACGGATGCGCTGAAGGTCGTCCTCCAAGGAAGTCTCCACGGGGGCGAAGCAGTAGCCGGCCCCGATGTTCGGCGCGCGGCGGCGGCTTAGCGTGAAGACATGAGCGATCCCACTTCTGAGCGCCCCATGCGCGTCGTCATCGCCGGCGGCGGGGTCGCGGGCCTGGAAGCACTCATGGCCCTGCGCGACCTGGCTGAGGACCGCGTCGAGCTCACGCTCGTCGCGCCCGAGCCGGACTTC
>JBBQBV010000076.1:0-16523 GCA_038318085.1 Solirubrobacterales bacterium
CGGCCGGGAACCCCGGGTCGTCGACAGCCTCCTGCCAGGCCCGCGGCGAGTCCACCCGCGCGACGTTGACGAAGCGGAACTCGGCATCCGGCCGCAGGGCGCGGTGCAGCGCCGTCGCGGCGAACGCCTCCCTGGCCGCCACGAAGTCACACACGTGTCGCCAGTCGGCGATGAACGCCTCGTCGGCGCCGGGCGGCACCTCGAAAGCGTTGATGAGGGTGGCGGGCGGCACCCAAGCCAGTCTGGCAGCGTCGCGTTCCCACGGTCAGATCCGCTGTAGTGGGGCCATGAGCGATCCGCGCCGGCGCCGACCTCCCGACCGGACGCTGCGCTGGGTGACCGCGTCGCTGGGCCCCGGCAGCCGCATCTCTTCGCTGCGGCGCCTGACCCACGGCGGCTGGCACGCGAACCACGCGCTCACGGTCATCGACGGACGCGGCCACGCACAGCGCCTCGTCCTGCGGCGCTGGGCACGACCGCAATGGAGCCTGGAGGACCCCGACTTCACGGCCGCGCGCGAGGCGACCGTACTCGAGCTTCTCGCCGACTCCCCCGTCCCCGCCCCACGCCTGGTCGCCGCCGACCCGGACGGCGCGGTCTGCGACGTGCCCACGCTGCTGATCACGCGCCTCCCCGGCGGTCCTCCCGGCCTGCCGGGCGACATGGACGCCTTCCTCGGGCAGCTCGCGCGTGCCCTGCCCGACATCCATCGCGTGAGCCCCCGCGGTGGGGTGCCCGCCTATCGCACCTACCACGACCTCGGCTCTGCGGCTCCGCCGCGGTGGTCGCGGCGGCCGAAGCTCTGGGAGCGGGCGCTCGAGCTCGCCCGCGCCGAGCCGCCGCCGGGCCCGCGCGGCTTCATCCACCGCGACTACCACCCCGAGAACACGCTCTGGTCGCGGGGCCGGCTGACGGGGGTCGTCGCCTGGACGAGCGCCTCCTGGGGCCCGCGCGTGGTCGACGTCGCCCATATGCGCTGGAACCTCGCCATCACCTATGGCCTCGACGCCGCCGCCGAGTTCCTCCGCCTGCACGAGGCCCTCAGCCCGGAGCCGTGCGCCGACCAGCACTCCTGGGACATCGTCACCGTGCTCGATCTCGCCGTCGACCTCGACCCGCGCGACTGGTCCGCCTTCGACCTGGAACGCCTCGAGCGCTACGTGATGGAATGCTGCGAGTGACTCGACCGCGCTCGCGCGTAGGCTGACCGTCGTGCCAGACGGCGGTCGACGCACACCGGCGGCCCGGCTGCTGGGGGCGGGCGCCAAGGGCGCCGAGCGCGTCGCCGCCGCGACCGGGGTCGACAAGGCGATCGAGGACGGCATCGAGGAGGCGATCGTCCGCGCGCTGCGCAGTCCGGCCGTCGAGCGCGCGGTCATCCGGGTCATCCAGCGCAACGCCGTCCAGGAGGCGATCAGCAAGGCGCTGACCAGCGAGGAGGTGGCGGCGGCGATCCTCGGCGCGCTCGAGTCCGACGCGGCCGACCAGGTGTGGGCGGAGGTCCTCGCCGGCGACAAGGCGCAGATGCTCGTGGAGCGGATCGCGCAGGCCCCGGAGGTCCGCGCCGCGATCGCGTCCCAGGGCGCCGGCCTGATCACCGACATCGGCATCCGGCTGACCGTGGTCACCGAGGCGCTCGACGACGCGGTCGAGAGCGTCGCGCACCGCGCCCTGCGGCGCGGCGACCACGAGCGCGAGACCGACCAGGCGGGCCTGATCACCCGCGCGGTGGCCGGGGCCGTCGACCTCGGCCTGCTCGCCATCCTGTTCTCGGTCACGTCCGGATGGTTCGCCTCGGTCTTCCCGGCGGTCGCCCGCAACGGCGGACATCTCTCGCTGCCCGCCGCGATCGTCCTCGGCGTCCTGGCCGTCGGCGTCGGTGCGAGCATCGTCGTCGCGTTCTGGGCGCTCGTCGGCACGACGCCCGGCATGCGCTTCTTGAGCATCCGCCTCGACGCGGGAGGCGCCCAGGGCGTCGGCCTGCGCTGCGCGATCCGCCGCATGCTGGCGGTCCCGCTCGCCCTGCTGCCCTTCGGGCTCGGCTTCCTCGCGATCCTCGTGTCGCCGCAGCGGCGCGGCTGGCACGACCGGCTCGCCGGCACCGAGGTGGTCTACGTCGCCGAGCGCCGGCGCGCGCCGCACTCCGGCCATGGCCCCGACCCCGCCTCCGCCGAGGCGCGGGCCGCCTGATCAGGCGCGCAGCTTGTAGCCGGTGGAGAACAGGCGCAGGTTGACCGCGAACAGCGCGGACGCGGCGAGCGCGAGCAGTCCGAGCGACAGCGCGACGTTGGCCTCCGTGTAGCCGAGGAACCCGTAGCGGACGAGGTTGATCATGTAGTAGACGGGATTGAAGTGCGTCAGGGTCTGAAACGGCTCGGGCAGCAGCGACGCCGAATAAAAGACGCCTCCGAGGAAGATCAGCGGCTGCACGACGAAGGTCTGCGCGAAGGAGATGTCGTCGAACTGCTCGGCCCGCACGCCAACGAGCACGCCGAGCTGAGCGAAGAGGAAGCCGACTAGGACGAGGCCGGGGACGAGGATCAGGATGTGCTCGACCGGCAGGCCGACGAGGAGCGAGCTGGCCGCGAAGGTCAGGGTCGCGACCAGCATCCCGCGCAGGAAGCCGCCGAGCGTCAACGCGAGCAGCAGCTGGGCCGGCGAGGCGGGCGACGAGAGCTGATCGTCGATCGCGCGCTGGATCTTCTGCTGCAGGATCGAGGAGCAGTTGTTGGAGAAGGCGTTCATGGCCCAGGCCATCATGATCAGGCCCGGGATCACGAAGACCACGTAGTCGATCCCGTGCAGCTGCTTGATCCGCGAGCCCAGCGCCGCGCCGAACACGGAGATGTAGAGGAAGGTCTCCAGCAGCGGCGCCCCCACGGTCTGGCGCTTGATCTTCATGAAGCGGTTGACCTCGCGCCGGACGAGCGTGAAGAAGCGGATCTGTGCGGCGCTCACGACGCGGCGTCTGGGACGAGCGCGCGGGACAGCTCCTTGCGCCCGACGAGCTCGAGGTAGGCGTCCTCCAGGCTGGCGACCCCGTAGCGCGCCGCGAGCTCCTGGCTGCTGCCCTCGGCGACGATCCGGCCGTCGTTGATGAACGCGATGCGGCCGCAGAGCTGCTCGGCCTCCTCGAGATAGTGCGTGGTGAGCAGGATCGTCGTCCCCTCGCCGTTGATGCGCCGGACGTAGTGCCACAGCTCGAGGCGCAGCTCGACGTCGACGCCCGCGGTCGGCTCGTCGAGGATCAGGAGCCGCGGGCGGTGCATCAGCGCGCGGGCGAGGATCAGCCGGCGCTTCATGCCGCCCGACAGGGTCAGCGTGCGGTCCTTGCGCTTGGCGGTCAGCGAGAAGGCGTCGAGCAGCTCGGCGATGCGCTCCTTGCGGTCGCGGCGCGGCATCCCGAAGTAGCCCCCGTGGTAGTCGAGCGACTCCTCGAGGGTGAGAAACGAGTCGAGGTTGAGCTCCTGCGGCGCGAGCCCGATCGCGGCTCGCGCTTCCCCGTAGTGCTCGATCGCGTCGTGCCCGAAGACCTCGATCGCCCCCGATGTGGGCTGGGCGAGACCGGTCGTGCAGTGGATCAGCGTCGACTTGCCCGCGCCGTTGGGGCCGAGCAGCCCGAAGAACTCGCCCTCCGCGACGTCGAGCGTCACGCCACGCAGCGCCTCGGTCCCCGTGGCGTACCGCTTCACGAGGTCGGTGATGTGCAGGGCGTGGTGCACGCCTGTCCGAGCGTACTGCGTCACCCGCGGGCCCCGCACGTCGATCGGACGGTCCACCCGGCGCTGCGAGCGCGCACCGGCAGCGTCAGCGCGCCCGGAGCCGGACGTCCGATCCGCACGAGCATGGTGCCCGGCGTGACGGCGTGCGTGGACACGTCGAGCGAGCGCAGGCCGAGCCGGTAGGCGACGGCCTGGCGCTCGAAGGGCGTGGCGGCGACGCTGCCGCAGGCCTGAAGCCCGGCCTTGCCGCCCGCGAGCGCGATCGCGCGGTCCAGCTGCGCGCCCAGTGCGTGCTCGTCGCGGGCCAGGCGCACGGCGCCGCTGACGAGAATCCCCGCGCTGACGAGCACGCCGATCGCAGCCGCGCCGGCGGCCGCCCATACGAGGGCGGGACGGGCGCGGACGCGCAGGGCGGCGACGAGCGGCGGCAGCCCGAGCCCTCCCAGCACGCACAGCAGCGCCCCGGGCAGCGTCACGTAGCGGATGTTCCCGGTGAAGCCCGTCTGCGACAGCAGCGCGACCATGAGCATCAGCAGCGTGGAGGCGCCCGCGAGCCCCAGCACAACGCGGTCGCGCTCGCGGTCGCGCTCGCGCTCGTCGCGACGGTATGCGCGCAGCGTGGCGTAGACCGCCCCGGCGTAGACCGGCCACGCGAGGAAGGCGGCGGCGTGGACGAACGTCAGCCCGAACGGGAAGCTCGACTGCGCCGGCGAGCCCGGCACGGGGTGAAGGGCGCGAGAGACGCCCCGCAGCCAGTCGCCGGTGACGATGTAGTCGGGGGCAAACCAGGCCGCCAGCACCGCGACCGCGCACGCGGCGACGAGCGCCCCGGTGCGCGCGCGCCGCTGGTCATGCACGAGCCAGAGCGCATAGAGCGCGAGCAGGGGCCACACCTCGGGGCGCAGCAGCGCAGCGCAGAAGGCGGCGCCCAGGGCGAGGTGGCGCCGGCCCACGAGATGCAGGTCGATCGCGCCGAGCGCGCTCAGCACGAGCAGGCCCTCGGAGTCCCCGCGCAGGCAGTTGTAGAGGAATTCCTTGGCGAGGACGAGTGCCAGCGCCGCGACCACGCCGGCGCGGACACCGCCGAGCCGCCGTGTCAGGCCGAAGATCACGGCGACCGCGAGCAGCCCGCTCATGCGCGCGACGAGCAGCCAGAGCAGCGGCGCGGCGGTGTCACCGGCGCCGGAGAACACCGTCGTGAAGACGACGGGCAGCGGCTTCCACGAGGGCCCGCCGATGACGCTCAGCGTGCCGCCGGAGAGCTCCCGCCCCCAGATCAGCCAGGCGGTCGGGTCAAAGGCCGTCTGCCGGAGCAACAGCAGCGACGCCGCTGCGAGGGCGAGCGACGCGACGAGCACCGTCCTGCCGCGCATCGGCGCAGACCATAGGTGGGCCGGCGCCGGAGCCAGACGATTGCGTGCGCAACTACATCTGCTAGATTGCCGGTATGCAGCCGCCGGCGCATCCTGAGCCCACGCTCACCCTGCTCGCCACCCGCTCCCGGTGAGCTCGTGACCCTCGTGCACCGCGAGCGCGCGGCGGATGGGGACCCCGCGGGCCTGCTGGTCCTGCACCACGGCCGCGGGGCCGACGAGCACGACCTGCTCGGCCTCGCTGACGTGCTCGACCCCGATCGCCGGCTGCACGTGGCGACCCCGCGCGCGCCGCTCACCGTCGCGGGCTGGCCGGGTCACCACTGGTATCTCGTGCCGCGCGTCGGCTACCCAGACCCGGAGACGTTCGACGCCGCCCGCGCCGAGCTGGCCGCCTGTCATGACGAGCTGTTCGAGCGCACCGGGCTGACCGCGGCGCAGACGGTGCTCGGCGGTTTCTCGATGGGGTCGGTCATGAGCTACGCGATGGCCTTCGACCCCGGCCGGCCGGCCGTCGCCGGCGTGCTCGCCTGCAGCGGGTTCATCCCGACGGTCAAGGGCTGGACGCCGGACGTCGAGCACCGCACCGGTACGCGCGCCTTGATCGCCCACGGCCGGCACGACCAGGTCATGGACGTCGAGTTCGCGCGCCAGGCACGCGACCTGCTGCAGGCCGCTGGCCTCGAGGTCTCCTACCACGAGTCCGACGTGGCGCACCAGATCGACCGGGCGCTGATCCCGGCCGCGATCGGCTGGCTGCACGGCACGCTCGGGCTCTGAGCCGGAGGCCGGTGGGGTCAGGCCGGAGGCGGCGGCGGAGGCGGAGCCGAGCGCGGCGCGGCCAGTGCTCCCCCGGCGGCGCCGAGCGCGGCGCCGCCCAGCAGGTACAGCGCGACGACGGATCCGGCGTCGGCCTCGCCATGAAACGCGCCGCCGGCGAGCGCGACCGCGATGGCCATGGCGACCGCCCACAGCGGGCCGGTGATCGCGCCCCAGCCCGCGGCGGCGGGGAGCGTCGCGGCTCCCGTGGCCCGCGCAGCCGTGAACCCGGCGTACAGCGCCCCGAGCGCGAGCAGGCCCATCAGCACGACGATCGCCGGCAGGACCAGGTACGCGGGCAGCGGCCCGCTGTAGGAGAAGATCCGCAGCCGGCCATCCGGCCCCGGGACGGCCGTCGCGTCATCGACCGCGAAGGGCAGGCCCAGCGCCCCCCCGGCATCGGTCCTGAAACGGGCGCCGGCGCCGAGTGCGGCGAGGTGGACGCTGTGCTCGCCGGCGAAGGCCGCCTCCTCGATCAGCGCCGTGGGGGCCGATCGGCCGAGGCGCACCTCGTCCACCCCGGACCCCACCTGCGCGAGCCAGCCGATGAGGCCGAGCGCGGTGAAGACCACCAGCACCACGGCCAGCGGGCGCAGCGCCGCGCGACTCGCGGCCAGCGCCGTGCCGGCGAGCGGGCTCCGCTCGGCGGTTGACGGCGGCAGCACGGGGACGACGGCGGCGAGGGCGCCGAGCAGGCCCCACAGCAGGCCGAGGCCGAAGGCGCCGCCGACGTCGACGTCGCCGAGCACCGCCAGGGCGAGCATCAAGAGTGCGAAGAGCGGCGCGCTGGCGGCGGCCCAGGCCACGCGGACGAGGGGGCGGGCGTCCGCCGTGCGATGCAGCTGGCTGCGGACGGCGAGCACGACGGCGACGAGGGGGATGGCGAGGAGGAGCATGGGCGCGAGCCGCACTCCGACCACGGGCGCCAGCAGCGTGCCGACGGCCTGGCGGAAGCCCTCGGTGACGACGTTGGCGTCTGTCCCGAGCTGACCGAGGATCGACGCGTCGGGGGTGATGGCGGCGAGCACGAGGCCGGCGGCCAGCACCCCGACGGCGGCCATCACGGCCGCGAGCGCGGCGCCGATCATGCCCGGCACGGCGAGCCGGGCCACGAGAAGCTCTGACAGCTCGCCGGCCTGCGGGTCCACCCGGGCGATCCGCTCCGTCGCGGCGGGTCGCGGCGGAGCCGCCGCGGGCGCGGGCTCCGGCGGCGGGGGTTGCGGCGGGGGCGCCACGGGCTCCGGCGGCGGGGGGACGGGTTCCGGCGCGGGCGGCGGCACGACGGGTTCCGGCGCGGGCGGCGGCACGACGGGCTTCGGCAGCGCGAAGTCCTCCTGACGGGCGCCGCAGACAGGGCAGAAGCGGGCTCGGTTGGAGATGCGCGTGCCGCAGTTCGCGCAGTGCATGACGTCGGTGGCTGCCATCGGTTGCCTCGTCGCAGTTGCTATCACTTCGAGGCGATGGACGCGACGGCCAGCACGTGGCGAGCACGCATGGTCACCGTCGTGGCCGTGCTGCTGACGCTGCCGGCGGCGGCGAGCGCGCAGACCACCGGCCCGCCGAAGATCCTGCTCGCCTTCGACGCCTCGGGATCCATGCAGAGCCGCTACGGGTCGGGCGGGCAGGCGAAGATCGACGCGGCGCAGGACGCCGCAGTCGCGCTGCTCGACGAGCTGCCGTCGCAGACCCAGGTCGGGCTGCGGGTGTTTGGCGGCGGCCGCCCGTCGCGGCCGATCGGGCCCGCATGCCAGGACTCGCGCCTGGTGCTGCCGATCGGCCCACTGGACCGCGCCAACGCCGATCAGCAGATTCGCGGATTCCGGGCGCGCGGCCGGACGCCGATCAGCTTCGCGCTGCGCGCGGCGGCGAACGATCTCGGTACCAGCGGATCCCGCACGATCGTGTTGGTTTCCGACGGCAAGGACACCTGTCAGCCGCCCCCGCCGTGCGAAGTGGCGCGGGAGATCGCCAAGGGCGGCGTGAACCTGCGCATCCAGGCGATCGGGCTCAACGTCGACCGCGCCGCGCGGCAGGAGCTCAAGTGCATCGCCGCGGCCGGCGGCGGCGTGTACCGCGACGCAGGCGACGCCGCCTCGCTGCAGGAGGAGCTGCGCACCCTCTCCACCCGCGCGCTGCGCCAGTACATCGCGCGCGGCACGCCGGTCCGCGGCGGACGCAGCGCCCGCGAGGCCAAGACCCTCCAGCCCGGCCGCTACGTGGATGCCATGCCGGGAGACAGCGAGCGCTGGTACGCCGTCGAGCTCGCCGCCGGCGAGACGCTGAAGGCGAGCGCGTCTTTCATCCCGCCCAACCACCAGGTCGCCGACAAGGCCCAGTACACGGACTCGAGCATGGACATCGTCACCCCGAGCTTCGACATTCCCGCGAGCCAGAACTCCTCCGCCGGTGGCAATCCCTTCGAGCGGCGCGGCTACGTGGACGGGCTCGGCGTCGTGTCACGGCCGATCGGCGTCGGCGCCCAGGCGCAGGACACCGAGCCGTTTCACAAGCCCGGTCGCTACTACCTCAAGCTCAAGCTCATCGACGACAGCGCCAAGGATCTGTTCAACGCGATCGGCGGCAAGCCGGTCGAGCTCGAGCTCTCGGTCGAGGTGCTCGGGCGCAAGGGCGGATCCCCCCCGGCGCCCAGCGTCAACGGCACCGTCGGCAAGGCACCGGGCGCGCCGCGGCCCCCGTCCGCGCCCGACGCGCCGCCGAGCGCGCCGCTGCTGGCGCTGATCGCGCTCGGCACGGCCGCCCTGGGCTTCGGGATGGGCGCCGCGGCGTGGCGCCGGAGGACTCCGGCGTGACCCGCCGTGCGCTCGCCGTGCTGGTCCTCCTGTTCGCCCCGGCGGCACCGGCCGCCGCCCAGAGCAGCGGCAAGCCGATCGTCGGCGGGGGCTCGTTCAACACCGCGCCGCTGCTTACGACGGGCCGCTTCTCGGACACCGTGGCAGCCGGCGAGACCGTCTACTGGAAGATCCGCCTGCAGAAGGGCCAGGTGCTCAGCGCGACCGCCACCGTCGACACCTCGTCGATCGAGACCGACGCCACCAAGCCCTCCTATGACTCCGGCCTGGCCAACCTCGACTACCGCCTCGACATCCACTCGCCCCTGCGCGAGCCCTACGCGGACGAGAGCGACTACCGCGACGCCTCGGCGGACGTGACCGGGGACAGCGGGGCCGGCTCGGTGACCGGGACGGCGAGCAGCCCGCGCGTGCTCGGCTACGAGCAGGTCCTCGGGCCGGACTTCAGCGTGGACAAGTTCACCGCGCCCGGTGAGACCTTCGTCTCCCTCAGCGCCGCCGACTCAGGGTACGACCCGGCCGGCGTCCCCGCCGAGCTGCCGGTCGAGCTCGAGCTGCGCATTGACGGCGCCCCGCAGCCCTCGTCGCCGGACTTCGCCGCGAAGCTCCCCAAGACCGGGCCGGCGCCGAAGGAGCGCGACACCACGGGCACCACCCAGACCACGCCGGCCGCTCTGGGCGACTCGGGCGAGGGCGACGCGACGGTCACGATCCTCCTGGTCGCCGGGCTCGCCCTGCTCGGCGGCCTGCTCCTGGGCGTCCTCGGGGTGCTCGCGCTGCGCGGGCGCCGTCGCCCGACGCGCGTACGTCACGGGTAATAGTCGCACGCACCGGCCGGGGGTAGCTTACGCGCCATGTCGACCACCGTCGGACCCCTGTTGCGCGACTGGCGGCAGCGGCGCCCTCAGCCAGCTCGACCTCTCGCTGGGAGAGCGGACAGGCAGACGGCGGCGCAGCTAGTCTCGTCCGCCGCGTGACGACGCCCGAGCCCGAGCTTCACTACGAGCTGCATCTCCTGCCGCCCGGCCGCGTCCCGTTCCGCCGCTGGCGCTGGGAGCTGTGGCACGGGGCGCGGCTGGAGGCGACCGGCTGGCGGACCAGCGAGCGCCAGGCCGGGCGCGCGCTGCGCACCCACGCGGCCCGCATCGCCCATGCGCTGCACGGCCTGCATCCGCTGCGTCCGGAGGCTGCCGTCGTCCCGGGCGGCTTCCGCCCGGGCGCCGTGGCGCGCGTGGAGTGCGGCGCGGTGAGCTGCCGGCTCGTGCCGCGCGCGCTCGCGGCAGACGCTGCGTGAGGTCGGCTCGGGACAGCCCGGGCTACGCGGCCCGCTTGGGCGCCTCGAGGCCGATCCGGCGCGTCAGCGCCCAGAGCAGCGGAAGGGCGGGGTGCAGCACCGGCTTGCCGCTCGTGATCAGGCCGACGGAGAGGCCTCGCGCGGGGTCGGCCCAGCCGAAGATGTTGGTGAAGCCGAGGTGGCCGAACGCCTCGTCGGTGTCCGGCCCGAACAGGCTCAGCGTGTCGGCGCCGAGCATGAAGCCGGCCGAGTGACGCATCGGGATGCCAAGCGTGAGGTCGAGCTCGCGATAGGCGCGCTCGACGATCGCGCGGCGGACGGTGCGGCCTTCCATGATGCGGACGCCGTCGAGCTCGCCCTCGCAGCGCAGCAGCTCGAAGAAGCGCGAGAGCTCGTTGGCCGTCGTGACGATGTTGGAGGCCGGTATGACCGCTGTCAGGATGCGCGGGTCGTTGGAGCGCCGCGTGATCTCGTCGGGGTGCATGCCGAGCGCGCGCTCGAGCACCGTCGAGACGGGCGGCAGCGGCAACGGGCCGGTCACGTAGGCGTGCCCGACCGCGTCCAGCCGGTCCTCCGCTACGCCGTAGTTGCCCCAGGCGAAGCGCAGCGGGTCGAGGATCTCCTCCTGCAGGACCTGGCGCACGTCCTTGCCCGTCAGGCGCTCGACGATCTCGGCGATGATGAACCCGCCCGAGACGGCGTGGTAGGCGAGCAGCCGGCCGGGGCGGGTGCGCGGCTTGGCCTGGCACATGAGCTCGAGCAGGTACTGGCGGTCGCCGAGGTGCTCGAAGTCCAGCGCCTCGCGCGGGAGGTTGGCGACGCCCGCGCGGTGCGAGAGGACGTGCTCGATCGTGATCGCGTCCTTGCCGTGCCCGGCGTACTCGGGGATGTACTCGCAGACGCGGTCGGCGATGTGCAGCAGCCCGCGGTCGTCGAGCAGGTGGGCCAAGGTGGCCGTCATGGCCTTGGAGGCCGAGAAGATGACGAAGGGCGTCTCGGGCGTCGCGAGGACCTTCGGGTCCATGCGCGACCAGCCGATGGCGCGGTCGAGCACGACCCGCCCCTCACGCCGCACGCACAGGCCGATGGCCGGATAGAAGCCGCTGCGGTAGAGCTGCTGCGCCGAATGCCAGATGCGCTCCACCCCGTCCGCGGCCATGCCGGCGCCGCGGGGGTCCTCCTCGGCCTCGGAGATCGCGGTGATCTCCTCCAGGTCGCGCGGCACCCGGATGCGGCGCAGCGGATCCGGGAGGAAGGGGAGGTGGGGAACCGAGAGCGCGGGCATCGGCCGGGAACCTAGCCCCTGACGCGGGAATGTGGCATCTTCGCGACGGCATGCACGCTCCCCGGGCGGTCCTCATCTCACTGGTCGCAGTCTCGGCCCTCCTGATCGCCGCGGCACCTGCGGCGGCGCAGGCTCCAACGCCCGCGCCCACCGTCGCCCCGCCGGTCGCCCCGCCGGCGGCGGTCGCCGGCAAGCTGACCGTCTCCTTCAAGGCGCCCTACCGCGACAAGGGCCGCCGCGTCGCCCTGCGCGGTGACCGGGTGGCAGTCCGCGGGACGCTACAGCCGCCCGTCCCCGGCCAGCGCGCGATCATCGCGCTGACCCACGGTCACAAGACCCTGACGCGGCGCCACGTGACGATCGGCGCCGACGGCGCCTTCGGCGTGCGCATGCGTTTGCGCGGGACCGGCACGCTCACCGTCCGGGCGCTGCACAAGGCCACGGGCCAGCTGCGGGCGGCGCGCTCGCGGGCGGCGCGCGTCGTGGTCCTCTCACCGCACCTGCGCTTCGGCTCCCACGGGGCGGCGGTGCGCCTGTTCACGCGCGCGTTGGACCGCCTGAAGTACCCCGTCGGCGAGACGAGCTCCTACGACGCCGCCACCGGCCGCGCGGTGATGGCCTACCGCAAGGTCAACGGCCTGCGGCGCCTCGAGACGCCGAGCGGGGCGATCGTGCGCCGGGTGCTCGCCGGCCGGGGCGCCTACCACGTGCGCCACCCCGGCGCGGGCCACCATGTCGAGGTCGACCTCTCGCGGCAGATCATCTCGCTGATCGACGGCGACCGGGTCGTCCGGGTCTACCCGACGTCCTCGGGCAAGCCCTCGACCCCGACGGTCCAGGGCACGTTCCGCTTCTACTCCAAGACGCCGGGGACGAACGCCAAGGGCATGCTGGATTCCAACTACTTCGTCGGCGGCTACGCCATCCACGGCTATCCGGACGTCCCGGCCTACAACGCCAGCCACGGCTGCCTGCGCATCCCGAACCCCGACGCGGGTGCCGTCTACAACTGGATCGGGCTGGGCGACCGCATCTTCGTGGAGCCGTAGCGCCGCGTGCTCCCTTCGGCCACGCAGCGGATCCTCGAGATGCTCGACGAGGATGCGCTCGTGCTCGACGTGGGCGGCTGGGCGGCGCCCTTCAACCGTGCCACACACGTCCTGGACCTCGCGCCGTACGAGACGCGCGGAGCGATGGGCAGCTACGGCCCGCCGCCCGAGCGCTTCAGCCGGCAGACATGGGCGATCCAGGACATCTGCGCCCGCGAGCCGTGGCCCTACGCGGACGACTCCTTCGACTTCGCCCTCTGCGTGACCACGCTCGAGGACATCCGCGACCCGATCGGGGTCTGCCGCGAGCTCTCGCGCGTCGCGAAGGCCGGCTACGTGGAGGTCCCCACCGTCGAGGCCGAGCTGATGTACAACGTCATGGGCGACGGCCAGTGGCTCGGCCACCAGCACCACCGCTGGTTTTGTGACCGAGAGGGCGATGGCCTCGTGTTCTGGCACAAAGATCCTGGCGTGCACTTCGACTGGCGCGTGCGCGTGCTGCCGCGCTGGCAGCCGCGGATGTCGCTGGAGGATCAGCTGCTGGGCGTCTTCTGGGACGGGGAGCTGCCCGCGCGCGAGGAGCTGCGCATGTTCGACCGTGAGGCGATGTTCTCAGAGCTCGCCGAGCGTGTGCGCGCGAGGTTTCAGCCCAGCCCGCGCGAGCTGCGTCTGAAGGAGCTGCGAGAGCGGGCGGCCGGCCTCGCCGCGCGCGCGGGGGCGCCGGCCCGGCGGCTCGTCGAGCGCGCGCTGGACCGCTGAGCCCGCGAGGCGTCGGGCCGCTATGTCTCGTCACCGATCTGTTGATGCCGTGATGTCGTACAAATAGGCTGAGCACATGCGGACCACGCTCACCCTCGATGACGATGTCGCTGCTGCGCTCGGGCAACGTCGCGCTGCGCGCGGCACCGGTCTGCGCCGGGAGGTCAACGAGTTGCTGCGTGCTGGTCCGGCCGCCGCGAGCCGCCCGAGTGCGAACCCGGGGAGCCATATGAGCTCCCGACGTTCGATCCAGGCCGCGCGCTCATTGCCGACCTCCGGGCGCTCACGGATCTGCTCGACGACGAGGATGACGAGCGCGCACTGCGTAGTCGTGCGTGATCCTCGTCGACGTGAACCTGCTGGTTGCCGCCACGATGACTTCCGCGCGTGACCATGAGGCCGCGCGATCCTGGCTGCGGAGCCAGTTGGCCGGAACCGCGCGGGTGGGACTGCCGTGGGTGGCTTTCGCGTCCGTGCGCATGGATACCGGAGCCCGGGCCCCGGCACCTCGACCTCCTCGAGGTGCTGCTCGGGCCGCAGCCCTCGGTGCGGCTCGTGACCGACGCCCACCTCGCGGCCATCGCTATCGAGCACGGCCTCGACCTTTCCAGCCGCGATCGTGACTTCGCGCTGGGCCGACTCCGGCCTCCGTTCCCGCGGCCCCCCGGCCTGACTGTCACCGCGCTGCCGCCCGCGCCGCCGAACCTGCACGTCGAGCGCTGGTCCCGCAGGCAGACGTGCTGCGCGAGGCCGCGGCGGTCGTCTGCCACGGCGGCTCCGGCTCCACCCTCGGCGCGCTCGCGGCCGGCCTGCCGCTCGTCGTCGCCCCCCTGTTCGCAGACCAGCCCATCAACGCCGCGTGCGTGGCCGCCGTCGGCGCCGGGATCGCGGTCCAGTCGCCCTCGGCAGCCGCGATCCGCGACGGCGTGCTGGCCGTGATCGGCGACCCCGGGTACCGCGCACAGGCCGAGCGGCTGGCGGAGGAGATCCGCTTGCACGCGGCGGTCGACGACGCCGCGGCCTCCCTGGGGCAGCGGGCGGGGATCCAGCCGTAGAGCCGCGGGTGGCGCGGATCGGCGGTGTGGATCGACCAGTAGCGCCAGGTCAGCGTCCCGTCACTGTTGGGATCGCAGGAGGCGAAGCCGTCCGCAGGGGCGACGGGGGTGCCGACGCGCACCATCCCCCGCGCGATCCCGCCGTTGCGCACCTCCGTCGTGTTCGTCGAGAAGTAGACCACGTTGCCGAAGGCCGGCTTCGCGTCGTACTCGTCAACGCTGTTGAGCTCGCCGCTGGACAGCCGCGCGTGCGCGGTCGCGCCAACCCGTGGGTCGGCCAGCGGGCGCACGCGGCGACGCTCCCGCGTGCGCGGCCCGCAGCCGGTGCCGCCGCCCGCCTGGTGGCGGAAGGCCCGCAGCGCCGCCCGCCCGGAGCGCGAGGCGCGCAGCGCGGCACCGTCGATGAACGCCTGCGTGCCGCCCGGCGGGCGCCTGCGCGCGATGACCTGCACGAGCGGGAAGCGCCGTCGCTGGCGCGGGCTCGCCGCGCAGCCGCGGCCGCGCAGCCGGACCGCCCTGGCCGCGTGCGGGACGCCGCCGTCGGTGCCCTGCAGCGCGAAGGCGCCGCGGCCGTAGGAGACCAGGCGGCCCATGGGCTGGCCGAGCGAGTCGATCAGCGGCCAGCTGCGCGCGCCGCTGGCCTGCGGGTTGACGGCGAGGTTGCGGACCTCCTCGTTGATCGACTCCTCGGCACCGCGCAGGGCCCGCCATGCGCGGCGGCTCAGGTCCGGGGTCCCGTGCTCGGCGACGCGGCAGTCGGTGAGGCGATATCCGCTCGGGGCGGGGCAGCGCCGGCCCTCGAAGGTGGCCGCCCACGCGCTCGGCGCGAGCGCCGCCACGGCCAGGGCGGCCGCCAGGCAGGGACGCGAGTCCACGTCGATCCCAACCCAGGTCGCCCGGCAGAGTCGCGCCGGAAGGCGATGGACATCCCGCGTCGATGACGCGATGATGGTTCGACCGTGGAGACCTCCATTGCCCGCGTGCTGGTCGTCGCCAACAAGACGGCCGCGACCCCGGCGCTCATCGACGCCGTCCGCAGGCGGGCCGCCGCGGGGCCAGCGATGTTCTTCCTGCTCGTCCCGAACCCGGACCACCTGGCGTTCGACCGCGAGGGCGAGGACGTCCGCCACGGCGAGCAGGTGCTCGCGCTGGCGCTGCCGTTGCTCGAGGCGGCGGCCAGGAGGGGGATGGACGGTCGGGTGGCGCGCAGCCCCAACGCCTACGACGACATCGTGGAGGAGCTCGAGCGCTGCGACTACGACGAGATCATCCTCTCGACGCTGCCGACGCACGTCTCACACTGGCTGCACCTCGACCTCCCCCGCCGCGTGGCCAACCTCGGCTACCCGCTGACGACGGTCACGGCAATCCACAGGCGCAACTCGGCCCCGGACGAGCTTAGCTAGCAAGGGGGCCGGAATTCATACCGCTCGGCCGGCGGTCCCGGGCACGCAGCCCGTATCACCGGCGGCCTCGGCGGCGCAGAATCGAGCGAGACGGCGTGATCGCATCTCGCCACCGGCTCTTGCGCTCGGGCGCAGGCTCTTCGTCCTCCTCCGGGATGTCGGCCTGCGCAGCTCGTGCCGCGTGCTCGTAACTCACGCGGAAGAGCTCGACGATCGCCGCCACATCCCCGGGCTCGTTGACCCTCCGGCTGACCCAGTCGGAGTCGGGGTCGAGATGCTCGGGCGAGAGGCGGCCGCTGGCGACCAGCTCGTCGCGGATGTGCGGTGCGAACGGGAGGTCCGCGACGCTGTCGCCGTGCAGGTGACCGATCTCGTGGCGACCGACATGAAAGACGATGCCGCCGAAGCGGTGCGCTGCCTCGGTGACGTCCGAATGCACGAGCAACTCGCGGCGGACCGCGTCGGTCAGCGACGCCACGTCCATCCCCGGCTCGGGCTCAGTCCTCGCAGAGCTCGTCGAGCGCGCCCAGGAAATAGCCGTACTTCCAGGTCCGCTTGAAGTCGTCGACGAGGATGTCGCGCGGGCACTGCACGCGCAACAGCAGGTTGTCGCGCAGCCTGCCCCTGACCTCTCCGTCGAAGCCCGGCAGCGTCCACGTCGGCCCGCCCTCCTGAGCCGACGGGTCGACCGATTCGCTCGCGGCCATCGTGGCGGCGAGATCCGCCATGGCGGATCCGGCTGACAGCCCGTCCTTCTCAGCCTCCTCGAGCCACGACGCCAGCGTCTGGAGCAGGTCGGCGTCCGGGTCCAGATCGCCCTCGAACATCGCAGACTCGGCCGCTCGCGAGAGGTAGCCGAGGCGCGCGGCGGTCTGACCAGCCACCACGGACGCCTTGGAGCACTCGCGCTGCGTGATATAGGGCAAGCCGACCTGCAGCAGCTCCAGCGTG
>JBBQBV010000077.1:0-16475 GCA_038318085.1 Solirubrobacterales bacterium
ATATGGCTCCCCCGCGCAAGCATCCCACCGAAGAGATCCTCGACGCCGTCCGCACCCTCGTGCTCGCGGTCGGGCCGCGAGCCGCCTCGGTCACCGCCATCGCGCACGCCAGCGGCGCGCC
Organism: Solirubrobacterales bacterium; assembly: GCA_038318085.1. Taxonomy (GTDB): domain Bacteria; phylum Actinomycetota; class Thermoleophilia; order Solirubrobacterales; family Solirubrobacteraceae; genus DATLGB01. Next base: position 122 of record JBBQBV010000077.1, read on the forward strand.
CGTCGGCACCCTCTACCACCGTTTCGGCAATCGCGACGGGATCCTCACCGCTGCGTGGATGCGCGCGCTGGAGCGGTTCCAGGCCGGAGCGCTGGCCGCCGAGGCCGCGCACCCCGGCGATCCCGTCGAGGCGGGGGTCGCGATGGCGGTCGCGGTCATCGTGTTCGCCACCGAGCACCCGGAGGACGCCCGGCTGCTCCTTGCCGTACGGCGAGACGACCTGCTCGATGGTGCCCCTGACGACGCGTCCAAAGCCCAGCTGGACGCCATGAACGCGCCGCTCGAGCAGGCGGTCGCCCGCATCGCCCGCGGGCTGCGAGGCCGCGCCGACGTGCGGGCGCTCGAGGCGGTCACCCGCGCCGTCGCCGACCTTCCGACGTCCACCGTTCGTCGACACCTGCGCGGCGACGGCACACGGCTGCCGGGATGGCTCGCGGACGATGTCGCGGACGCGGCCCGGACGCTGCTGACCCAGCCTCGTCGACGCTGACGGCTCCAGGACGCCACGCGTGCTCCCGCCTAGCCTGAGCGCATGACGGGCCCCATGCAGTTCGACGACGAAGCCGCTCGCCGGCTCGAAGCCATCTACACGACGCCGGACGTCGTGGCGCAGCGCCGCCGGGTGCTGGCGGCCATGGCGCTGGACGAGGGCGAGCGCGTGCTCGACGTCGGCGTCGGTCCCGGGCTCCTCGCGCACGACATGGCGGCGGCGGTCGGCGCCGCGGGCGCCGTGTCCGGGGTCGACGTCAGCGACAGCATGCTCGCGATGGCCAGGCGCCGGTCACCGCCGCAGGCCGGAGCGCCGATGGAGTTCGTCCACGCCCAGGCCGACGCGCTGCCGTACCCCGGCGCGAGCTTCGATGCCGCCGTTTCCACGCAGGTCTACGAGTACGTCGAGGACGTGCCGCGCGCGCTCGCCGAGGTTCACCGCGTCCTTCGCCCCGGGGGACGGGTGGCGATCCTCGACACCGACTGGGACTCGATCGTCTGTCACAGCCCCGACCCGCAGCAGACCCGGCGCGTCCTCGACGCGTGGGAGGAGCATCTCGTCGACGCGCGCCTTCCGCGCCGCCTGCCCGGCCTGCTCAGCGCGGCCGGCTTCGCCCTCCAGGACTGCGAGGTCGTGCCGCTGTTGAGCGTCGGCTACGACCGCGACACCTACAGCGCCGGGATGATCTCGCTCGTCGCGGAGTTCGTGAGCGGTCGCGCCGGGATCAGCGCGGATGAGGCGGCGGGGTGGCGGGCCGGCATCGTCGCGCTGGGCGACGACTACTTCGTCAGCCTCAACCGCTACCTCTTCACCGCCGTGCGCCGGTAGCACCCCGATGTCACGCCGCGCTCAGGCGGCGATCGCCTCGCGCTCGGCGCCCTCGACCTCGACCTCGATCTCGTCTTCGCTCGGCGGGGCCGGGCGAGCCCGCAGGAGCGTGACCGCGACGACGGCCCCCGCGACGCAGAAGGCGGCGCCGAAGCCCAGTGCGACGCCGAAGCCCTGCGTGAGCGCGCGCGTCGGCGCCACGGACGCGGCCAGCGCCGCGTGCGTGTGCGCGGTCGCGATGGTGCTGAGCAGCGCCAGGCCGATCGCACCGCCGACGAGACGGGAGGTGTTCAGCAGCCCCGACGCCAGCCCGCTCAGCTCGGCGGGGACGCCTTGGACCGCGGCGATCGTCGCCGGAACGAGCGCGAGGCCCATGCCGAAGCACGCCAGCACGCCGCCGGGCAGCACGATGGTCTCATACGAACCTCCACCCGTCACACGCGTGAGGACGAGCAGGCCCGCGGTCGCCGACAGCATCCCGGCGACCACGATCGCCCGGACTCCGAAGCGCGCGACAAGGCGCGGGGCGACGCGCGAGCCGGCGAACACCGAGCCCGTCAGCGGCAAAAACCGCAGCCCGGCCTCGAGCGCGTCGTCGCCCAGGACCTGCTGCATGTAGAGCGTCACGAAGTAGAACATCGCGAACAGCGCCGCGTACATCAGGATCACGACGAGGTTGGCGGCGCGCAGCTGCGCGAGGCGAAAGATCGACAGCGGGACGAGCGGCCAGCGCGCGAAGCGCCCCTCGACGAGCGCGAAGGCCGCCAGCAGGCCGGCCCCCGCGACGCCCGGGGCGAGCACGCCTGCCGAGCCCCAACTCAGCGCGTCGCTGCGGACGATCGCGTACGTGACGCCGACGAGCCCGGTCGTCACCAGCACCGCGCCGAGCAGGTCGAAGTGCCGCGGCCCCGCGGGCCGCGAGCCGGCGGGGATCACGCGCAGGCCGAGCACGATTGCGAGCAGGCCGAGCGGCGCGTTGATCGCGAAGATCGCCGGCCAGCCGAGTGCCTGGGTCAGCACCCCGCCGAGCAAGGCACCTGACGACGCGCCGAGGGCGCCGATCGTCACCCAGGCGCCGAGCGCGCGGTTGCGCGCCGGGCCCTCGGCGAACGACGTCGTGACGATCGCCAGCGTCGCCGGCGACACGACCGCGCCGGCCAGCCCCTGGACGGCGCGCGCGCCGACTAGCAGCCCACCCGAGCTGGCGATCGCGCACAAGAGCGACGACAGCGCGAAAGCGGCGGTGCCGGCGAGCAGCACGCGCCGGTGCCCGAGCAGGTCGGCGGCGCGGCCACCCAGCATGAGGAAGCCGGCGAAGGTCAACGTGTAGGCGTTGACCACCCACTGCAGTCCCGTGGCCGAGAAGCCCAGGTCGTCGTGGATCGACGGCAGCGCGACGTTCACCACCGCGACGTCGAGGATGACCATGAACTGCGCCAGACACACCACGAGCAGGAGGGCGTTGGCGCGGATCACGGGTGGGATGAGCGTGGTTGTCTTCACGCCGACATCGTGCGACAATGATCTTCCTGGTACAAGAGAGGCAGTTATCCTGGTAGAAGAACCACCCCGCGACGATTCCGGCGAAGCTGGCGACGGCGTGGCTTCCCGTGGCGCGGCGGTCAACGGCGAGCGCCGGCGCGCGGAGCTCGCAGACTTCCTGCGCGCGCGCCGCGCGAGTCTGCGCCCCGAGGACGTCGGCCTGCCGACCGGCGGTCGCCGACGCACGCCCGGCCTGCGGCGCGAGGAGGTCGCCCAGCTCGCCGGCATCGGGGCCACGTGGTACACGTGGCTCGAGCAGGGGCGCGAGGTGCGCGCGTCCTTCGACGTGCTCGAGTCGCTCGCGCGGGCGCTGCGGCTCAACCCGACCGAGCGCGGCCATCTCATCCTGCTCGGCCGCGGCGAGCAGGGGCCGGCCTGCCGGCCGCCGGCGGAGCGGGCGTCGCCCGCGCTCAAGCGCCTGGTCGAGAACCTCGGGCCCAGCCCCGCCTTCGTCCTGGGCCGGCGCTGGGACTACCTGGCCTGGAACGCCGCGTGCCGGGTCGTCTTCGGCTGGGAGCCGGGCCGCGATCCCTCGTCGCGCAACCACATCTGGCAGACGTTCATGGATCCTGCGCGGCGCGAGCTGATGCCCGACTGGGAGCGCGGCGCGCGCCGGCTGGTCGCCAAGTTCCGGGCCGACAGCGCGCGCCACATCGACGATCCGGCGTTCGAGCGGCTGATCTCCTCGCTGCGGGCGGGCAGCCCCGAGTTTCGCAAGTGGTGGGAGCGCCACGAGGTCGCCGGTGGCGGCGAGGGCCGCAAGGAGCTCGTGCACCCGCTCGTCGGCAAGCTCGTGTTCGAGCACGCGGTCTTCCGCCACGAGGTCTCCGACCAGCGCATGGTGCTCTACACGGCGCTGGCCGAGGAGGACACGCCCGCGAAGCTCGAGCGACTGCTGAAGGGGGCCGCCGCCGGCGCTCACGCGGCGTAGCCGAGGAGCTCCGCGTGACGGGAGCGGCCACCGGTGCGGCTCCTGTCGCTATCGTGCGGCGGGAGCCATATGGCGGAGACTCGCAAACGGTCGCGTAAGCGTCCCAACGGCTCTGGCAAGAGCCGCCTCGGCCTGTACTCCGTCATGGCGGTGGTGCTGCTTCTAGCCGCTTATGTCGGCGTGCTGGCGTACTCAAAGCCCCACCTCTCCGGTGAGAAGCTGCGCCTTGACAGCTTCGTCGAGCTGGTCGGCAAGAACCGGATCAAGAGCGCGAAGGTGCTCGACGAGGACTCGACGATCACGGGGACGTTCATCCGCCGCGGCGGCTCGGAGGCCAGGTACATCGCCCCCTACCTGAAGACCTCCGGCTCCCAGGAGGGCCTGGTGAACCTGCTGATCAAGGCGCGGGTGCCGACGACGGTCGACCAGCAGTTCGCGAAGAAGCTGGTCTTCCCGGCGACGATCCTGATTCCCGCGCTGATCATCATCGTCGTGTTCGTCTACCTTCTGCTGGCCTACCGGCGCGGCACCGGGCTGTTCGGCGTCAAGTCAGGTGCGCGCAAGTTCGAGTCAGAAGGACCGCAGATGACCTTCGCCGACGTGGCGGGGCAGGACGCGGCGGTGTCAGAGCTGCGCGAGATCGTCGGCTTTCTCTCAGAGCCCGCGCGCTTTGCCGAGCTCGGAGCGAAGATACCCCGAGGCGTCCTGCTCTACGGCCCGCCGGGCTGTGGGAAGACGCTGCTGGCGCGGGCGCTGGCGGGGGAGGCCGGCGCCTCCTTTTATTCGATCTCGGGCTCTGACTTCGTCGAGCTCTACGTCGGCGTCGGCGCGGCGCGCGTGCGCGACCTGTTCCGCGACGCGCGAGAGAACGCCCCGGCGATCGTCTTCATCGACGAGCTCGACTCGGTCGGCGGCCGCCGCGGCGGCGCGGCCGCCGTCAGCTCGAGCGGCGAGCAGGAGCAGGCGCTCAACCAGATCCTCGCCGAAATGGACGGCTTCTCGCCGTTGGAGGGGATCATCCTGGTCGGGGCGACGAACCGCCCGGACGTGCTCGACCCCGCGCTGCTGCGCCCCGGGCGCTTTGACCAGGCGATCGGGCTCGAGCGCCCGGCGGAGGCCGACCGGCTGAAGATCCTCGAGCTGCACGCGCGCAGCCGCCGGCTCGTCGAGGGCATCGACCTGCGCACGATCGCCGGCCGCGCCCATGGCATGACCGGCGCCGACCTGGCCAACGTGGTCAACGAGGCGGCGCTGCTCGCCGCGCGCGGGCAGAAGCGCGCCATCTCCCAGGCAGAGCTCGACGCCGGCCTCGAGCGCGTGCTGGAAGCGCCGGAGCGCCAGCGCCGGCTGGCGATGCGCGATCGCCGCGTCGGGCGGCGCGCGACCGGGCTCGACGAACGGGTCACGCTCGCCGACGTGGCGGGGCAGAAGGCGGCGAAGGCCGACCTGGCGGAGATGGTCGAGTTCCTCTCCGAGCCGGAGCGCTTCACCAAGCTCGGGGCCCAGATCCCGAAGGGCGTGCTGCTCTACGGGCCGCCCGGGTGCGGCAAGACGCTGATGGCGCGGGCGGTCGCGGGCGAGGCGAACGCGGTCTTCATCTCGGTCGCCGCGACCGAATTCGTCGAGGTGCTCGCCGGCGAGGGGGCGGCGAGGATGCGCGATCTGTTCTCCGAGGCGAAGATGACGGCGCCCGCGATCGTCTTCATCGATGAGATCGACGCGCTCGGCTCGCGCCGCTCGAGCCGTTCCCCGGACGGCAACCGCGAGCAGGAGCAGACGCTCAACCAGCTGCTGGTCGAACTCGACGGCTTCGAGCCCGCCACAGGGGTGATCCTGATGGCGGCGACCAACCGCCCGGACATGCTCGACCCGGCCCTGCTTCGCCCCGGCCGCTTCGATCGCACGGTCGCGCTCGAGCGCCCGTCGGAGGAGGATCGTCTGGCGATCCTGACCCTGCACGCGAAGGGCCGCAGCCTCGACCCGGAGGCCGACCTGCGCCCGATCGCGCGGCGCGCGCACGGCCTCGCGGGCGCCGACCTGCACGGCGTGGTCAACGAGGCGGCGCTTCTGACCGCGCGCGAGCGCAAGTCGCTGATCACGCAGGCCGAGCTCGAGGCGGCGCTCGATCGCATCCTCCAGGCCCCGGAGCGCCAGCGCCGCCTCTCGATGCGCTCCAAGAGCGTCGGCCGGCGCTCCGCCGGCATCGACGAGCGGGTCACCTTCGCCGACGTCGCGGGTGTCGGCGACGCGATCGTCGAGCTGCGCGAGGTGCGCGACTACCTCGCCGAGCCCGAGCGCTTCGCGGCCATCGGCGCGCGCGTCCCGCGCGGCATCCTGCTGAGCGGCCCGCCCGGGTGCGGCAAGACGCTGCTGGCCAAGGCGGTCGCAGGCGAGGCGAACGCGGCGTTCTTCTCCGCCGCGGCGACCGACTTCGTTGAGGTGTTCGTGGGGGAGGGCGCGGCGCGGGTGCGTGACCTCTTCGCCGAGGCCCGGGCGGTCGCGCCGGCGATCGTCTTCATCGACGAGATCGACGCGCTCGGAGCGCGGCGCGCACAGACCTCGGTCGACGGTCACCGCGAGCGAGAGCAGACCCTCAACCAGCTCCTGATCGAGCTGGACGGCTTCGAGGCGCGCACGGGCGTGCTGCTGATGGCCGCCACCAACCGGCCCGACATCCTCGACCCCGCGCTGGTCAGGTCCGGGCGCATCGACCGTTCCGTGGAGATCCTGCTGCCCGACCGCGCCGGCAGGCGCGAGATCCTCGCCGTGCACGCGCGCGACAAGCGCCTCGGCGCCGACGCCGACCTCGATCTCGTCGCCTCGATCACCCCCGGCTTCTCCGGCGCCGACCTCGCCAACGTCCTCAACGAGGCGGCGCTGCTGGCCGCCCGTGACGGCGACCCGGCGATCACCGCCGCCGTGCTCGAGGAGGCCGTCGAGCGAGGGTTTCTCGGCGTGTCATCCAAGCGCCGTGTGATGACCGCCGAGGAGCGGCGGATCGTCGCCTACCACGAGGCCGGTCACGCGCTCGTCGGCCTCGCGCTGCCGGGCGTGACGGTCCCGCGCAAGCTCAGCATCATCCCGCGCGGCCCCGGGCTGGGATGGGTCTGGGCGGTCGACGACGAGCGCGCGATCCACTCGCGCTCGATGCTGCTCAACCAGATGGCGATGCTGCTGGGCGGCCGGGTCGCCGAGCAGGTCGTGTTCGGAGAGGCGGGCTCCGGCGCCGCGAACGATCTGGCTCGCGTGAGCGCGACCGCGCGCTGGATGGTCTGCGAGCTCGGCATGAGCGAGGCGCTCGGAGACATGAGCTACGGCGATGAGCAGTCCGACGGACGGGCAGGCGGACGCCCGTACTCCGAGAAGGAGGCGGCGCTGATCGGCGACGAGGCGCGCCGGCTCGTCGACGAGGCTCGCGCCCTCGCCTACGACGTCTTGGTCCCGGCCCGCGCGAGCCTCGACCGCGTCGCGAAGGCGCTGCTCGAACGCGAGACGCTCTCCGCAACCCAGCTCGAGGTGCTGGCGAGGCCAAGGGCTCCGGTCGCCTCAAGTCCCCGTTAGCGGACCCCGTCGGACTGGCGCGCGCTTGATCCGAGTACCTGCCTCGACGTCAGACCGAGCTTGCGCAGCGCCGACGAGACGTGGCCGGCGACCGTATGGGGAGAGATGAACAACGCTGTGGCGATCTCCCGGTTGCTCCAGCCCATTCCCGCCAGGCGTGCGACCTCGGACTCCTTCGGCGAGAGCTCTCGTCCGTAGCTCTTGCGCCCGCCTCGCAACGGATAGGGGAGGACCGTGCCCTGCGATCTCAGCTGGGCCCGAACCCGAGCCGCATCCCAGCGTGCTCCCAGGGCCTCGAACGTCTCGAGCGCTCCGACGAGAAGCTCGCCTCCTCGCTCGTCACGCTGACCGAACAGGCAGACCGCTCGACGTTCCCGAGCCAGGGCGGCAGCGTATGGGTACGGCTGCGAATGCCAGGCCCGCTCCGCGCGGGCGAACGAGCGACACGCCTCGGCGTGGCGACCGTCCGCTTCGGCGAGCGCTCCTCGGCAGATGGCCAGCGCTGCTCGTGCTGCGGGTGCATCGCGCGCCCGCAGGCCGCTCGCAAACTCGCCCACGAGCTGCCTGGCCGCAGGCCGATCTCCCTGCGCCAAGAGCACGTCGACAGCCATCGGTGCCACCTTGGCCGCGCAGACCCAGAGACCCTTGCGCCTGACCACGTCAAGCGCCCGCCCGGCTACGCCACCCGCCGCGTCCACCTCGCCACGGTCCAGATGGATTCTGGCCAGATGCCCCGATGCCGCCACGAGCGGTGGGGCCCAGAGCGCCCCCCGGGCCGCGATCAGCGTCGACGTGAGGCTGCGCGCAGCGTCCTCCACGGCGCCGCGGCTGAGCAACAGGGAGCCCAAGACCACGTGATCCTCCAGGGAAGCGCCCGGCGTGTTCGCAGTGTGCTCCACGAGGGCGCGGACCCTGGCTTCAAGCCTTTCCCAACGCCCGACTGTCCAATCGAGTGACGCCCTCGTGCCGGCAAGCCAGAGCTTCCACCACGTGTGGTCGATCTCTTCGTGGATCGCCTCCGCGCGATCGAGGAGCTCCTCGGCCCGCCGAGAGTAGCCGAGGTCAAGCGCCGCCTGCGCCAGACTGTGGTAGCCGCGCAGGAGCTGCAACCGCTCTTCGGCGGAACCGCCGCCGGTCGGGATCTCATCGAGGGCCTCCCAGCCCGCGGGATCTCCTATGGTCAGCAAGATCGTCGCCCTCTGTGCCGAGGCGGCGACATGTGTCACCGGGTCGTCCTGACGCTGCGCGGCATCGAGCGCCCGCTCGAGCCAGGCCAAGTGGTCGGCGAGGGTGTCGTCGGTGAGCCTTGCGGGCTGCGCGAGATTGATCATCGCGCGCGCGGCAAGCGCGGGCCGTCCTTCCAGCTCATCCACGGCGCGAGCCATCTGCTCGCGCCAGGCGCCGGCGTCACCGGCGTGAAAGCGCAGCCGGCACAGCGAGAAGCGCAGCTCGCCGCGGACCGTGGCCGTCAGATCCTCCTCCTCGAGCACCCGCTCGAGCAGCGCGATGGCTCCGATCGGCGCGACGCTGTAGAGCGCGGCAATGCCGAGCTCGGTCGCCATCCGCACGCGTGCCGCGTGCCCGAGGCCAGGCGTGGCCAGCGCCTCTTGGAGAAGCTGCGTGGCCGATCGGTCATCGCCCTCGTCATGCGCGCTCTTGGCAGCGGCCTCCGCGTAGCGCATCCATTGCCTCGGCAGATCGGCCTCGCGGAAATGGTGCGCGATCTGGGAAAGGGGCAGCGGATCGAGGCCGGACTCGAGCGCCCGGGCGGCGCGCAGATGGAGCCATCGCCGCTGTGGAGCCGGGACGTGCTCGTAGACGGCCTGAGCGGCGAGCGCGTGGCGAAACGAGTACGACGGCTTTGGCTTCTCCGCGAGCAGCCCGACCCGGAGCGCCTCGGTGAGCCCGCGTCTCACACGCGCCGGCGGCAGGCCCGCCACCTTGCCGAGCAGATCCTCTCCCACCGGGTTCTCGACGACGGCGGCCGCGCCGGCGACGAGCTGGGCATCGGCGGCCAGCGCGTCGAACCGCTCCAAGATGCAGTCGCGAACCGCCCTCGGAACCTCGAGTGCTCCGGGCTCGCTGGACACGGCGCCACGGTCGCGCAGCAGGCTCATCACCTCCTCAACGACGAACGGAATGCCGCCCGTCCGCTCGTAGAGGTGATCGGCGAACATCCCTGGGAGCTCCTCGGGCTCGTCGATGTCCAGAACGCTGCAGGCCAGTGCTCGCACCTGCGCCTCCGAGAGGGGAGGAAGCTCGATCCTTGCCTTCAGCACTCGCCTCGAGGGGTGCGAGAGGGCTCGCATCACCAGCGCCATGCCATCGGCGTCATCCATGCGCGACGTGAGCACCAAGGCCAGCTCGGAGGGTGGATCAGACAACAGAAACGAGAGGAGCTCGAGCGTGCTCTCGTCGGCCCAGTGCATGTCCTCGAGGACGCAGACGACAGACCCCAACGCGCTCAGCATCTCGCGAAGGGCCCGGAACACCCGGTGGCGCTGCGCCCTGGGATCCGACAGGGGCTCCGGGCAGGCAGGAAGGTGTGCGGCGAGCTCGGGCAGCAGTGGTCGCAGCGCGCCGACCAGCGAGCTCGAAGACCCGGACGCGGCCGCGATGTCGGCGCCTCGAAGCGCCTCGATCACAGGACCCAACGGGAACGGCTCGCGCAGCCGGTGGCAGTGGCCCACGAGTACTTGGCGGTTTCCGATCGCCGAGTGGCCGAGCGCCTCGTGGACGAGCCTGGTCTTGCCGATTCCGGCCTCGCCCTCCACGATCGCCACGACGGGCGGCCTGCTCGCAGCCTCCACGAGAGCATGCAGCTCGTCGTCGCGCCCGATGAGAACGGGAGACGAGCGTGGTTCCCCGCCGCCGGGTCCGGCAGCCAGCACAACGGATGCCGCCATCCTCGACTACACAATCACGTATCCGCCGCGCAGGTAAGTGCAACGGACACCGAGCGCGGTCTACCAGCACTCGCAGCCCCCTTTACCTCGACGAGTCCCGCCGGCTTGGGCGGGACTCGTGCTTTGAGGGAGGGTGAGCGAGACTGTCCTACTTGCGGTTGGGGCTCTCCGCCCGACGGCGCCGTCCGACGGCGACCATGAATCCGCCGAGCACGCCGGCCAACCCGAGGCCGAGGAGGGCGATGCCGGCCGTGACGCTGCCGCCGAAGCCGCCGCTCTGACCGGATGAGAAGGCGTGAGCCGAAGTCAGCGACGGTGCTGGCTTTGAGGAGGTCCCCGAGTCGCTCCACGGCCCGTTCGCGGGCGGGCGAGCCGATGACGCTTTCGAGCTCGGCTTGTGCTTCGGGCCAGCTGAGCTGGTGAACACGGACTGGCCGCCCCGACGGGTCACGCCCTCGGTGGCACCGCGGACGCGGGCGGCGAACTGTGAGCGGACGTGAGCCGCGAAGGACGACGTCGTGGGGCTCGAGGATCCGCCGGCACCCGCGCCGCTGCGAGCTCGGTTGTCGCCGGCGCCGGGGCTCGTGCCGTTCGCGGCCTCGGGCACGGCCGGGCTCTTGCCGTGTGCAGCCTCGGACCGCCGGGCGCCCGAAGCGGACCCGCTGGCCACCGAGCTGCTCGCCGGTGCGGTCAAGCTGGCAGAGCCGGCCGGGTTGGCACCCGAGGACGCAGGAGACGAAGCGCTCGAGGGTGCGGCGGCCGGGGCGGGAGCGGCATCAGCCGACGATGCCGACTGCGCACTCGCAGCCGGAGACGCCTTGGCCGAGGCAGCCGCAGCCGTGCCGTCGGCAGGGATACCGATCTCAGGACCCGAGCAGGCCCAAGCAAGGCTGACGCCGGCCAGCGCCGTCGCGAGCATCGCCAACACGGCAGAAGAGAAAAGACGCGCATGTCTACTCACGAGAGAAACCGCCTAGCCACATAGAGGCCACGATCGAAACCGCAGCCAAGCTTGTATCGCACCAACGACCGCAACCTAACACCGGGTGAGCGAGCATTCGAGCCCGCGACCGGTCCCGACACAAAGACGGTCAACTCCAACCCAAAAACAGTCATCAAACGGCGGCGTCCAGCGCTCGGACGCTGCGGCACCGAGGCTGCTCAGCCCGTCCTGGCCTTGACCGTCGGCGAGCGCGGACCGCGGCGGCCCGAGACGTTGTCGCGGGCGGCGACGGCGTAGTAGTAGGTGGTGCCGCGCTGGAGCTCGCCGACGGTCAGCGAGATCCTGCCGCCGACCGCGGAGACGGTGAAGCGACAGCTTCCGTCGCACAGCGGCTGCGCGCGGGCGAAGCCGTGTCGCGTGCGGATCGGGCGGAGCGCCTGCTTGATGAGATAGCCCTGGGCGGCGGGCGCGTGACCGCGGTCGGTGCCGGCCGCTTTGAAGTCCAGCTTGATCTTGGTCTTGCCCACCGCGTGGGCGTGCAGCCCCGTGACGTGACCCGGGGTGCGCCCGAACCGGCGCATGCAGCGCCGCCGGCCCGTGTGGGAGTGCTCGATCAGATGGTTGCGTGCGCGCGGGCGCTGGCGCGCCCGCGCGCGGCGTGCCGCTTTTCGCTCCCGGCCTGCGTGCGCGGCCACCGCGGCCAGGCAGCGGCGCAGGCCGCGCGCGCGGGCGGCGTCGGAGGCGACGATCGGGACAGGGCTCGCAGACGGCGCGGGGCCCGCAGAAGGCGGGGGGCTCGGCGTGGCGCCGCCTGTCGATCCGGCCGCAGGCGGCACGGGCGTGGCGCTGGGCGGACCGGGGCTCGCACAGCCGGCGCCGCCACTCGGCTCTCCGAGGTCGACCGGGCCGGCAGCATCGGGGGTCTCGCTGTCGCCGATGGCATCCGGGCTGCAGGAGCCGAGCCGGCCGTTGCCGGCCGCGCCCCAGCAGCGCACGCCGCCATCGCCGAGGCGCGCGCAGGTGTGGGCGAAGCCGGCGCTGATCGCCACAGCGCCCCCAGAGCCGACGTTCACCGGTCCTGCCGAGCCGGGGGTCTCGTTGTCGCCGATGTTGCGGATGTTGCCGTAGCCGAGCCGGCCGCTGGCGCCCAGCCCCCAGCAGCGCACACTGGCGTCATCGAGCACCGCGCAGGTGTGCGAGCCGCCGGCGCTGATCGCCACGGCGGTGTGCCTGGCGCCGAGATCGACCGGCGCCATCGATCCGGGCGGCTCGTCGTCGCCGACATTGTCGGTACGGGCGTAGCCCAGCTCGCCATCCGCGCCGTAGCCCCAGCAGCGGACGCTGCCGTCGTCGAGCAGCGCACAGGTGTGGTTCTCGCCGGCGCTGATGGCCGTCGCCGTGAGGAGCCGCCCGGTCCCGTCCCGGCCGAGGTCCACGGGCCCGACGGTGCTGGGAGTGATGACGACGTTCGGGTTGGCATACCCCAGCTGTCCGTACGTCCCGCTGCCCCAGCAGCGCACGGTGTCGTCGTTGAGGATCGCGCAGGTATGCGAGCCGCCCGCGCTGATCGCCTTTGCGGTGAGCGGCTGCCCCGTGCCGTCCTGGCCGAGGTCGACGGGCCCCCTGAACCCGGGGGTCTCGTCGTCGCCGACGTTGTCGTTGGGGATCTGGCTGTCGTAGCCCAGCGCGCGGGCTCCGGCGAAGCCCCAGCAGAGCACCTTGTCGTCGTCGCGTACGGCGCAGGTGTGGTAGTCACCCGCGGTGATGGCCTTGGCGGTGTGCCCGGCGCCGAGATCCACCGGCCCGGCCGAGCCGGGGCTCTCGTTGTCGCCGACGCTGTCGATGGTGGCGTAGCCGAGCTGACCGTTGCGGCTCGAGCCCCAGCAGCGCACGCTGTTGTCGTCAAGCAGCCCGCAGGTGTGAAAGGTGCCGGCGCTGATCGCGGTGACGGCATGCCCGTCGAAGTCGGCGGGGCCGGCCGCTGCGGGGATCTCGTCGTCGCCGACCGTGTCGGTGTTGCCGTAGCCGAGCCGGCCGTCGCCGCCGAAGCCCCAGCAGCGCAGGCTCGCGCCGGCCAGCACGGCACAGGAGTGATAGGCGCCCGCGTCGAGCCCGCCCGCCGCCGGCGATGCCGGCGCGGAGGCCTGCTCGGCCGCCGCTCCGGGGACGACGATCGCCGCGACGCCGCACAGCACGATCAAACCCCACACCGACACTGCGGCCCGGCTTCGATGCTGAGCGCTCACCGTTTGAGGATCCTGAAGGTGATCGTCTTCGGCTTGGACCGGTTCTGCGCGGCGTCCGTCGCGGTCAGCGTTGCCCGGTAGCGGCCGGGCGCGAGCGCCTTGGAGGAGCCGATGCGACCGGTGAAGGCCACCCGGTTGGCACCGCGGCGGCTCCTGCGTGTCAGCGTTCCCTTCCTGGCGAGGCGGGTGCACGTCTTCGCGTGGCGCAGCTTGCGCGCCGCGGCGACGCAGCGCTTGCCCCGCCGCCGCCCTGGGCGAGACCGGGCGATGACGATCCGCACGCTGGCCGCCTCTGAGAGCGTGTACTTGAACGTCGTGCGCCTCTTGGGCGCTGCCCTCCTGCGCCGCGCCGCGGCGCTGGCGGTCTTGCGCGTGGCCTTCTTGGTGGCGGCGAAGGCCCTGTGGGTCATCCGCAGGTGCGAGATGCGCGGCGCGACGCGGTCCGACGCAGCGGGCGCGGGCCCGGGCGCAGATCCCGCCGGCGGCGTCGGTGCCGCGGCGGCAACCGGGCTGTAGAGCTCGCTGCTGGCGCCCACCGAGGGCGCGTCGCCGAACACCAGCACCTTTCCGCTTGCCAGCGGGACGGCGGCGACCACGAGGGAAAAAATACCTTGGCTGGCTGGAATGCCGCGATGGTGATTCATCGGCCCGGCCGAGCTCCAGCTGGTCGTCGTCGGGTCAAACAGCTCGGCCGTCTCCTGCGATGTGTTCGTGTCGGCGCCCCCGGTGACCAGCACCCGCCCGTCGGCGAGCAGCGCCGCCGCCGCGCCCGCGCGCGGATCGGCCATGGCTGCGGTCACGTCGAACTCTCCGGTCGCGGGGTCGTAGATCTCAGCGGAGGCCAGCGACAGGAAGAAGTGCTTCACCGACAGGTAGCGCAGCCCTGCTCCGCCCGCCACCAGCACGCGGCCGTCTCCCAGGCGGGTGGCGGTGTGATAGACGCGGGCGGTTGCCATCGACCCGGTGGTGCTCCACGAGTCAGTCGCCGGGTCGTAGAGCTCGGCCGTGGCCAGGGGCGTGAGATCGCTTCCCTGGCCTCCGATGACCAGCACCGTGCCGTTGCCCAGCACCGTCGCCGTGTGATCGGTGTGCGGGACGACCAGCGGCCCGGCCGCGGCCCATTTCCCCGTGGCTGGGTCATACAGCTCCGCCGACGCCAGGGGAGCCGTTCCGGTGTCGCCGCCGGCCACCAGCACCCTGCCGTCGGGGAGCAGGCTCGCCGTGTGCCCCGAGCGCGCCTGAGCCATCGAGCCCGTCGGACTCCACGTCTGACTGGCCGGGTCAAACAGCTCCGCCGACGGCAACGTGGAGGTCGCCCCCGACAGGCCCTGTGCGAGCCCGCCCGCGACCAGGACCCTGCCGTCGCGGAGCACCGTCGCGGTGAAGCGCTGGCGCGCGCTGCCCATCGGCGCCGTGGCGCTCCACGTCGCGCTCGTCGGATCGTAGAGCTCGGCCGCCGCCAGCGTGCCGAGCTCGCCCGCGCCCCCCGCCACCAGCACCCTGCCATCGTCCAATGGCGTCGCGGCCTCGCCCTTCAGCCGCGGCACGCGCAGCGAACCGGTCACATCCCACGTCCCCTGGGCATAGCGGAACATGGCGATCGGGTTGGCCGGTGAGCTGCCCTGCGGGGTGGTGACCGTCACCGCCACCGAGCCTGACACCCCGGGCGGAGCGATCGCCGTGATCTGCCCGTCGGAGTCGACCGTGAAGCTCGAGGCGTCGGCGGAGCCGAAGCGCACCGCGCTCGCGCCGGTGAAGCCATGGCCGCCGATCGCCACCGCGGTGCCCGCCGGCCCGCTGCGATGCCCGAGCCCCGTCACCAACGGGGCCTGGGAGTCGACCGGGGCCAGCTTGGCCACGAACGACAAGCCCAGAGGCGCGTCGTTGCCGTAGAGCTGGACGTGGTTCTCGGCTTGGAGGGCGTTGCGGGTGGGAAAGTCGGTCGAGGCGGTGTTGCCCGCGAGGTAGGCGTTGCCGGACGCGTCGAGGGCGACACCACCCGCCACGTCCTCGGCCCCGCCGCCGAAGGAGCTCGAAAACGACAGCCCCGAGCCGTCGGGCTTGACCGCCGCCAGGAACGCGTCGCCGTAGGCGGCCACTCGCGCCACCGGATCGACGGTCGGAAAACCGCCCACCGCCAGGACACGCGAGAAATCGCTGTCGGCGCTTCCGGCCACGTAGGCGCTCCCCGCGGGAGTCACCGCGACACCCGCCGCGAAATCGTCGTTGACCCCGCCCAGGAAGCTCGAGTAGACCAGCGAGTCCGCTCCCGACGCGGCAGGGTCGAGCTTGGCCACGAACGCGTCGCTGTTCCCGCCGCGGCCGGGCTGAAATGCCCCCTTGGTGGGAAAGTCTGCGGCCGTAGTCGATCCGGCCACGTACGCATCGCCGCTCGCATCGAGCGCGATGCCTGCGGCCGAGTCGTCTGCGATCCCGCCGAGAAAGGTCGAGTACAGCAGCGCCGAGCCGGTGGCGTCGAGCTTGGCGACGAAGACGTCCTCGAGCCCGCGGCGCGTACCCTGAAACGCGTTGTGCGTCGGAAAGCTCGACGAGTCGGTCTGGCCCGCCAGATACGCGTCGCCCGCCCCGTCCACCGCGATGTCGACGCCGAAGGAAGAGGAGCGGTCACCGCCCAGGTAGGTCGAGTAGACCAGCGAGTTGTCGCCCTGGGCCCCCGTGTCGAGCTCGGCGACGAAGGCGGCAGGCGACCCCGTCAGGCTGGTCTGCAACGGCGTCGCCGGGGACTTGACCGGAAAGTCGTTCGCCCTCGTGCTGCCGGTGACGTAGGCGTGCCCCGCGGGGCCGATCGCGATGCCCCTGCCGTACGTGTTGTTGTCACTGCCGCCGAGGAACGTCGAGTAGTCCAGGCCGGAGCCATCGGCCTTCAAGACGCTGACAAAGGCCTGG
>JBBQBV010000078.1:0-16194 GCA_038318085.1 Solirubrobacterales bacterium
GGCAGGAGCCTCGAGGCCAGCGTCGACGCCGCGGAGCACTCCGTCCGCCATTACCTGTCCTACGGCGGGTACCCGGTCCCCCCGGGAGAGGCGCACCTGCAGATTCGCCACATGTGCGACGGCCGGTCTGCCGGCGATCCCCGGCGAGCCCCCGCAGCGGACGAACATACGCTTCAGCTCGTCCTGTCGTGATGCCCGGGCGCGCTCTGTGAGCGCGCCGGCGGTGGCACGTCCCTGCCGTAACGCGTAGCCGGTCGCGCCGGCAAGTGCGACAACGGCCCGCCGATCCGAGGTTCTCCGACACCCACCTGGGCATGGGTCGGGCGCGGCGTATTCTCGCGCCATGTTCTCGAACACGCGGACGTTGACCTGGGCGGGCATCGTCCTCTGGGCAGTCGGCCTGGCGACGCTCGTCTACGGCGTCACGAACCTCGGCCCGAGCATCGAAGGGGCGTACTTCGATCGGCCATCCTTCGGGGATCCCACGGGGGCCTTCACGAACTCCGTGGTGGGCAAGGGCTGGGTCATCGCCGGGATCGTCCTGGTGACAGCCGGCGGGGTGGCGCTCATCGCGGCGGCGCTGCGGCGCGACTGAGGCGCTCTCGCGGGGACCGCCGGGGAGGGATGCGCGAAGCGGCGCCGGGCCCCTGGCTACCGTTGCAGCGGACTTGCCGTTCTCCGTCCAGCTCGGTCTGGTGCTCGCCCTCTGCTGCGCGGTGGTCGCGAGCCTCGGCTTCTTGTTCAAGCAGAAGGGCGCTGCCGGGGCCCCACCCGTCGAGTGGAGGCATCCGCTGCGCTCGACCATCTCGCTGTTCAGCAACCGCTGGTGGACGCTCGGGATCCTCGTCGCGATGGCGGCCTGGGGCTTTCATGTCGCGGCGCTCGCCCTCGCGCCGATCAGCCTCGTGCAGTCCGTGATCGCGGCCGGCTTGGCGCTGCTCACCGTGATCGCCGACCGGCTCTTCGGACTCGAGGTAACGCGCCGCGAGTGGATCGGCGTCGCGCTCACCGCGATCGGGCTGGCGCTGCTGGCGGCGACGCTCGGCAGCACGGGCGACAGCGCGCACGGCAGCTGGGACGGCGGGCCGCTCGCGCTCTACCTTGGCCTGACGACAGTCGCCGCGCTCGCCGCATGCGCGTGCGTGCGCGGCGATCCGCCGCACGCCGGGCCGGTCCTGGCCATCGCCGCGGGCCTGCTGTGGGGCGCCAGCGACGTGGCGATCAAGGCGCAGAGCGGACGTCTCGGCGACCTCGGCGCGCTCGTGCTCGTGCGCCCCCTCGCGCTCGTCATCCTGGTGCTGTCCCTCGTCGGGCTGGTGGTCTCCGCGCGCTCGCTGCAGCTCGGCCCGACGGTCGCGGTGATCGCGATCACGACGACGGCGGCGAACTTCGTCACGATCAGCGCGGGTCCGCTGATCTTCTCCGAGCCGCTGCCGCGCTCCACGGCGCTGCTCGTCCTGCGGATCCTCGCGTTCGTGCTCGTGATCGTGGCGGCCGGACTCACGCCCGGGCCCACCGTCGGCGAGTCCTCGGCCGAGCCCGAACCGGCCTAGGCCTGCCGCCATGGGAGCTCGCGAGGACCGCCTGGCGCGGTACGACGCCGCGTGGCAGATCCGGGCCGGCCGGACGCGCCGCTGACGCGCGCGTTCGAGGATCCCGGCTGCGCCCGCCGAACCCCACAGCTGTGCGACGCCTCCTGCTGGCCGGACTGCTGTGCGCGGGGCTGGCCCCCGGCGTCGCCTCCGCGGCGGCGGGACCGCTGGTCGGGTTCGGCGAGCAGGACCCGTCCGTCTTCGGCAACGCGCTCTGGCAGCGGCTGGACGTCCCGCGCATGCACTACCTCGTCCCGTGGGACGTCCTGCGCGTGAGGTGGGAGCAGGACCGGCTCGACAGCTGGATCGACGCCGCGCGCGCGGCCGGCGTGGATCCCGTCGTCGCGTTCGGCGTCTCCGGCGTCGCCTCCAGGCACGAGCTGGCGCCCTCGCCGAAGACGTTCCGGCGCCTCTTTGCGTCCTTCACCCGCCGCTATCCGGATGTCCAGACCTTCGTCACGTGGAACGAGGCCAACCACTGCTCGCAGCCCGTGTGCCACCGCCCGGACCTGGTCGCGCGCTACTACGACGCGATGGTCGCCACGTGCGGCTACTGCACGATCGTCGGCGCCGACGTGCTCGACACGCCGAGCATGGCGAGCTTCGTCCGGGGCTTCGAGCGAGCGGTCAAGCACCGGCCTCGGATCTGGGGCCTGCACAACTATCTCGACGCCAACCGGATGAGCACGGCCGCGACGCGCTCCCTGCTGCGCCTGGTCCGCGGCCCGATCTGGTTCACGGAGACCGGCGGCCTCGTGAGCCGCAGCTCGCACTCGCCGATCACGTTCCCGCAGTCCGTCGCCCACGCTGCCAGGGCCACGCGCTTCGTGCTCGAACACCTCGCCACGCTGAGCCCGCGCATCAAGCGCGTCTACCTCTACCACTTCGTCAACCACGGGCCAGAGCAGCCGTGGGACTCGGGGCTGCTCGGCCCCGAGGGCATCCCGCGGCCGGCGTTTGGCGTCGTGAGGCGCTGGCTTCAGCGCGACAGACGCCGCAGGGCGGCGGCGAGCCGGTCCGTCGCCGCCCGGTCGCGGAGCGTCACGCGCACGTGATCCTCGTCGCCCCAGCTCGACCCGGAGGCGACGTGCACGCGCTCCTCGGCGAGGCCGTGGGTGATCTGCGCCGCCGTCATGCCCTCGCCGCGCATCCAGACGTAGTGGGCGGCCGAGGCGAGGACGCTGAAGGGGGTACCGGCGAGCAGCCCCGCGAGGTGGGCGCGCTCGGCGGCGATCGCGCGGCGGCGGCGCTCGAGGCGCCCCGCGGCGCGGTCGGGATCCTCCAGGGCGGCGGCGACGGCCGCCTGCGTCGGTGTGGCGACGCCCTGGCCGGGGGTCAGGATCGCAAGCAGCTCCTCGTCGGCGGGTGATCCGAGCACGTAGCCCGCGCGCAGGCCGGCCATCGCCCAGGCCTTCGAGAAGGACCGGAAGACGAGCAGGTTCGTCAGCTCGCAGACCAGCGGGGCGGCCGAGGCCTCCTCGCCCGCGAATTCGACGAGCGCCTCGTCGACGAGCACGGAGACGTCCGGCCGCAGGCCGCCCGCGAAGGCGCGCAGACCGTCGAGGTTCACCAGCGCGCCGGTCGGGTCGCTCGGGGAGCACAGCACCACTGCGCGGGTGCTCTCGGTGACGGCGGCCGCCACCGCGTCGAGGTCAATGGTGCCGTCGGGCGCGAGGTCGACGGAAACCGGGCGGACGCCGGCGCGGCCGGCCAGCGCGGGCAGCGGGGACCAGGCCGGCCACGGGATCACGGCCTCACCGCCGGCGGCGAGCTCGCGCAGCGCCGCCTGCAGCAGTTGGCCGGCGCCGTGGCCGAGCGCCACGCGCTCGACCGGGATCCCGTGGTGGCGTGCGATCGCCTCCACGGCCGGGCCGCCGATGGTCGTCGGGTAGCGGTTCAGCGATCGGCGCAGCGCGAAGGTCGCCGCGTTGACGATCTCGGGATCCGGCGGCTCGTGCCACGCGGCGGCGCTCATGTCGAGGTCGCCCACGCGCGCGAGCTCCTGCGAGCGCTCTTGCAGGCGCTGCGTCCGCAGCCGCTCGGAGCGCTCCGCGGCCGAGAGCGCCTCGAACTGCCGGTAGTAGCCGGTCAGGCGGTGGCGCCCGATCACGACTGCGGCGAGACGAGCGTGGAGCCGGGCCCCTGGACGAGGATCAGCCAGGCGAGGAACCCGCCGCCCGCGAAGATCGCGGTCCACATGAAGATGCGCCCGAGGACGCCCTCCCTCTGGTCATGCCCTGCGGCGCGCCGCAGGATCCGCCACAGCCCGTCCATGCGCACCGTGATCCACAGGGTCGCCATGACGGTGACCAGCAGGCCCAGGAACGCGACGACGATGCCGACGAAGACCGAGCCGCTCAGGTAGTCGACCTGCGACGCGACCCACAGCCAGCCGAGGGGTTGCGGGCCCCAGCAGCTGAGCACGACGAGGACCTCGAGCCCGAGGAGGAGGTTGGCGAGCATCCCGTCGGCGCGCTGGCGCCGGGCGCTCGAGCGCTGCGGGGTGTCGCGGAAGCGCAACGGCGCGGTGCCCGGGCGGCGTCCGACGAACAGGCCGCCGTTGTCCGCAGGGTCGTCGCGCGGCATCAGGGCTCTTCGGTGAGAATGGTGTCCACGTCGCGGTAGCCGGGTGCACAGCAGCACAGCAGCACGAGCGGCACGTCGCCGGTGTTGTGGAGCTTGTGCTCGGCGCCCGGAGGGATCAGGACGCAGTCGCCGGGGCCGACGTCGCGCTCCTCGTCGCCGACGCGCAGGCGACCGGAGCCCGCCGTGAAGAAGTACAGCTCCTCTGCCACGTGGTGGTAGTGCGCTGTGGTTGCCCCGCCGACGGGAATGGTCGCCTCGGCGAGCGACTGGTTGCGCGCCGGGAGCGAGACCTGGCCGGCGGCCTCGCGGATCGAGGATCCGTCGGCTGCGACGAAGGACTCCGATGCGGCGAGGTTGGCGACGTCCACGCCGCGGACGGTAGCGCGCACACGTAGGCCTTAGCCCGGACGGGTACGTTGCGCGGGACGTGTCACGCCGCACGACCATCGCGCTGTTCGCCGCCCTCGGGTGCACCGTGCTGGCCGTCCTCACCTGGGTCCTGGCGTTCCGGACCGGCTTCGGCGGCGCCGCCGACACCGCCGCGCTGCGCGGGTTCGCCCAGCTGCAGGACACCTGGGTGGCGGTCGTCGCCTCCCGCGTCGCGCATCTGTGTGACCCGGCGCCCTACGCGCTGCTCGCCGGCGCGGTGACCGTGCTCGCCCTCACCACGCGCGGTCCGCGCGGCGCGCTCGCCGTCGCGGCCATCCTGGCGATCGCGAACGTCGTCACCCAGCAGCTCAAGACGACCCTGGCCGAGGGGCGCTTCAACGGCCCGCACACCGGCTCGGTGCATGTGGACCCCGTCTCGTGGCCGAGCGGACACTCCACGGCCGTCATGGCGCTCGTGCTCTGCGCGGTGATCGCGTCGCCGGCCGGCGCACGGCGCGTGGTCGCGGTCGGCGGCGCGCTGTTCGCGGCCGCCGTCGCCTACGCCGTGGTGCTACTCGGCTGGCACTTCCCCAGCGACGCGCTCGCCGGCTTCGCGGTGGCGGGCGCGGCCGCGAGCCTCGGTGTCGCGGCGCTCTCGGCCGCCGAGGAGCAGCCCGCGCCGGCGCGGTCGGGCGCCGGGATCTTCGGGCTGACGGCGCTCGCGCTCGCCCTGGTCGCGGTGCTGCTCGCACGCGTGGCCGTCGGCATGCCGGGCACCGGCGGGCAGCTGGCGTTTTTGGCCGGGGGCGGTGCGATCGCCGTCTTCGGGCTGGCGCTCGCCGCAGGGATCGCGGGCGGCGTCAACCGCTAGCCGCCGGGCTGCCAGAGCGGCTCCTCGGCCCCGTTGGCGCCGCGCGAGAGGATGAACAGGAGGTCCGAGAGCCGGTTGAGGTAGCGGACCGTCTCCGGGCTGATCGCGTCGGCGCACGCGATCGCGCGGCGCTCGGCCCGGCGGCAGACCGTCCGGCAGACGTGCAGGTGGGCTCCGGCTGGGGTGCCGCCGGGCAGCACGAAGGACTTCAGCGGCTCCAGCGTGTCGTTGACCTCGTCGCAGCGCTCCTCCAGCCAGGCCGTCTTCTCCGCGGGCAGGCGCAGGCGCTCCCCGGCCTTGGTGGGGTCGGCGTCGAGCGGCACGCTCAGGTCGGCGCCGAGGTCAAAGAGGTCGTTCTGCACGCGCCGCAGCCAGTCCGCGTAGGGGTCCGGGAGCCCGCCCTGCGCGAGCGCCAGGCCGAGCTGGGCGTTGAGCTCGTCGACGGTCCCGTAGGCCTCAATGCGCGGGTCGGTCTTGACGACGCGGCTCATGTCGCCGAGGTGGGTCTCCCCGCCGTCGCCGAGCCGCGTGTAGATGCGTGTGAGGTTTACGGTCATCGCTCTCGGCACGGTAACATCCGGCTCGATCCAAGGTCGGTGGACAGGGAAACCGGTGTGAATCCGGTGCGGACCCGCCACTGTGACCGGGGAAGCCCCATCGCTTAAGAGCCACTGGGACCTCGCTCGAGGCTCGGGAAGGCGCGGTGAGGTAGGCCCGGAAGTCAGGAGACCTCCCTCCGACCGCCAAAGCCCAAGCCCTCGTGGAAAGGGGTGGCTTCACTTGAAGATGTCCGTCCGGACCGGCCTCGCCGGCCTCCTGCTGTCCGTCACCGTGGCCTGTACAGCGTCTGCCGCCGACGTGACCGTGCGCGTCGAAGGGGCGACGCAGACGCTCGTCGCGCCGACGATCGTCTCGCCCTCCGACGCTGTGACGGTCGACAAGACCAGCTCCGGCGGCACCACGTGCCAGGGATCCAGCGGCGGTGGGGCTCTCGAGCTGGCGACCGGCGGCGACTGGGGCGGCCGCGCCTTCGGCACGTCGCAGGCGATCGAGTTCATCAAGGGAGAGGCCTATCCGTTCTCGCAGAACGGGAAGTTCTGGTCGCTGTACGTCAATCACACGCCATCCGCAGTCGGCATCTGCGACGTCACGCCGGTCACCGGCGACGAGATCCTGCTCTTCGCCGCCTGCATCAACGCCACCTCCGGCTGCTTCTCCGAGGATCCGCTCGACGTCAGCGCTCCCACGACCGTCAAGCCGGGCGCGGCCTTCGACGTCATGGTCGACGAGTACACGTCCCCGTTCGGCGAGACTCCCACCAAGGCCCCGGCGGCCGGCGCGACCGTGCTCGGCGCGGGGGCGAATGGCATCACGGGCAGCGATGGCGTGACGACTTTGTCGCTCACCCAGAGGGGGCCGGTGGTGCTGACCGCCACGAAGGGGGCGCGCGTGCGTGACGAGGCGACCGTCTGCGTGACAGACGGAGGCGACGGCGCCTGCGGATCTCCCAATGCCATCCCTGGCGGGCCGGTGACCACCCCGACACCCGTCCCCGGCGCGGGCGGCGGCCCGAGCGTCGACACCGCGGCGCCCGTCTCGAAGATACGCGGCATCACCGAGCAGCAGCGCTTCAAGCGGCGCACAGGCCCGCGCACGCTGGAGGCGGCGGTCGCCGACGCCGGCGGCATCGCCGACGTGAAGCTGGCGCTGACCCGCAAGCGCGGCCACACCTGCTCCGCGTTCAGCGGCAGCAAGGAGCGCTTCAGGCGCGTCCGCTGCGGCCGCCATCCGGCCTTCTCGATCGGCGAGCGCGGCGCGGTCTCCTTCCTGCTGCCCGCGCGGCTGAAGGCCGGTCGCTACGTGCTCGACGTCGTCGGCATCGATCGGGCGGGCAATCGCGAGCGGCTCTACCGCGGCCGCAATCGCGTCGTGTTCCGGGTGCGATGACCCGCGGAGCGCTGACCGCCGTCGCCCTCGCCGCCGTCTGCGCCTTCCCGGCGCAGGCCGCGGCCGGAGCGAAGGTCGACGTCATGGTCGCCGGGCGCTCGCGGATCCTGCGCGCGCCCGGCGCCGTGACCCTGAAGACCGCGACCGTGAAGGCCGGCGGCAAGCGCTGCCGCGTCGCGGCGCGGACCCCGCTGGCCGCGCTCGCGCGCACGTCGCTTTCCTTCGCCGTGCGCGACTACGGCTCGTGCTCCAGGCGCCCGGCCGACGCCGCCGCGCTCTACGTGCGCGCCATCAGCGGCGAACGCGAGAGGGGGCGCGGCGGGTGGGTCTACAAGATCGGCCACAAGGCGCCGGGCAGCGGCGCGGGCGACCCGGCCTCGCGCCTGCGCAGGGGCGACGCCGTGCTGTGGTTCTGGTGTCGCAACGGCGCCCATGGCTGCCAGCGCACGCTCGCCGTCGCGCCCGACCGCGCGACGGCGGCCCCGGGCTCCGAGCTGCGGGTCACGGTGACCGCCTACGACGACGACGGCAAGGGGATCCCGGGTGCCGGAGCCACCGTGACGCTCGGCTCGGCGACCGCGCAGGCGGATGCCGACGGCGTCGCGACGCTCACCGTCCCGGCGCAGACCGGGACCCTGCGAGCCGTGGCCACCAAGAAATCGCTCGTCCGCTCGTTCCCGGCCGTGGTGAAGGTGGCATGAGACATCGGCTGGCGCTGCTGGTTGCGCTCGCCGCCGCGGGCCTCGCCGGCTGCGGCGTCGGCGCCGGGTCCGCGAAGGACGCGCCGACGGACGTCGAGGTCGTCGTCACGCGCGATTTCGGCGGCCGTCAGCTCAACACGTCCAGCGCCAGCCACGTCAAGCCCGGCGACACGGTCATGCGCTACCTGCAGCGCACCTTCGACGGGGTCCAGACGCGCTACGGCGGGGGCTTCGTGCAGACGCTGGAGGGCCTCAGCGGCGGCAAGGACGCGAGCGGGCACCCGGTCGACTGGTTTTACTACGTCAACGGCATCGAGGCCGAGGGCGGCGCGGCGGCGCGCAAGCTCGCCCCGGGCGACCGCGTCTGGTGGGACCGCCACGCCTGGGGCGGCGCCCAGCGCGTGCCCGCCGTGGTCGGCTCCTGGCCCGAGCCGTTTCTGTCGGGGGAGGAGGGCCACAAGATCCCGCTGGCGATCGTCTGCGCGGGGCAGGCGCGGTCGTGTGACGAGGTCGAGCAGCGCCTGCGCGACGAGGGCGTGCAGGGCATCTCGCGCACCGGGATCGGCAGCGGCGTCGGGCAGAAGCTCCTGCGCATCGTGATCGGCCCCTGGAGCACGATCCGCAACGAGCCGGCCGCGCACGAGCTCGAGACCGGCCCCCGGTCCTCCGGCGTCTTCGCCAAGCCGCACGGCGCGAGCCTCGACCTGCTCGACGAGAACGGCATGGTCGCCGAGACGCGCGCGGGCGCCGTCGGGCTGGTCGCGGCGACGCGCTTCGGCGGCCAGCAGCCGACCTGGCTCGTGACCGGCACGGACGACGCCGGCGTGGCCGCCGCCGCGTCGGCGCTGCGTTCGGACGTCCTGCGCAACCGCTTCGCCGTCGCGATCGTCAAGGGCCGCGCGCTCCCGCTTCCCATCCGCCAGGACCCGTGACCTACAAGCGCCGCCACAGCCCGCTGCACGCCGCCCGCGCGGTGGTCGGCGCCGTCTGGTGCCTGGCGATCGTGACCGTGGCGGTCTCCGTCCACCACCCGGTCGTCCTCGGCGCGCTCCTGCTCTGCGTCCTGGCGGCGGGGGCGGCGGCGCTCGTGCCGCGCCCGGTCGTCCTCGGCCTCGCCATCGGCGTGCCCTTCGCCGTGCTGATCGTGGCCGTCAACGCCGTCCTGTCGCACAACGGGCTGACCGTGATCTTCCGCTTCGGCGGGCCCTGGGACGTGACCCTTGAAGCCGTCGTCACCGGCGCGATGTACGGCCTGACGGCGATCGTGCTGTGCTGCGCGGCGGCGCTGTACTCCGCGGCCGTCGACCCCGACGACCTGCTGCGGGCCTTCCGGCGGCTGTCGTTCTCGAGCGCGCTGACGGCGGCGCTGGCGACGCGCATGGTCCCCGTGCTCGCACGTGACGCGCGGCGCCTGGCCGACGCGCAGCGCTGCCGCGCCGGGGCGCCGCCCGCGCGCGTCGCGCTGCTGCGGGCGGTCGCTGCCAACGCGATGGACCGGGCGCTCGACGTCGCCGCGACGCTGGAGGTGCGCGGCTACGGCACGGCGCGCCGCGCGCCGGCGCTCAAGCGGTCGTGGTCGCGGCACGACGTCGCCTTCGCGACCTCGGCGGCCGCCCTCTTCGCCCTCGCGCTCGCCGCCCCCGGCCTCGCGCCGTCTGCGATGTACCCGCGGCTGTCGCTGGGCCTCGACGGCGGGGTGCTCGCCGCCTGCGGCCTGCTCGCTGCCGCGATCCTGGCGCCGTTCGCCGACCGGCGGGGCGTATGACCGTCCTGCACCTCGACCGGGTCACCTACGCCTACGCCGGCGCGACGGTCCCGGCGCTGCGCGAGGTCACGCTCGCGGTCGAGCCCGGCGAGTTCGTCGTGCTCGCGGGCGGTACCGGCTCGGGGAAATCCACGCTGCTGCGCGCGGCCTGCGGGCTGGTCCCGCACTTCCACGGCGGGACGTTCTCCGGGCGCGCGCTGGTCGGCGGCCTCGACACCCGCGAGCACGGGCCCGCGCACGTCGCGCGGATCGCCGGGACGCTTTTTCAGGAGCCCGAGACGCAGGTCGTCCTGGGCAGCGTCCGCGCCGAGCTGGCCTTCCCGCTCGAGAACGCGGGCCTCGGGCCGGCGGCGGTCGCGCGCGGCGTGGAGGAGGCCGGGCTCGCGCTCGGCATCGCCCATCTGCTCGACCGCTCGACGTCAGAGCTCTCCGGCGGCGAGCTGCAGCGCGTCGCGCTCGGCGCCTCGCTGGCCACGCGGCCCGCGCTGGTCCTGCTCGACGAGCCGACGTCGCAGCTGGATCCCGTCGCCGGCGACGAGCTGCTCGGCGTGCTGCGGCGGCTCAACGAGGAGTGGGGCACGGCGGTGGTGCTGGCCGAGCATCGGCTCGAGCGCTGCCTGTCGGCCGCCGACCGCGTCGTCGCCATGCGCGACGGCGCCGTGGCGTGCGACGCGGTTCCGCAGGACTTCCTGACCTGGGCCGCCGCCGAGGCGCCCGACCTGCAGACCCCGGGCGCGCGGCTGTTCTCGCTGGCGGGGCTGGCGCCGTTGCCCGTCGCCGTCAAGGACGCGCGGGCGGCGCTGCGCCGGCGCGGCCTGGACGGCTCCGGGGCGCCGGAGCCGCCGCCCACACCCGCTCGGCCGAGTCGGCGTCGCGGGCGCGACGCCGCGCTGGAGCTCAAGCGCCTCTGGCTCGAGCCGCGCGGCGCCGAGCCCCGGCTGCGCGGAGCGTCGCTGGCGGTGGCGGCCGGGGAGGTCGTCGCGCTGATGGGCCGCAACGGCGCGGGGAAGTCGACGCTGCTGCGCATCGCCGCCGGGCTCGACAAGCCGACCCGCGGCAAGGTGCGCGCCGCCGGGCGGGTCGCGCTGCTGCTGCAGACCCCGGGGGACTACTTCCTGCACGACACGGTGGCCGCCGAGCTCGACGCCGCGGGGCTTGCGCGCGCCGGCCTCGCCCACCTCGCCGACCGCCATCCGCGCGACCTCTCCGGCGGCGAGCGCCAGCGCCTGGCCCTGGCCGTGGTCATGGGCGGGCAGGCGCCCGCCGCGCTGCTGCTCGACGAGCCGACGCGCGGGATGGACCAGGCGCGCAAGGCCGCGCTGGCCGGCGAGCTGTGCCGCCTAAGCGGCGAGGGCGTCGCCGTCGTGCTGGCCACCCATGACGCCGAGCTGGCCGTCCGGGTGGCCGCGCGGACCGTGCTGCTGGGCAAGGGCGACGTCGTCGCCGACGCGCCGACCGCCGACGTGCTCGGCGGCGGCTGGTACTTCGCCACGCAGACCGCGCGCATCCTCGCCGGCGCCGCGCTGGAGCCGGAACCGGGGGCCGCGCTGCTGCGCGACCGCCTCGACCTTGCCGTCAAGGACGCGTTCGGATGAGCTGGACCGTCGCCGCGATGGTGATCCTGGGGGTCGCCCTGGCGGCCGGCTTCGCCTGGTGGGAGCGCAGCCACCCGCCGTCCCGACTGCTCGCGCTGGTCGCGACGCTCGCCGCGCTGGCCGCGCTCGGCCGGATCGCCTTCGCGCCGATCCCGAGCGTCAAGCCGACGACCGACATCGTCCTCTTCGCGGGCTTCGCGCTGGGGGCGGCGCCGGGCTTCGCGGTCGGCGCCGTCGCGGCCGTGGCCTCGAACGTCTTCTTCGGCCAGGGGCCGTGGACGCCGTGGCAGATGGCCGCCTGGGGGCTCGTTGGGCTGCTCGGCGCCGGCCTGGCCCGGGCGATGCGCCACCCGCGGCGCGTGCCGCTGGCGCTCGCCTGCGCCTTTGCGGGCCTGCTCTTCGGCGAGATCATGAACGCTTCGCTGTGGGTGCAGTTCTCCGACCACTCGCCGGCCGCCCTCGGAGCCTACGTGGCAAGCGGCGTCCCGTTCGACGTCGCCCACGTCGCCGGCAACCTCGCCTTCTGCCTGGCCTTCGGACCGGCCTTCGTCGCGGCGCTGGCCCGCTTCCGCGCACGCCTGGACGTGCGCTGGGTCCCGCTCGTCGCCGCTGCGCTGCTGCTGCTCGCCGCCGCGCCCGTGGCGCTGGCCGCGTCGACGGACAAGAGCGCGCGGTTCCTCGTCAAGGCCCAGAACGCCGACGGCGGCTTCGGCGGGGCGCCCGGCCAGAGCTCGAACCAGCTGCACTCGGGCTGGGCGGCGCTCGGGCTCGAGGCCGCCGGGCGCAACCCCGCCGACGTCACTCGGGGCGGGAAGTCGGTGCTGGACTACATGACCGCGCAGGCCGGCCAGCTCGACGACCTCGGGGAGCTCGCGCGCACCATCCTCGTGCTCGAGGGCGCCGGCCGCGACCCGCACGCGTTCGCCGGACGCGACCTCGTCGCCGAGCTGCTCGCCAAGCAGTCCGCCCGGGGCGCCTTCGCGGGCCGCGTCAACACGACGGCCTTCACGGTGCTCGCGCTGCGCGCCGCCGGGCGGTCGAGCGCCTCCAAGCCGGTCCGCCGGGCGGTCGGTTGGCTCATCGGTCAGGCCAATGCCGACGGCGGCTTCAACTTCGCCGGCCGGGGAGGCCAGTCGGGGGTCGACGACACCGGCGCGCCGCTGCAGGCGCTCGTGGCCGCGGGTCGGCGCGGCACGAAGACCGTCCGGCGCGCGGCGCGCTTGATCGTGCGGGCCCAGAACGCCGACGGCGGCTTCCCGCTCAACCCCGGTGGCGCCTCCAACGCCCAGTCGACCGCGTGGGCGGTCCAGGGCCTGGTCGCCGCGGGGCGCAACCCGGCGAAGGTCCGCACGGGCGGCTCGCGCTC
Organism: Solirubrobacterales bacterium; assembly: GCA_038318085.1. GTDB lineage: Bacteria > Actinomycetota > Thermoleophilia > Solirubrobacterales > Solirubrobacteraceae > DATLGB01. The sequence continues at coordinate 12,793 of JBBQBV010000078.1, forward strand.
GCCGCTCGGCTACCTGCGGTCGCTGACGGCCGCCGACGGCGCCGTGCGCTACTCCCGCACGAGCACCCAGACGCCGGTCTGGGTGACCGCCCAGGCGCTGACCGCGCTGGCGCGCAAGCCCTTCCCGCTGGCGGCGGTGGCGCGCAAGGCGAGGGCGAGGGCGACGGCGACGGCGAGGGCGAGGGCGACGGCGACGGCGAGGGCGAGGGCGACGGCGAGGGCGAGGGCGACTGCCGCGCCCAGGCGGCGCCCGCGGGCCTCCACGAACCCGCCCCTGGGGGTCGCGATCCCGGAGATCAGGCGCCACGGACCCGATCTGCGCGCCCTCGCGCAGCGGGTCGGGCTGATCGTCGGAACCGTCACGGCGCTGCTGCTGTGACGCGCGTTCCTATACGGTCCGCGGCCGCATGAGGATCGGCATCCCGAAGGAGATCGTCTCGGGGGAGCGGCGCGTCGCCATGGTCCCCGATGTCGCCAAGCGGCTCATCGCCGCGGGCCACGAGGTCGTGGTCGAGCGCGGCGCGGGCGAGCAAGCGGCGATCCCCGACGACGCGCTCGAGCAGGCGGGCGCGACCCTCGCCGACGCGGACGCCGTCTGGGGCGCCGACGTCGTCGCCAAGGTCGCCAGGCCCGAGACCGCGGAGATCGAGCGCCTCGACGGCGACTCGGTCCTGATCGGCTTCCTGAACCCGCTCGGGGCGGGAGAGACGTCCAAGGCGCTCGCCGCGTCCGGGGCCACCACGTTCGCGATGGAGGCCATCCCGCGCATCTCGCGCGCGCAGTCGATGGACGCGCTCTCCTCGCAGGCGACGGTCGGCGGCTACCTCGCCGTCCTGATCGCCGCGCGGGAGATGCCACGCTTCTTTCCGATGCTGATGACCGCGGCGGGGACCATCCCGCCCGCGCAGGTGCTCGTGCTGGGCGCCGGCGTCGCGGGGCTGCAGGCGATCGCGACCTCGCGCCGCCTCGGCGCCGTGGTCATGGCCTTCGACGTGCGGTCGGCCGTCAAGGAGCAGATCAACTCGCTCGGCGCGAAGTTCTTCGAGGTCGAGGGGCTCGGCGACGCGGAGGGCGAGGGCGGCTACGCCCGCGAGCTCACCGAGGAGGAGCAGGACCGCCAGCGCGAGGCGCTCACCGTCCAGATGCACAAGTCCGACGTGATCATCACCACCGCGCTGATCCCGGGTCGCCCGGCGCCGAAGCTGGTCTCCAAGGCGGCCGTGGAGGGCATGAAGCCGGGCGCCGTGATCGTCGACATGGCCGGGGAGGCCGGCGGCAACTGCGAGCTCTCCAAGCCGGGGGAGACCTACACCACCGACAACGGCGTGATCATCGCGGCGCCGCTGAACCTCCCGAGTGAGATGGCCGAGCACGCCTCGCAGCTGTACGCCAAGAACGTCCAGTCGCTGCTCGAGCTCATGGCCGACGAGGAGAGCCAGGAGCTCAAGCTCGACTTCGAGGACGCCGTCATCAAGGGCGCCTGCATCACGCGTGACGGCGAGATCGTCCACGAGGCCGCGCGCAAAGCCGCCGAGGGGAGCTCGGACTGATGGAGCTCGTAACGGAGATCGCGATCCTCGTCCTGGCGGCGTTCGTCGGCTTCGAGGTGATCTCGAAGGTGCCGAACACCCTGCACACGCCGCTGATGTCCGGCACGAACGCCATTCACGGCATCGTCGTGCTCACCGGCCTGCTCGTGATCGGGCGGTCCGACGGCGTCCTCAACGACCTGCTCTGCGTGATCGCCATCGCGTTCGGCACGATCAACGTCGTCGGCGGCTTCCTGGTCACCGACCGGATGCTGGGCATGTTCAAGGGCAAGAAGGCAGACCAGGTCGAGAAGGCCGCCACGGAGGAGGAGGCATGACCGTCTCGGCCTCCTTCGTGCAGGACCAGAACTTCATCACCGTCCTCTACATCGTCGCCTTCATCCTGTTCATCTCGGGTCTGCGCCAGCTGCGCGGGCCGCGGACGGCGGTGCGCGGCAACCAGATCGCGGCCGTCGGCATGGCGGTCGCCGTCGTGGCCACGCTGCTCACCCGGGGGGTCGGCGACTGGGGGCTGATCGTGGCCGGGGTCGCGATCGGCACAGCCGTCGGGATCCCGAGCGCGCGCAGTGTGAAGATGACCGCGATGCCGCAGATGGTGGCGCTGTTCAACGGCGTCGGCGGCGGCGCCGTCGCCTTGATCTCACTGGTCGAGTACCGCGACGACCTCGCGGCGGGCGGCAATCCGGTCCTGTCGGTCCTGGTCCCGAGCCTGTTCGCCGCGATCATCGGCTCGATCTCCTTCTGGGGCTCGCTGGTCGCCTTCTCAAAGCTCCAGGAGCTGATCTCCGGCCGGCCGAAGAAGCTCCCGGGCGGATCCCTGGTCAACCTCGTGCTGCTGGCCGTCGCGGTCGTGCTGGCCGTCGTGATCGCCGCGGGAACCGAGTCCGAAGGCGTGTTCTGGCTGATCCTGCTGTCGGCGGGCGCGCTCGGCGTGTTCGCCGTGCTGCCGATCGGCGGCGCCGACATGCCGGTGGTCATCTCCACGCTGAACGCCTTCACCGGCCTGTCGGCGGCCGCGGCCGGCATCGCGCTGCACAACGCGGTGCTGATCGTCGCCGGCATGCTCGTCGGCGCGTCCGGCTCGATCCTGACCAAGCAGATGGCCGAGGCCATGAACCGGTCGATCGGCAACGTCTTCTTCAGCGGCTTCGGCGCCGGGGGCGGGTCGGTCCCGGGCGAGGGGGCCGACGACGGCGTGGATCGCACGACGCGCTCCACGAGCGCGGCCGACGTGGCGCTGCAGCTCTCCTACGCCCGCCTGGTCGTCGTCGTTCCGGGCTACGGCATGGCCGTCGCCCAGGCCCAGCGCGCGGCCGCCGACCTCGCGAGCGCGCTCGAGAAGCGCGGCGTCGAGGTCCTGTTCGCGATCCACCCGGTCGCGGGCCGCATGCCGGGTCACATGAACGTCCTGCTCGCCGAGGCAGACGTGCCCTACGAGAAGCTCAAGGAGATGGACGACATCAACCCGGAGTTCGCCCGCACGGACGTGGCGCTGATCATCGGTGCCAACGACGTCACGAACCCCGCGGCCCGCAACGTGGCGGACTCCCCGATCTACGGGATGCCGATCCTCGACGTCGACAAAGCCGGCTCGGTGATCGTGCTCAAGCGCTCGATGTCCTCGGGCTTCGCGGGCATCGACAACCCGCTGTTCTACGACGACAAGACGCAGATGCTCTTCGGGGACGCCAAGGCGTCGGTGGGCGAGATCCTCGGCGAGGTCCAGAACCTGTAGTCAGGACGCGTCCAGCCGGTCGGCGGACGCTCAGACGGCTCGGGTCGACTTCGCCGGCCCCACCCCTGTGAGGGTCGGCCGGAGTCGCAGTGCGCCTAGCGCGCCTGCCAACCGAAC
>JBBQBV010000079.1:0-15826 GCA_038318085.1 Solirubrobacterales bacterium
CCCGAGCGCGTCGGCGGCGATCAGCAGCACGAGGGCCGAGTCGATCCCGCCCGACAGGCCGAGGCAGACGTGCTCGAAGCCGTTCTTCTCCACGTAGTCGCGCGTGCCGAGCACGAGCGCCGCGTAGATCTCGGCGAGCCGCTCGAGCACGGGGGTGACCTCGCCCCGCGGCGCCTCGGGCTCCGGCGAGGAGCGCTCGAGCTCGGCGAGATGGTCGACGGAGGGCAGCTGCGAGTGCACCGGCGGGCGCAGCCGCGCGTCGCGCAGGCGGGCGGTGCTCGCCGCCTGCAGGTCGACCGTGACGTGCAGGAGCGCCTCGGCGAACTGCGGGGCGCGGGCGAGCACGACGCCCTCGTGGTCGACCACGAGCGAGTGACCGTCGAAGACCAGCGAGTCCTGGCCGCCGACCAGGTTGCAGAAGCCGAAGGCCGCGAGGTTGTCGCGCGCGCGCTGGATGATCATCCGCTCGCGCTCGAGCCCCTTCTGGCGGTGATACGGGGAGGCCGAGGCGTTGAGGATCAGCTGCGCGCCCGCGAGGGCCTCGTCGGACGCGGGCGGGCCCGGGGTCCAGATGTCCTCGCAGATCGTGAGCCCGACGCGCGCCTCGCCGAGCCCGACGACCGCGCCGGACTCGCCCGCCTGGAAGTAGCGCTGCTCGTCGAAGACGCCGTAGTTGGGCAGGTCGTTCTTGCGGTAGGACGCGCGCACCTCGCCACCGGCCAGCACCGCGAGCCCGTTGTAGACGTCGTCGGCGCGCTCGGGGACGCCGAGAAGGGCGACGATCCCGTCCGCCTCCCGCGCGACGTCCTGGAGCGCCTCCTGGCAGGCGGCGAGGAAGTGCTCCTTGAGCAGCAGGTCCTCGGGCGGGTAGCCGCAGAGCGCCAGCTCGGGGAACAGGACGACCTCGGCGCCGGCGTCGCGCGCCCGGGCGACGTACTCGCGCACCTTCGTGGCGTTGCCCTCGAGGTCGCCGACTCGGGCGTTGATCTGCGCGAGCGCCAGGCGGAGGGGAGCGATCATGGCGGCCATCGACTACCCAGTATGGCCGCGGCCCTTGCCCACCCAGGCCTGCACGAACGCGCGCAGCTGCGGGTCGGCCGGGCCCGTCGCCTGGTAGCGCCGCTTCCAGGCCAGCGCCTGGATGCCCTCGACGCCCTTGCGGCGGACGAGGAAGGCGAGCTGGCCGGCCGCGGCCAGCTCGGGGTCGAACGCGCCGGTCTCGGCGTTGCGCAGCCGCACGAGCTGCGGCGGCGGCTGCGGCGTCCCGTAGACGAGGCCGACGTCGCCGAGCGCCAGCGCGTGCACCAGCTCGGCGTCGCCGACCACGGTCTCACGGATGAGATTTGCGCTGCCGACCGGACCGGAGGTCGGCGGGTTGCCCGGCGTGCTCTCCGGCGTTCCGGGCCCCTGCGCGGCCGGATCGGACCGCAGCCCCCCGGCGTCGCGCTGGTTGACCACGGTCAGCAGGGCGTAGATCCCTCCCACGACGAGGACGAGGCCCACGAGGGCGGGCAGCAGGCGGCGCATCTGGGTGAGTCTGCTTCGTGCCACGGACGTTTGCAAACTTCGCCGGCGCGGCCTTCGCCGCCGGTCGCAGTGTGCGGTGACGCACAGTCGGGTCACCGCTCCGCCGGGCCAGGGTACGTGTCTCGACGAACTGATGTTCGACCTGCCGAACCTTGCGCGCACGATGCGCTCGGGGACGGGGGACCCAACTGCCGCGGTGCGCAAGCGCCGGGGCCGGGGCGAATCGGCCGCTGATGCGGCCGTAGCGGCACTCCCGCGAGCCCGACAGCTAACCCCGTAGGCACCCAAGGTCGAGAACCGAGGAGGTTCCTCGATTCCGAGGAATATCGCACGCGCCGGCGTCGCCGCCGGCACGCTATTCACCGCAACCATAAGCGCCGCAGCCGCCGAGCCCCCTGTGGGCTCGACCCCCACCATCGCGGTCGCGAACACCACGCTGCTCCGCGGCGGACGCGTGGTCGTGACGGGCAAGGCCCAGACGTCCTACGGGCGTCCGCTCACGCTCGAGTACCGCTCGCCCGGCGCCGCCGGGTACCAGGCACTCGCCCGGACGACCGTCGGGCACGGCGACCGCTACCGGGTCGGGCACGCGGTGCCGGGCTCCGGCTCGCTGCGCGTCTCCGTCCTGCCGCCCAAGGCAACGGCTCCCGCCCTTTCGCGGGAGATCGCCGTGACGGTCTCGAGGAGGGCGCCGCTGACGGTCGGTGGACGCCGGCTGCACGTCCGCACCGGTCAGACCGCCGTCGTCAAGGGCCGCGCCGCCGCGGGCGGGCGCGTGCGGCTGCAGGTCCGTCGCGACGGGCACTGGGCCACCCTGGCCCGGACGACCCCGCGCTCGAGCGGGCGCTTCGCGCTGCGCGCGCGTCCGCGCACGACGATGAGCGCGCCCACGCGCGTCGTGTCCGGTGGCCGCTCGCGCCACAGCGGCCGGCTGGACGTCTACCGCTCCGCGCAGGCCTCGTGGTACGGGCCCGGCCTCTACGGCGCGCACCTCGCCTGCGGTGGCACGCTCACCGCCGGCACGCTCGGCGTGGCCAACAAGTCGCTGCCGTGCGGCAGCCGGGTCAGCCTGCGCCACGGGCACCGCGCCGTCCGGGTCCGCGTCGTCGACCGCGGCCCCTACGTGGGCGGGCGCGAGTACGACCTCACGGCCGCCACCGCCCAGAAGCTGGGCTTCCACGGCACCGGGTCGATCCTGACTACGCGCTGAGGTCGAGGGACAGCTGCGCGTCGCCCCCCGATTGCGCCAGGGAGGCGACGCGCACGCCCAGCAGCCGCACCGGCCGGCTCGGGCCGTACTCGCGCAGCAGCTCGAGGGCGGTCCGGGCGACCGTCGGCTCGTCGTTGGTCGCGACGGTCACGGTCCGCGACCGCGTCACGGTCGTCCAGTCGTCCAGGCGGACCTTGATCGCGATCGTGCGTCCGCGCCGGTCGGCGCGCTGGAGGCGCTCGCACAGCGTCGCGGCCAGGCTGACGAGCTTGTCCTCGAGCTCGTCGCGGTCGTGGATGTCGACGTCGAAGGTCCGCTCGCAGGACTCCGAGACGGCCACGTGCTCGGTGACCACGCGGGTCGAGCCCTGAAACTGGGAGCGCTGCAGCAGGTCGCGGCCGTGGTTGGGGCCGAAGTGCTCGGCCAGGAAGCCCGCGTCGCAGCGGGCCAGGGCCCCGAGCGAGTCGATGCCCAGGGTCTCGAGCTTGAGCACGGTCTTCGGGCCGATCCCCGGTATCAGCCCGGGAGAGCGGCCGGCGAAGCGCTCGCAGGCCATCTCCCGGCTGAGGGCGACGAACCCCAGCGGCTTCTCCGCGTCCGAGCACACCTTCGCGACAAGCTTGTTGGGCCCGATTCCGACGCTGGCGCCCAGGCCGGTCTCCGCGCGGATCTCCGAGATCATCCGCCGCAGCGCCGCCTTCGGGGCCATGTGGCCGCTGAGGTCGAGGTAGCCCTCGTCCATGCCGCACTGCTCCACGACGTCGATGTGACACCGGACGACCGCCCACACGCGCATGCTCGCGTCGCGGTAGGCCGTGAAGTCGGGCGGGATGAGGACGGCCTGCGGGCACAGGCGCAGCGCGCGCGAGGTGGGCATCGCCGACCCCACGCCGAACCTGCGCGCCTCGTAGGTCGCAGTCGTGACCACGCTGCGCGGCCCGTTGCCCGAGACGATCACGGGCTTGCCGCGCAGCCCGGGGCGGCGCAGCAGCTCGACGGACGCGTAGAAGGCGTCCATGTCGATGTGCGCGATGACGGTCCGGGGATCAGCCACGTCCGCACCCATGATCGTGGCTAGCGTGGACGCGATGCCGACCCCAGAGGAGATCGAGGCCGCCGCGGGCATCCAGCCGGCCGGCGAGGAGGACCGCAAGCGCATCTGGGCCGCTGCTCAGGCGCACGCGAGCCACAACAGCCGCGGGCCGGGCGCCGAGGACCTGCGCCTCGCCGAGCAGATGCTGGGCGCGGCGGGCGATCTGGCCGGCGAGCACCTCGCTCAGGGGCGCGGCCGTGCGACGATCACGCTGACCGACTCCGAGACCGGCGATGAGGAGGTCGACGTCGCCGTCGAGTTCTCACCGCAGCTCGAAGAGGTCGGGGAGGGCGAGGTCGCCGGGACCCCTGCGCAGCTGCTCGCGCTGGAGGTGCTCGAGGGCGCCTTCGGCGACGGCGACGATCACGAGCGCTAGTACAGCGCGCTGGCGAGCTTGCGGCGCGACTCGCGCGCCACGGGATGGTCGACCCCGAGCTCGTCCAGCTTGCCGACGACCGCCCGGCGCAGCTCATCCCTGCGCTCCTGGTCATCGGCGGCGGCGATCGCTGCGATCAGCGCGTCGAGGCCGCCCACCACGTCGTCGTCATCCAGCCGCTTGAAGGCGATCTGCAGGGCGGGGTCGGCATCCTCGAGCCGCATCCGCGACAGCAGGCCCTCGGCGGCGAAGCCCGGGCGGCTGTCGAGCAGCGCCATCGCCTCCTCGCGGTCGCCGCGCTCGTGCAGCAGTTGGGCGAGCGCGACGGCGGCGGCCGCGTTGACGGGCTCGAGCTCCAGCGCGCGGCGCAGGTTGTCCTCACCGCCGGCGGCGACGAGCTCCTCCGCCTCGCTCGGCACGAGCGCGTCGAAGAACTGCCTGACCGTCGCGGGCGGCTGGGCGCCGGCGAACTCCGCCACGACCTGCCCGTCGCGGAACGCCTTGACGGCCGGGAGGCTCTTTATCTCGAAGGCCCGGGCGACGGCCTGATGGGCCTCGGTGTCGAGCTTGGCGAGGACGACCTTCCCCTCGCGCTCGGCGGCGGCCTGCTCGAGCACAGGCGCCAGGGAGCGGCACGGAGCACACCAGGCCGCCCAGAAGTCCACGACCACGGGCACCTGCCGCGAGCGCTCGATGACCTCCTGTGCGAAGTCCTGGTCGGTGACGTCGATGACCATTTCGTGAGGGTAGTGTGCGTCGCCGTGGCGGACTTCGAGGTCTCAGGCCTGTCCGGAACCGACGCCGGCGAGGGCACGCCGGTGGTCCTGCTGCACGGCCTGACCGCCACCCGCCGCTACGTCGTCATGGGCTCCCGCGCGCTGGAGCGCGGCGGCCATCGCGTTCTCGCCTACGACGCGCGCGGCCACGGCCGCTCGTCCCCGCGGGACGCCTACGACTACGCGGCGCTCGCCGACGACCTGCTCGCGGTGCTCGAGGACCGGGGCATCGAGTGCGCGGTCCTCGCCGGCGCCTCGATGGGCGCCCACACGGTGGTCTCCTTCGCGCTGGCGCACCCGCGACGCGTCCGGACCGCGGTCCTGATCACCCCGGCCTTCGACCCCGACGGCGCGGCGCACCTCGAGCACTGGGACGCGCTGTCCGACGGCCTGCGCGCGGACGGGATCGACGGCTTCCTCGCCGCCTACGGCACGCCGCCGACGCCCGAGCGCTGGCGCGCGACGGTGCAGCGGGTCATCCGGCAGCGTCTGGGCGAGCACGAGCACCTCGACGCGGTCGCCGACGCTCTGGGTGCCGTCCCGCGCTCGCGGCCCTTCGAGACCTGGGGCGATCTCGCCGCCCTCGCGGTCCCGGTGAAGGTCGTGGCCAGCCGCGACGAGGCCGATCCGGAGCATCCCTATGCCGTCGGCGAGCGCTACGCGGACGCGATCGCCGGCGCGCAGCTGGTCAGCGAGGAGCCCGGGGCCTCGCCGCTGGCCTGGCAGGGCGGCCGGCTCTCGCGGGTGATCGCCGAGGCGGCGCTCAGCGCGGCCTGAACCCCGAGCAGGTGACGCGCATCTCCGCGGACTCAGCCGGCGGCCCAGGCCGCGAGGGTGCCGTCCTTGTCGGCCGCCCGGAGCTCGTTGAGGCCGCCGAGCGTCTCGCCGTCGACGACGATCTGGGGAAAGCTCGTCAGGCCCGTGACGCCCGCCAGCTCGACTTGGAGGGCCGGATGCCGGCTGAGGCTGACCTCCTCGAACGGCACGCCGCGCTTGGTCAGCAGCGACTTGGCGTGCACGCAGAAGGTGCACGCGTCGGTGGAGAAGAGCACGATGTGGCGCGGCACGGCGGTCAGTATCGCAGCGGGCGTGGCCTTGGCAGGCGTGGGCGCCGCGCGATGAGCACCACCGGCTTGTCGACCGCTAGCCGCTAGCTTCGGTGCATGATCGAGACCCTCCCCGAAGACCAGCGGCTGGAGGGGATCTCCGCCCGGGCGTTCGAGCATCCCGCCGACCGCGCGGCGACCGCGGCGCTGAAGAGCATCCCGATGCTCGACATGGTGGTGCGCAAGATCAGCGAGTTCGGCTACGAGCGTGCGCTGCGCCAGAACCTCGTCGCCTCATCGGTGCGGATCGGGCCCGACCAGCTCCCGCAGGCGTGGGCCGATCACGTCGCCGCCTACGCGCGCCTGGACCTCAAGCCCGTGCCGGAGCTGTTCGTGACCCAGTACCCGGTGACCAACGCGGCCGCCGTCGGCGCCGGGAAGCCGTTCGTGCTCGTCAACTCCCGCACCCTCGAGCTGCTGGAGGAGAGCGAGCTGCGCACCGTGCTCGGCCACGAGGCCGGCCACGTCCTCGCCGAGCACGTGATGTACCGCACGACGCTGGAGATCCTGCTGCGCCTGCCGCTCGGCGGTCCGCTCGGGCTGCTCGCGGGGCTGCCGCTGATGGCGGTCCGCCTCGCACTGCTCGAGTGGTACCGCGCCGCGGAGCTGTCGGCCGACCGGGCGGCGACGCTCGTCAACCGCGACCCGCTCGCGACCTGTCGCACGCTGATGGTGCTCGGCGCGGGCATGCCGTCGGCCAGGATGAACCTCGACACGTTCGTGCGCCAGGGCCAGGACTACCGTGACGTCGAGGGCTGGGACAAGCTCACCCGCCTGCGCTCGGAGCTCAACATGACGCACCCGCACGCCGTCAAGCGCGTGCACGAGCTGATGAGCTGGGTGCAGTCCGGCGCCTACGACCGGATCGTCGGCGGCGAGTACGTCCGCCGCGGGCAGGAGCCCGGCGTGCGCGACGAGGCCGACGCCGCCACGGAGCACTACCGCGAGCGCTTCAGCTCGTTCTTCACCGAGGTGGGCGACGGCGTCGCGAAGGTGGGCGAGCAGCTCGCCGACGCGACGGGCAAGGTCACCGACTGGCTGCGGCGCGACCGCGGCGACGCTGCCTGATTCCTAGACCGCCCGCACGAGTCTGCGGATCGTGGAGCCGCCCGCCTGCAGCGTCACGCGGAACAGGCCCTTGCTCGACGGCCGGAAGGTCGTGCTGAGCTTCCCGGCGCTGACGCGCACCCGCTTGCGCCGCACGAGGTAGTAGCGCCTGCCGACGCGGCGCTCGATCGTCAGCTGCGCCCGGCTCGGCCAGGTCGGGCCGATGGTGCCGTTGATCGTGGTCGCCCGGCCGAGCCTCAGGCGCCGCGGGCTGAGCGCCAGTGTGAGCTGCGGGGCGACCGACACCGTGATCGGCACCGCGGTGATCGGCCCGTGGATGGCGTCGCCCGGGAAGACCGCGCGCACGCGCCCGCTGGCGGGAACCGCAACGCCGATCGCAAACGCGCCCTGCGGGTCCGCCGTGAGCGTCTGCACGAGCCCCCAGGCCGAGCCCGCCCGGGCCTGGTACTGGACCTGAAGCGGGGCGCCGGCCGGCGGCGCGCCGTCGGCGAAGCGCAGCGCGCCCGAGAGCGCGAGGGTCGTCGCCGGGTAGCGCAGCTCGGTCCGGTCGGCCTGGACCGTCAGGGCGGACAGGGGCACGGCGAGGGCGTCCGTGCGGGCGCGCAGCGTCTCGAGCGACCCGTAGATGCCGTTGCCCGGGCACGACGTCGCGTCGCCGTCGCGATGGCCCGAGATGCGCTGGAGCGAGACCTTGGTGCCGCTGCGAAAGCGGTTGGTGGGGCCGCCTTCGGAGGCGACGGTCACCCTGCCGGTGACGGGGACGCCGTGCAGCGGCAACTTCCAGGCCAGCAGCCGCGCGACGGCCTCCATCCCGGCGGCGGGCAGTGCGAGGACCGAGTAGTCGCCGAGGCAGGAGACGCCGGTCGAGTGCGCGTTGTAGCCCTGCGCCTGCGCTCCGACGATGGCCTGGTCGATGCCGCCGTCGCGGCCCTCGAAGATCTGGCCGTACTTGTCGACGAGGAAGTTGTAGCCGATGTCGTTCCAGCCGTTGTGGTCGCGGTGGTAGCGGCAGATCCCGAGCACGATCGAGGCCGAGTCGCCGGGGCCGTAGTCGTTGGCCGTGACCGTGTGATGGACGAAGCCGACCTGCACGTCACCGTGGAGCGGGTCGGTCTTGGGGGGTAGCCGATCGCCGCCCCACGAGGCTCGGTCGAGGATCGGCGGCGGGCCGCCGGCGGCGCTGTGGGCGGGCTTGGTCTTCGCGGACGCGCCCGCAACGGGCGTGACCCGGCCGGCGCGCACGAAGCGGGCGCGCAGCCGGCGTGCGGCGCCCGTGAAGCGCACCTGGAAGAGGTCGGCGGGACCGGTCCAGCAGGGCTGCGTGGCGTCGTGCAGCGCCACCCAGGGCGACCACGCGGCACCGCGGCGGCGCGCGCGCAGCTCGGCGTGGACATGCGCGGCGGGGCCGAAGTCCAGGCCGACCAGGTCAAAGCGACGGGGCGCCGTCATCACGGGCAGGACGTGGCGGGCGCCCGCCGCGGTGGCCCCGCGCGGGAGCGCAGCGGTCAGGTCGAGCGCAAACGATCCTGGGCGGGCGGCGAGCGCGGCGGAGGGCCGCAGCGCGGCGACCGCCGCGGCGGCGCTCGCGAGCTCGATGGCCCGGCGACGGGAGACCGGCATGGCCTTCGGAACACGGGGACGGCCGATTGGTTGTGCTTTGGCGTCGATGCAGCGGCTCCTGCATGGGCAATCCGGCGGCCGCCAGCTAGCATCGCTGGACGTATGGCTGCGCCGTCGAGACGTCCACCGTCCGGGCGCCCGGTCTCTCAGGCCGACCGGGATCGCGCGCGGGCGCTCGGCGTCGCCGGCGTCTTCGGGCTGATGGTGGTCTTGATCGTGATCCTCGTGATGATCGGCGGCTCGGGCGGGGGGCCGAGCGGGGCCTCGGGCAGGCGGACCGCGGCGGCCTCCAGGCCCAGGCGCACGCCGGAGCCCACCGCGACGGAGACGGCGACGGCGACGCCGAAGCCGACGCCCACCCCGACGACGGACGCCGCGCAGGAGGAGCGCGCCGCCGCCGCCGACCTCGTCGCCAGCCGCGGCTTCAAGGTCGTGCGGCTGGACGACTACGATCCCGAGGCGACGCTGCGCGTCCTGATCGGCCGCTCGGACAGCGGCAGCGAGTTCGCCTTCTTCTTCGCAGGCGGCGACTATCTCGGCAACGACTCGACTGACCCCAGCGCCGACGTGTCGGTCCAGAGCACCGCCGACTCGGAGGTCACGCTGCAGTACGGGATCTTCCAGCCGGGGGACGCGCCGGACATGCCGACCGGGGTCCCGGTCCTCATCCACTTCAGCTGGGACGGGACGGAGCTCACGCCGCTGGAGGCGCTTCCCTCGCCGAAACAGCGGACGCCCGGCCTGCAGTAGGCCCGTGGGCCGCCTGCCGCGCCGCCCTGACGGCCGCGGCGCGGCCCGCCTCGACCTCGAGCACCCGGTTGCCGATCGCCTCGGCCTCTGCTCGCGGGCGCCGGTGCCCGAAGGCGAGGTTGACGACCAGCGGCAGCTCGATGCGGTAGTCGTGGCCCTCGGAGGCCGGCTGGTCGGCGGTCCAGCGCGTCGCCTTGACGAGGTCGAGCAGGCCGTGCAGGAAGGAGACGCCCGGCATCCAGGAGCCGCCCGGATACCACGGCGGGCGCCGCCACAGCAACTCGAAGCCCGGGAACAGCACGACGGGATCCGTCAGCCGCTCGAGCAGCACGAACCATGGGGGCTCTGCCCCCTCGGCGGCCCAGAGGGCCGCTTCCCCCGTGTCTCCGGAGTACGCGGCGAATACGTCGCGCGTGCGCAGCACCCGCATGCGCGGATCGTCGCGCGTCCCCCGCGCCCGCCGGCCGAAGCGCGAGAAGTACGGCGTCCCGACCCACAGCGCCCGCGCGATGCCGCGCTGGTCCAGGCCCGCAGGCCCGTCGTCGCGGAACACCTGCTGGCTCGCCCAGGCGCCCAGCGACTCCCCGTAGATGCACAGCTCACCGCCGGAGCGGCGCGCGAGGCGGGCAAGGAGCTCGCGGTGGGTCTGCGCGGCGATCGGGACCTTGCGCCACAGCCATGGCGTGCGGCGGTCGAAGTACTGGACGACGACGTGGGCGACGTCCCCGTCGGACAGCGCCTCCTCCGCCGCGATGGGGACGGGGTTCACGTAGCCGCGCAGGGTGGCCGAGCAGACCACGAGCCGGCGGCGGTCGAAGGCGCCGAGGCGGTCGAGCTCGGCGACCGCGAGGTCGCAGCGCGCCGCGACGTCGGGCGCCGAGCGCATGCCCACGAAGACGCGCACGGGATCGCGCGCCAGGCCCGTCGTGGCGCCTGCGACGAAGCGCTGGCCCTCGAAGTCCAGACCGTGCACGAGGCTGTCGGGGCCGAACGACGCGCCCGGCGGGTAGGCGTCGCAGGGGTAGGGCAGAGGCACACGGCCGCGCCGCCGCTTCTCCGCTTGGACCGCCTTGACGCCGAGGGCCAGCGCGCCGGCCGCGGCGATCGGCAGTGGATCGAAGCCGCGCACGCGGCGGCGCTCCGGCGCCGCCCAGCCGACCAGTGCCGCGATGCCCGCGACGCGCGCGCCGGTGCCGACCAGCGCGAGCGCCGGCCCGGTCGAGTCGAGGCGCATCAGCGAGGCGCCCGCGCCGAGCCCCGCGATCGTCAGCCGCGCCGTCGTCTCCCCGCCGTCGACGCGCCGGGCGACCTGCGCCACGAGGCTCTCCGCCGCCCACCCAGCGGCCGCGCCGAGCGCCGCCGAGCCGGCCGACACCGCCAGCTGCTCGCGCCGGCCGCGGCGCATCAGCGACGACGCGAAGGAACCCGCGAGCGCGAGCGCCCCCATGTACCGCGCGGTGTCGCGCCGCTGCATGCACGGCACGCTATCCGCCGCGATACCGTGGCTCGGGCGTGACCCTTGCGGAGGAGAGCCTGCGGGACCGCGTCGGAGCCCTGGTCGGCGACCCGCTCCTACGCAGCTTTGCCGCGGCCTACCTGCACCGCCACAACGACGCCGGCGCCGACGCGCAGGCGCTGCTGGCCGAGGTGCGCGGCGCCTTCGAGCTGATCGCGGGCCGTGGGCGCCGTCCCGCCGCCGTACGCGCCTACACCCCGACGCTGGAGCGCGACGGCTACGAGGCGCTCGGCTCGGTGGTCGAGACCGCCACCTACGACCTGCCCCATCTGGTCGACTCCGTGTCGGCCGAGCTGCAGGCGCGTGGGCTCGGCGTGCATCGCGTGGTGCACCCGATCGTCGGGACCGAGCGCGCGGGCGACGGGACCCTCACGGCCGTCACCGGGCCGCGCGACAGCGCCCGCCGCGAGTCCGTCATGCACTTCGAGCTCGACCGGCGCCTGCCCGCCGCCGAGCTCGCCGACACCGAGCGCGCGCTGTTGGAGGTGCTCGGGGACGTGCGCCGGGTCGTCTCGGACTTCCCGGCCATGACGCAGAGGGTCGGCGGGATGATCGCGCGGGCCCGCAGCGGCGCCGGGGCCCACGGCTTCGAAGCGGTCGAGGAGACCCTGTCCTTCTTGCGCTGGCTGCTCGACGGCACCTTCACCTTCCTCGGCTACCGCGAGTACGAGGTGGTCGGCGGCGTCCTGGGGGTCGTCGCGGGCTCGGGGCTTGGGCTGCTGGCGGACGAGAGCACGAGCGCGGTCGCGCAGGGGCGCCGGGTGACCGACCTGCGCGAGCCCACGCAGCGCTACCTGTCGGAGGGGCCGCTGCTCACCGTCGCCAAGACCAACCGGCTGTCGCCCGTGCGCCGCCGCGCGCGCATGGACTATGTCGGCGTGCGCTTCGAGCACGCGGGGAAGGTGGGGGAGTGCCGGCTGATCGGCCTCTTCACGCGCAAGGCGTACACGACGCCGGCGGCCGAGACCCCGCTGCTCGGCCACAAGCTGCGCCGCATCCTCGAGGCCGAGGATCTGATCGAGGGCTCCCACGACCACCGCGCCGCGGTCGAGATCTTCAGCTCCTTTTACAAGGACGAGCTGTTCGCGGCCGGGTGGGAGGATCTGCGGGCGATGGTCGTCGCGCTGTTGGGCCTGCAGAGCGACGAGGTGCGCGTGCTCGGGCGCCGCTCGCCCGACGAGCGCACGGCGTCGCTGGTCGTGGCGCTCCCGCGTCGGCACTACAGCGCCCCGCTGGCGGATCGGGTGCGCCGCCTGCTCACGACGCACTACGGCCAGGCCAGCTCGCTCGAGTCGCACCTGGTCATCGACGACCAGTTCCATCACGCGCGGCTGCACTTCACGATCCACGCCCCGAAGGGCGAGCTGCCGTGCCCGGACATCGCGGAGATCGAGCGCGCCGTCGCCGAGCTGACGCGCTCCTGGGACGACGCCGTCGAGCGCGCCCTGTGCCGCCGCCACACCGCCGCCCGCGCTCGCGAGCTCGTCTCGGGCTGGTGCCCGCGGCTGCCGGACTTCTACAAGGCGGCGACCCAGCCGCAGCTGGCGGCGGGCGACGTGGAGCGGCTGGCCGAGCTCGACGCCTCCGAGGAGCAGCTCGTCGTCGGCCTGCAGCACGCCGAGGGGCGCAGCGGCCCGCGCACGCGGCTGGCGCTGTACAAGCGCGGCGGGAAGGTCCCGCTCTCCGAGATCCTGCCGATCCTCGAGATGCTCGGCCTGCAGGTCTACGACGAGCGGCCGGCGCGGCTGGCCGGCGGCGACGAGCAGACCTTCGTGCAGAACTTCGGCGTGCTCGGGCCCGACGGCGCTCCGCTGGACCTCGACGCCGTCGGCGACCGCCTCGCGGACACGATCACGGCCGTGCGCCGCGGGGACACTGAGTCTGACTGGCTGAGCCGGCTCGTGGTCGTCGCCGGGCTGACCTGGCGGCAGGTCGCGACGTTGCGCGCCTACCGCGCCTACCGCCAGCGTGCCGGCGCGCGCTTCGGCCTGCGCTACGACGGACGGGCGTTCGCCGACCAGCCCGCCATCGCCGCCGGGCTCGTGCGCTACTTCGAGCTGCGCCACGGCCCGCAGACCGGCCCGGACGACGGCGCCGACGCGCTGCGCGAGCAGCTCCTCGCCGAGCTCGACGCCGTCGAGTCGCTCGATCAGGACCGCATCCTGCGCGACCAGCTGAACCTGGTCGACGCGACGCTGCGCACCAACGCCTTTCGCGCGGGTCGTGACGCACTTGCGCTCAAGCTGCGCTCGCGGGACGTCGCCGGCATCCCGGCGCCCAAGCCGCACGTCGAGGTCTTCGTGCACTCCGTGGCGATGGAGGGCATCCACCTGCGCGGGGGCGCCATCGCCCGCGGCGGGCTGCGCTGGTCAGACCGCCTGGACTTCCGCACCGAGGTCTACGGGCTGATGCGCTCGCAGATGACCAAGAACGCCGTGATCGTCCCGACGGGCGCCAAGGGCGGCTTTTACCTCAAGCGGCGTCCGGAGGACCCCGGCGAGCTGCGCGACGCCGTCGCCACGCAGTACCAGCGCTACATCCGCGCCCTGCTGGACGTCACCGACAACCTGGCGGAGGGCCGGCTCGTCCATCCCGAAGGCGTGCGCGTGCACGACGGGGAGGACCCCTACCTCGTCGTCGCCGCCGACAAGGGGACCGCGACCTTTTCCGACGCGGCCAACGCGATCGCGCTCGAGCGCCGCTTCTGGCTCGGCGACGCGTTCGCCTCCGGCGGCTCGGAGGGCTATGACCACAAGCAGCTCGGGATCACCGCGCGCGGCGCGTGGGAGTCGGTCAAGCGCCATTTGCGCGAGCGCGACCTCGACCCCGAGCGCGACGCGATCACGGTTGCGGGCGTGGGCGACATGTCCGGCGACGTCTTCGGCAACGGCATGCTGCTCTCGCGCACGCTCAAGCTCGTCGCCGCCTTCGACCACCGCCACGTCTTCTTAGACCCCGATCCCGACCCCGCGGCGTCCTTCGACGAGCGCCGGCGGCTGTTCGCGCTCGGGCGCTCCTCGTGGGCGGACTACGACGCCGAGCTGATCAGCGCGGGCGGCGGCGTCTGGCCGCGCACCGCGAAGGCCGTCCCGCTGTCCGTCCAGGCGCGGGCGGCCCTCGGCGTCGAAGCGGTCTCGCTCACCCCCGACGAGGTCATCCGCGCCGTGCTGCGCGCGCCCGTCGACCTGCTCTTCAACGGCGGCATAGGGACGCTGGTCAAGGCGTCTGATGAGACCGACGCCGACGCGCGCGACCGCGCGTCGGACGCGATCAGGGTCAACGCCGCCGAGCTGCGCTGCCGGGTGGTGGGGGAGGGCGGCAACCTCGGCCTCACCCAGCGCGCGCGGGTCGAGCTCGCGTCGCTCGGCGTCGGCGTCAACGCCGATTTCATCGACAACTCCGCCGGCGTGGACTGCTCGGACCACGAGGTCAACCTGAAGATCCTGCTCGACCTCGCCGTCACCAGGGGTGAGCTCGACGCGGCGGGCCGGCACGACGTGCTGGTCGCCGCCACCGACGACGTCGTCGCCCACGTGCTGCAGGACTCCTACCGGCAGGCGCGGATCCTCTCCCGCGAGGTCACGATCTCGCCGACGCGCATCTACGCCTACGAGGACCTGATGTCCGCGCTCGAGGAGGAGGGCATCCTGGACCGCGACGCCGACGCGCTGCCCGGCGCCCAGCAGCTGGGGCAGCGCCGCCGCGCCGACCAGGGCCTGCACCGCCCGGAGCTCGCGGTGCTGCTCGCGCACGCCAAGCGCTCGCTGACCGGCGCGCTGCTGGCGTCCGACCTCGTCGACGACCCGTGGTTCGAGCGCGACCTGCGCGGCTACTTCCCGCCGGCCGTGGTCGAGCGCTTCGCCCACCTCCTCCCCGCGCACCGGCTCCGGCGCGAGCTGACGGCGACGCTCGTCGCCAACGAGGTCGTCGACGCCCTCGGGCCGTCGTTCGTCTCGCGCCTGTCGACCGAGCTGGGGGCCGCGCCCGCCGACGTGGTGCGCGCGTACCGGATCGCGCGCGACGTGACCGGCGCGGTCGGGCGCTTCGCGGCGATCGACGCGCTCGACGCCCAGCTCGGCCACGAGCTCGAGGTGCGGCTGCTCGACGGCGTCGAGCGGCTCGTCGAGGCCGTCACGCGCTGGCAGCTCCAGCACGCGCCCGTAGGTGCGCTGCAGGAGCTCGTCGAGGCCGGACACGAGGGCTTCGATGCGATCGAGGGCGCCCTCGAGGCCGCGCCGTCGGAGCGCGTGGCAGCCGAGGTGGACCGCCTCGAGGCGCTCGGCGTGCCGCCGACGCTCGCCGAGGCGCATGCCCTCGCCACCGACCTGGTCTTCGCGCCCGACGTGCTCGCCGTCGCGGCCGAGTCCGGCCGCGAGCTCGAGGAGGTCGGCCACACCTTCACGCTGATGGGCGACCGCCTGCGCTTCGGCTGGCTCGAGGCCGAGCTCGAGGGCCTGCCGGCCGCGCAGCGCGTGCAGCGCTGGGCCGTCCAGGCGCTGCGCGACGACGCCCGCCGGGCGCGCCGCGACCTCGTGGCGGCCGCCCTCGCGGCGAGCCCCGGAGCCGAGCCGGAGGCCGCCGTCGAGGCCTTCCTCGCCGCCAACGAAGCGCGCGCCGAGCACCTCGGGGCGGTCATGCGCTCACAGTCGGTCGACGGCTCCGACCTCGCCGGCCTGATGGTCGTCGTGCGTGAGCTGCGCGGCCTGAGCGGCTGAGGATCTTCGCGGGCACGCGAGGAGCTCCCGGCGTATACAGCGGCAGGTGAGGAGGGGACGGTCGGCGTC
>JBBQBV010000080.1:0-15784 GCA_038318085.1 Solirubrobacterales bacterium
GGGCGTGCGCGTCGTCACGGCCGGCCCGCGCATGGCGCTGTACGCCGGCCCGGGCCAGCGGCGCGTCCTGCCGCCGCTGGTCTTCGGCGCCGGGGTGCTGTGGCATGCGCTGCGCCACGGGCGCGACTACGACGTCGTGCACACCGCGTCGTTTCCCTACTTCTCGCTGCTCGCGCTCGCGCTGGCGCGGCCGCTCGGGCGCTACGGCCTGGTGGTGGACTGGTTCGAGCTGTGGAGCCGCGCGTACTGGCGCGCGTACCTCGGCGCCGCCCCCGGCCGCGTCGGCTGGGCGGTTCAGCGCTGCTGCCTTGGGGTGCGCCAGCACGCCTTCACCTTCGCGCGCATGACCGCTGCGCGGCTGCGCGCCGAGCGGCTCAACGGCGAGGTCACGGTCCTGGCCGGCCTGTACGCGGGGGCGCTTGAGCCGCGAACCCCACTGCCCGCCGAGCCGGTCGTCGTCTTCGCCGGGCGCCACATCCCGGAGAAGGCGGCGCCCGCCGCCGCGGCCGCGATCGCCGCGGCGCGGCAGCGGCTGCCGCAACTGCGCGGCACGATCTTCGGCGACGGGCCGGAGCGCGGCCGCGTGCTGCAGGCGATTGCCGGCGACGACGCGATCGAGGCGCCCGGCTTCGTGGCGCACGAGCGGCTGGAGGCGGCGATGGCCCGCGCGCTGTGCCTGCTGCACCCGTCGCGCCGCGAGGGCTACGGGCTGGTGGTCGTGGAGGCGGCGGCGTTCGGCGTCCCCACCGTGCTCGTCGACCACCCGGACAACGCGGCGGTCGAGCTCGTCCAGGACGGCGTCAACGGCGTGATCGCCCGCTCGGACGCTCCCGAGGACCTCGCCGACGCGATCATGCGCGTGCACGCCGCCGGCCCGGCGCTGCGCGAGTCCACCGCGGACTGGTTCGCCCGCAACGCCCGGCGGCTGTCGGTCGACGCCTCGCTGGACGCCGTCGTCGCGACCTACGCCGAGAGCACGCGCGCGTAGGTCGCGAGCACCAGCTGCGCGCTGCGCTCCCACGTGAAGCGCTCGACCTGCTCGCGGCCGGCGGCGACGAGCCGCGCGGCGCGCGCCGGGTCGCCGAGCAGCGTCTCGATCGCTGCCGCGATCGCCGCCGGGTCGGTGGGGTCGAAGAGCAGCGCCGCGTCACCGGCGACCTCGGGCAGCGACGCGCGGTCGGCGGCCGCGACGGGCACGCCGCGCGCCATCGCCTCGAGCACCGGCAGCCCGAAGCCCTCGTACAGCGACGGGAACACGAAGGCGCGGCTGAGCGCGAACAGCCCCTCGAGGTCCCCGGCGCTCGTCCAGCCCAGCCAGCGCACGTCGCCGTCGAGACCCAGCCGCGCGGCCTGCGCGCGCAGCTCGGCCTCGTGCGGGGTGGCGTAGCCGGGCAGGATCGCGACCGGCCGGCGCGCGGGCGGGATGCGCGCGAGCGCGTCGAGCAGGCCGGCGAGGTTCTTGTGAGGGCGCTTGGCGCTCAGCGTCAGCACCACCGGCCGGTCTGCGAGGTCCAGCCGCGCGCGCAGCTCGGCCTCCGGCGTGGGCGCCGCCGTCGCGAGCTGCCCCAGGCCGAGCGGGACGACGTCGATCTTCTCCGGGGCGATGCCCAGCCGCGTGACGAGGTCGTCGCGGGTCGCCCGCGAGATGGCCACGAGCCGGTGCGAGCGCCGCGCGGCGAGCGGCACCAGCACGCGCATGCCGAGGGCGCGCAGGCCGAAGTGCGCCTCCGGCACCACGAGGTAGTTGAGGTCGTTGATCGTGGTGACGCGCTTGAAGGCGCCGTAGCCGGGCGCCGTGGAGCCCAGCGAGTGCACGACGTCACAGCCCGCCCGGCGCGCGAGCCGCGGCAGGTCGACCTGCTCGCCGCGGACCCACTGCGCGCGGCTCGTCGCGTTGACGGGCACCACGACCCGCTCGACGCCGAAGTCCTCCTGCGCCGCCTCGCGGTTCACGAAGGCGGTGAAGCGCGCGCCCGGCGCGGCGTCGCGCAGCGCCGGGACCAGGCTGCGCGCGGCGACCTCCATCCCGCCGGTCTCGCCCGGCACGAGGAAGATCAGGTTCAGGCCGACGTGCATCAGCCGACCACCCGCGACGCGATCGCCCGCCGGTAGGCGCGCAGCGTCGCGCGCGCGGTGTCCTCCCACGTCAACTGGGCGGCGCGGGCGCGGCCGCGCGCGGCCAGGTCGTCGCGCAGCGCGGCGTCGCCGAGCAGTTGGTCGCAGGCGGCGGCGATCGCGTCCGGCGAGCGCGGGTCAAACAGCAGCGCGGCACCGCCCGCGACCTCCGGCAGCGCCGACGCGTCGCTGCACGCCACCGGCACGCCGCGGCGCATCGCCTCGAGCACCGGGAGCCCGAAGCCCTCGAGCAGCGACGGCAGGACGAAGGCGACCGCGAGCGCGTAGAGCCCTTCGAGCGTCGCCTCGTCGACGAAGCCGGGAAGCACGAGGCGGTCGCCGACCCCCAGCGCCCGCGCGCGCTCGAGCAGCGCGTCGCTGTAGGCGGTGCGCCGGCCGCAGACGACGAGGACGGCGCGCGCGTCGCGCAGCCGCGGCAGCGCCTCGACGAGCGCCAGCAGGTTCTTGTGCGCGGACATCTGGGCGACGCTGAGCAGGACCGATGTGTCGCCGGCGAGGCAGAGCCGGGCGCGCAGCTCGCCCTCCGCGACCGGCTCGGCGTGCGGCCGGTCGGCCACGCCCAGCGGCGTCACCTCGATCTTGGCGGCGTCGAGGCCGAGCGTCGCGATCAGGTCGCCCTTGACGGTCTCGGAGATCGCGATCACGCGGTCCGCGCTGCGCCCGCACAGCGGCGAGAGCAGCCCGAACATCCGCCGCGCCAGCCACGTCGCCGCCTCGGGGTGGTGGTGCCAGGTCAAGTCGAGGATCGTCACGAGCGTCGCCACCCCCGGTGCGAGCACCGGGGTCGCGTAGGCGAGCCCGTGCACGAGCTCGACGCCGCGGCGGCGCGCGTCGAGCCCGAGCGCGAACAACTCGACCGGGACGTGGACGGGCGAGCCCGACGAGCGCACCGGGACGCGCACCCACGCGTCGACGGGCCAGTCGAGCCCCGCGGGCGCGCCGCGCCCGACCCAGGCGGTGATGCGCGTGGCCGGCTCGATGGCCTTCAGCGCCCGGATCAGCTCGCGGGCGTAGGTGCCGCTGCCCCCGGAGTCCGGCTCGAGGTAGACGAGGTTCAGGCCGACGTGCAGCGGGCGGCCGGTCACGCGCCCCGCAGGCCGGCGATCGCGCGGCGGTAGGTCTCGAGCGTCGCCGCCGCGGTCGCGCTCCAGGGGAACGCCCGCGCCCGCTCGCGGCCCTGCGCGACCAGCGCGGCGCGCAGCGCGGGCTCGGCGAGCAGCCTGTCCACGACGAAGGCGATGTCGTCCGGTGCGTGCGGGTCGAACAGCAGCGCGGCCCCGCCGGCGACCTCCGGCAGCGACGAGGCGTCCGAGCACGCGACGGGCACGCCTCGCCCCATGGCCTCGAGGATCGGCAGGCCGAACCCCTCCTCAAGGCTCGGCAGCACGAAGCACGCGGCGAGCGCGTACAGGCCCTCGAGGTCCGCGGCGCTCAGCCAGTCGCAGAAGACGACCGGCAGCCCGGCGGCCGCGGCGCGCAGCGTCGCCTCGTACGGCGTCGGGGCGCCGGGGAGGACGAGCGTGGCACCGCGCGCGCGCAGCCGCGGCAGCGCGCGTATCAGCGCGAGCTGGTTCTTGTGCTCGCGCTTCTGGCCCAGCGAGAGGATCACGGTGCCGTCGCCCAGCCCCAGCCGCGCGCGCAGCTCGGCCTCCGGCGTGGGCGCGGCGCGGCCGGCGTCCGCGCGCATCCCCAGCGGCGTGACGTCGACCTTCCCCGGCGGCAGGGCGAGCGTGCGCACGAGATCCTCGCGCGCGGCCTCGGAGATCGCGATCACGCGGTCCGCGGCGCGCGCCGAGGGCAGCGCCACGAGCTTCATCCCGAGCGTCACGCGGCGGCTCAGCGTGTGCGCGAAGCGCAGCCAGATCAGGTCGAGCACGGTCACGACGGTCGCCACCCGCGGCGCCACGAGCGGCGCGACGTTGGCGAGCCCGTGCACGACGTCGAGCCCGCGCCGCGCCGCGATCCACGGCAGCGCGGTCCACTGCACGCCCGCCACGCGCAAGAAGTTGTCCGGCGGCCCGTGCGTCACGGTGACGCCGAAGCGGACGACGTCGACCTCGCCGCGCCACGGCTGCGCGTCGAACCAGGCGGGCGCCTCCGCGTTGACAAAGGCGGTGATGCGCGTCTGCGGCTCGGTCTCCAGCAGGCCGGCGATCAGCTCCCGCGCGTAGGTGCCCGCCCCGCCCGAGTGCTCCTCGAGGTAGACGAGGTTGAGCCCCACCCGCAGCGGCCTCACGCGGTCCGGCTCCGGCGGCGGATCTCGTCGAGCAGCTCGTCGGGCACCGCGCGCAGCGCCAGCAGCAGCCCGACGAAGACGACCTCGGCCACCAGGGCCGCGGGGATCGCGGGCAGCAGGACGACCGGGATCGCCGCCGGCACCGCCGCCAGCAGGACCCGCGGCGCGCGGCCGAGGCGCAGCGCCACGCCCGCCCGCACGACGAACGCAAAGCAGCAGGCCGCGAGCACCGCCTCCCCGACGGCGGTCGCGATCGCGGCGCCCACGGCCCCGTGATCCGGGACGAGCAGCGCCAGCCCGACCGCGAGCGTGGCGAGCGCCGCCAGGCTCGCCAGCACGACCTCGCGATGGCGGTGCAGCGACAGCAGCGCGTAGACGAAGGGCGACGTCAAGAAGGCAAAGAACAGCGCCACGGCGTGGATGCGCAGGACCGGCGTCGCGCCCGCGTACCGGCTGCCGGCCACCACGTCGATGGCGAACGGCGCAGCGGCGACGAGCCCGAGCGCGACCGCCGCCCCGAGCATGAGCATCGACTCCGTCACCAGGCCGAGGCCGTAGCGCAGGCGCTCGGCGTCGTCGCGCGCGGCCCGCGAGAAGATCGGCAGCGCCGCGCCGATCAGCAGCTGGGGGACGATGATCAGGACCTCGACGATCCGAAACGAGGCGCCGAAGAGGCCGGTCTGGCGATCCGTCGACAGGAGGTCCACGAGCAGGATCGCCAGCCGGAAGTAGACCGCCGCCACCGACGCGGCGAGCGCGAACGGCAGGGCCTGGACGATCAGCCTGCGCCAGGCCCCGACGTCGAAGGCCGGCCACAGCGGCACGCTGCGGCGCACCATGCGGACGGTCGGCGCCAGCACCACGAGCCCGGCGAACGGCGCCACCGCGAAGAAGCCGATCAGGCCCGCGCCGGCCGCGGCCAGCGCGACGATCGCCAGCGCCGTGACGATCTGGCGGACCAGGTCCAGCACCGTCACGCGCGCCAGCCGCAGGTCGGCCATCAGCGCGGTGGCGTAGGTGCTCTGCAGGTTCTGGACGAGCACGCCGAGGCCGGCGATCGCGGTCGCGGCCACGAGGCGCCCGCCGAGCCCGGCGGCGACGGCGTAGACGCACGCGCCGCCGAGGCCGAGCACGGTCAGCGCCACGCGCAGCCCGAGCAGGTTCGACAAGAAGCTCCGGCGCTCGTGGCCCTGGCGCAGCGCCAGCTCGCGCACGCCGATGTTCGACAGCCCGGCGTCGGTGAGCCCGGCCGCCAGGTTGACGACCGAGAGCACGAGCACGTAGCGGCCGGCGTCGTCGACGCCGAGGTGGCGGAACAGCACCGCCGCCGACGCCACGGTGACGGCGACGCCGACGACGTAGCCGACGATGCGCTGCACCCCGCCCCGCACCGCCGCGGACCCGGCGGCCGGCGTGTCGAGCAGGTCGGGCCCGCCCGCGCCCTGCACTACAGCCGGTGCACGCTGGGCGCCTGCACGCCTCGGGTGACGCCGCGCAGGTCGACCACCAGCGCCGCGCGCTCGACGACCAGCGCGTGGTCGACGCCGGGGTGGGCGGTGACGATCACCGCCGCGTCGGCGCCCTCCAGCACCTCCGCGAGCGCCTCCGAGCGCAGGCCGGCCTCGCGCATCTCGGGCACGTGGGGGTCGTGGTAGTGCAGGTCGGCGCCGAGCGCGAGCAGCAGCGCCGCGATCTTCAGCGCCGGCGCCTCGCGCACGTCGCCGGTCCCGGACTTGTAGGAGACGCCGATCAACACGACCTTCGAGCCGCGCACCGCCTTGCCGTCCTCGTTGAGCGCGCGCTCGACGCGCTGCACGCAGTGGTAGGGCATGTTCTGGTTGATCTTGCCGGCGAGCTCGATGAACTCCGTCGCCATGTCGTACTCGCGCGCCCGCCACGACAGGTAGAAGGGGTCCACCGGCAGGCAGTGCCCGCCCATCCCCGGCCCGGGTTCGAAGCGCATGAACCCGTACGGCTTGGTTGCGGCCGCCTCGACGACCTCCCAGATGTCGATGGCCATGCGGTCGGCGAGGATCGCGAGCTCGTTGACGAGCGCGATGTTGACCGACCGGAAGATGTTCTCCAACAGCTTGGACATCTCCGCGACCTCGGGCGTGCTCACGCGCACGATCTCGTCGCAGACCAGCTCGTACAGCGCCACCGCCCGGTCCCCGCAGGCCTCGGTGAGCCCGCCGACGATCTTCGGCGTGCTGCGCAGCGTGTAGTCCGTGCGGCCCGGGTCCACCCGCTCCGGCGAGAAGGCGAGGCTGAATTCGCGACCCGCGGCCAGGCCGGACTCCTCGAGCACGGGCGCGAGCCGCTCGCGCGTGGTGCCAGGGTAGGTCGTGGACTCGAGCACGATCAGCTGGCCGGCCTGCAGGATCCCGGCCAGCGCGCGCCCGGAGTCCAGCAACTGGCCGAGGTCGGGCTCGCGGTTGGCGGTCAGCGGCGTCGGGACGCAGATGAGGATCGCGTCGGCATGCGCGAGCGCCGCCGGTCGCGTCGTCGCCTCGATCCGGCCGACGACGGCCTGCAGCCGCTCGTCGGCGATGTCCTCGACGTATGAGGAGCCCGCGCGGATCGCCTCGATCTTGCGCGCGTCGACGTCCATCGCGACCACGTCCTGGCCCGCCTCGGCGAACGCCACGGCGAGCGGAAGCCCGACGTATCCCAGACCGACGATGCCAACGCGCATAGTCGGCGCGAGTCTATGCTGCGCGGCGGCTCGTGCCCGTCCCCCTGTTCGATACGACGACCCCGCTGGAGCCGCTGCGCGCGGCCGTCGACGCGGCCATCGCAGGGGTCATCGACGACGGCCGCTTCATCCTCGGGCCCAACGTCGCCGCCTTCGAGCAGGAGTTCGCCGCCAACTGCGGCGTGCGCCACGCGATCGGCGTCGCCAACGGCACGGATGCGATCACCCTCGCCCTGCGCGCGCTCGGCGTCATGCCCGGCGATGACGTCGTCGTCCCCTCCTTCACCTTCTACGCGAGCGCCGAGGCGATCGTCAACGCCGGCGCCAACCCCGTCTTCTGCGACATCGACCCGGACACCTTCTGCGTCACGGCGGACACGGTCCGGGCCGCGCTGACACCGCACACGCGCGCCGTCCTGGCCGTCCATCTGTTCGGCAACGTCGCGCCCGTGCGCGAGATCGAGGCCCTCGGGGTTCCGGTCGTCGAGGACGCCGCACAGGCGGCCGGCTCGACCACCAGCGACGGCCGGCCCGGCTCGCTGGGCACGCTGGCGACCTTCTCGTTCTTTCCGTCGAAGAACCTCGGGGCCTTCGGCGACGGCGGCGCGGTCACCACCGATGACGCCGGGCTGGCCGAGCGCCTGCGCGTGTTGCGCTTCCACGGCTCCTACGACAAGGTCAGCTATCGGGAGGTCGGCTACAACAGCCGCCTGGATGACCTGCAGGCCGCGATCCTGCGGGTGTTCCTCCCCCATCTGGACCGCTGGGCCGCCGCCCGCGCCGCCGCCGGGCGCCACTACGAGCAGGCCGGCCTCGGCGAGCTCGTGACGCTGCCGGTGCGCGCGGAGGGCTGCGAGCCGGCCTGGCACCTGTACGTGATCCGCCATCCCCAGGCCGACCGCCTGGCCGCCGAGCTCGCGGAGAGCGGCATCGCCACCAAGGCCTACTACCGCACCCCCGTGCACCGTCAGCCGGCGATGTCCGGCTACGGCGCGGGGGTCGAGCTGGCGGCCACGGAGGCGGTCGCGGCGGACCATCTCGCGATCCCGATGAGCCCCGTGCTCAGCGCCGGCCAGGCCGGCGAGGTGACCGCCGCGGTGCGCGCCGCGCTGGCCGCGGCCGCGGCGTAAAGGCGTAGCGCAAGCAGGAATCGGGCAACCCCGAGGGAAAGGCTCCTGACAACGCACCGAATTTCCCCCTGAAATCCATCAGGACCGGGCGGCGCGGAGTTCATACCGCAACAACCGTGCTCCCCGCACGTTCGAAGCCGTGTAGATGCCCTCCCCAGCTCTCACCCACCTCGCCTTGGCTCACCCTGCCCGCGCCATCCCCCTGCCCGTCACGCCCCGCGTCGACGAGGAGCCCGTGCTCGGCATCCCGCTGGCGCTGACCGACTACGAGAAGACCCTCGACTGGATCGACGCCACGATCGCCCAGCGCAACAAGGGCTACATCTGCGTCGCGGCGGTGCACACCGTGATGGTCTGCCAGGAGGACGCCGACCTGCGCGAGGCCGTCATGAACGCCGACTTCACGGTCCCCGACGGCCAGCCGCTCGTGTGGGCGATGAACATGCTCGGCCATGACCTTCCCAGCCGCGTCTACGGGCCCGAGCTGATGGAGCGCGCCTGCGAGCGCGCCGCCGACACCGGCGTGCGCATGTACCTCTACGGCGGCCGCAACCAGGGCGCCCTCGTGCAGCTGGCCCTGAACCTGCGGCGGCGCTTCCCCGGCCTGCAGATCGTCGGCGGCTACTCCCCGCCCTATCGCGAGCTCGACGCCGAGGAGGAGGACGCCGTCGTCGCCGAGGTCAACCGCTCGCGCCCGGACATCGTGTGGGTCGGCATCGGCGTGCCCAAGCAGGAGAAGTGGATGGCGCACATCCGCGAGCGACTCGAGGCCCCGGTGCTGCTCGGCGTCGGCGCCGCCTTCGACTTCCACGCCGGCCTCGTCACGCAGGCACCAGCCTGGATGCAGCGCTTCGGCCTGGAGTGGGTCTTCCGCCTGGTCAAGGAGCCCCGGCGCCTGTGGCGGCGCTACGCGCGCTACAACCCGCTCTTCGTCCGCGGCTTCGCGCTGCAGTATCTGCGCCATCGCGCGCGGACACGGGCCGCCTAGCCTGGATCAGGCATGGACTACGACGTCTCGGTCATAGGTCTGGGCCGAGTGGGCCTGCCGCTGGCCCTGTCGTTCGCCCACGCCGGCCTGCGGGTGCTCGGCATCGACAAGGACGCGGACCGCCTGGAGGGCGTGAGGGCCGGGCGCATGCCGTTCGTCGAGCCCGGCGCCGACGAGATGCTCGCTCGCGTCTCGGACCGGCTCAGCCTGTCTGAGCGCGCGGCCGACGCCGCCAGCGCCGACTCGATCGTGCTGACCGTCGGCACGCCGGCGCTGTCGCACATCGAGATCGACATGGGCGACGTGCGCTCGGTGCTCGACGACCTGCTGCCGCTGCTCGCGCCCGGGCACCTGCTGGTGCTGCGGTCGACCGTCGCCCCCGGCACGACCGAGTTCGTCGCCGGCTACCTGGAGAAGCACCGCGGCTTCAGCGTCGGCGAGGACGTCTTCGTCGCCCACGTGCCCGAGCGCATCGCCGCCGCACGCTTCTTCGCGGAGATCGGGACGCTCCCGTGCATCGTCGGCGGCGTCGGCGCCGCCTCCGGCGCCCGGGCCGCCGCGCTGTTTGCGATCTTCGGCGCCCCCGTCGTCCAGTCCACCCCGGTCCAGGCCGAGCTGGCCAAGATCTGGGCCAACATCCTGCGCTACGCGACCTTCGCGCTGCCCAACCTGCTGATGATGGATTGCGAGCGCTACGGCGCGAACGTCTTCGACGTCATCGACCTGATCAACCGCGACTACCCCCGCGGGGGGATCGCGCGGCCGGGCTTCACGGCCGGGTCGTGCCTGCGCAAGGACTTCGCCTTCTCGGAGGAGCGCTCCTCCGCGCCCGGGATGCTCCTCGCGGTGTCGCGCGTGAACGAGAGCGTGCCCTCCTTCCTGGTCGACGGCGTCAAGCGCCGCGTCGGCGGGTCGCTGCGCGAGAAGAAGATCGCCGTGCTCGGCCTGGCCTTCAAGCAGGACACCGACGACGAGCGCGACTCCCTCTCGCACAAGCTCATCCGCCTGCTCGAGCGCGAGCTCGCCGACGTGGCCGTGCACGACCCGCTGGTCCCGACGCCGACCCAGGACTTCGACCAGGCCGTCACCGACGCCGACGTAGTGATCGTCGCGACCAACCACTCCGAGTACTCGACGCCGGCGGCGCTGGGGCGCGTCCTGCGGCTCGCGTCCTCCGCCGCGGTGCTCGTCGACCCGTGGAACGCCTTCGGATCGGCGCAGGTGTTCGCCTACGCGGCCGAGCTCGGGGCGTTCAGTCCGGCTTCACCGGTCGAGTAGCGCGTGCGGGAGCTCATCCGGGGCCGGCTCGCCGGCGCGGAGGTGCGGGCGTTCGCCGTCGGCTTCGTGCTCTCCGGACTGGCGGCGCTGGTCATCGGCGCCAAGGCGTTCCCGCCGTTCGACGCGGCCAGCTATTGGGATGCGCCGAAGGCCTTCCTCGACCACGGCGACTTCTCGCTGCTCCACTACCGCAGTCCGTTGCGCGGATACGCGCCAGGGCTCCTGTACGGCGCCCTGCGCCTTGTCGCCGAGGCGTTCGACGCCAACGCGACCGGCTCGACGGTCGTGGGGCTGTTCAACGCGTTCCTGTTCGCACTCACGGGCGCGGTCCTTGCGCCCCGACTCGCCCGCGCCATCTGGCCGGCGCAGGAGCTCGGGTTCTGGCGGCGGCTCGGCCTCGTCGTGCTGCTGCTGGTCTTCTGGCACGGCTATCTGAGCTATCCGCTCAGCGACTTCCCCGCGCTGGTCGCCGCGCTGGCGGCGCTGGTGTTCGCCGCCCGCGGGTCCTCGCTGCCCGCGCTGGTGGCCAGCGGCGTCGCCACCGGCCTCGCCGTCGACACCCGGCCCGCCTATCTCGTGCTGATGCCGATCGTTCTCGTCCTCGTGGCGATGACCTTGCAGAGCGAGGCGGAACGGCCGAGCGCGGGCCGCAGCGCCGCAGCGCTTGTGCTCCTGGTGGCCGGCATGGCCCTGGTGCTCGTGCCGCAGTCGCTGATCACGCATCGCCAGTACAAGCTTTGGAGCCCGATACCCGGGGCGGCGGCCAACCTCACGAGCTTCCAGCTGACGACTGGCCTGCAGTTGCAGCGGTACGAGACCTACGTGGGCGGGGTCGGGCGTCCGCCGCGGATGAGCTATCTCGACCCGCACACGCACGCGGTGGTCGAGGACCTCGGGCGTGATGGGCGGGTGGGCGGCTACCTCGAGTACCTCGGCCTGATCGGAAGGCATCCGCTGACCATGGCGGGCGTGTTCGCGCGGCACGTCGTCAACGGGATCGACCAGCGCTATCCGACGCCGTACGTGGAGCGGCTCGACACGGGAGGCCAGCGGCCGCTGCGGCTGGCGAGCTGGACACTGATCTTCGGTGCCTTGCTGCGGCTGCTGTGGCCGGTCGCCCGCCGTGGCCTCGGCCGTGCGCGCCGGCGCTACGCGGTGGCTCTGGTCCTGACCTGCGCGGCGGCGCTGCCCTCGGCGGTGGAGACGCGCTTCTTGCTGCCCGGTTTCGTATTCGCCGCCGTGCTCGTCCTGGAGCCGGGCTGGCCACGGCTGTCGCGCCCGGGCTCGTGGGTCACTCCGGCCGCGATCGCCCTCTCATACGTGGCGTTCATGGTGGGGGTCGCGCTCGTCACCGAAGCCGCCACGGCCCAGCTCAGGCTCGGCTAGCGTCTGCGATCGTTGGCGAAACGCTCGCCGCAGGACCCACCACAGCGCGGCGGCGACCTGCGCGACGCCGGGCACCGCGCGGATCGCGGCGGCGAGACGGTCGACGAGGTGATACCGGGGGGCATCCCGCCAGGCCCGCTCCTGGGCGAGCTCGGCGGCCAGCGTCTTGACCTCGGCGTCGAGGTCCGCCACGAGCCGGTCGCGGTAGGCGATCTCAGTCTCGTACCTGGAGTTAAGGGTGGCCGCCGCTGCGTCGTGCTTGCCCATCAGGCCTCGCGCCAGCTGGCGGTTGGCCCGGAACACCTCGGTGTTCGCCCGCTCGAGGTCGAGCATGTAGCGGTTGTGGCTCGGCCTGGCGACCAGGTTCAGGCGCGCGGACGCGGCCGTCACCGCGCCGGGCTCGAAGCCCGCCGCGCAGATGAACGTGTTGGCGTACTCCGGCTCGGCTTGGTCGAGCGCGGCGACCTCGCCGTCGAGTGCGCAGCCGGCCTCCTCGGAGACGACCAGCGAGCCCTCCGCGAGGTACTGGTACAGGAGCACCGCGCCGTCGATGTTGGCGAAGGCCCGGCGCGCCTCCGTCCACCCGTAGTCGGTAATGTGGAACTCGTTGCGCTCGCGGAAGGCCTGGCTGTTGGGTACGGAGACGACGAGGCGGACCCCGGCCGCGCGCAGGCGCCGCAGCTGCTGCAGGACCCGCTCGGGATCGGGCACGTGCTCGAGCGCCTCGAACATCACCACCGCCTCGACGTCCTCGCCGCCGGTCGCGCGCAGCCGCGTCAGGGCGTCGCCCTCCTCGAACGTCACGTTCGGATGCGAGCCGGTGGCCTGCCTGACGGCCTCGGGGTCGATGTCGACCCCGAGCGCGTCACAGCCGCGCTCGGAGAGCATCGCCGTGCCGTAGCCCGTACCGCAGCCCACGTCGAGCACCCGCGAGCCCGCGCACAGCGCGGCTGCCAGCGCGTAGCGGTGCAGGTGGGAGGCCGACAGGTAGTCGGGCCGCGCCAGATCCTCCTCGCTTAGGCGCTCTGAGAGGTCCACTGCATGCCTCCTTCGGCGAGATGGGCCAGAACCTCTGCGCGCAGGCGCTGCGCGTTGCCGGCGCCGGTGGAGCGCAGCATCGAGCTGCGGCGGATCCGGTACCTCAGCAGCGACCGCGGGATGATCCCCCCCAGGTGGCCCGCGTCGCGCAGCTGCAGATAAAATAGCCAGTCCTCGTAGCTGGTCAGATCGGGGCTGTAGGCGAAGCCGACGTCGAACAGGTAGCGGCGCAGCAGCGCACTGGCGCTGCCGGCGACGTTCTGGTGGTCGGCCAGGCGCGACCAGTTGCCCAGTGGCGCGTAGCCGGGATCGGCGTCGTCGATCTGGCGGCCGTCCTCGTCGACGAAACGCGACCAGGTGCCCACATAGGCCATGTCGTCGTCGGCGACCAGCGCCCGCACGCAGGCCTCGACGAAGTCGGGCTCGAGCAGGTCGTCGGCGTCCAGCGGCAGGACGAAGCGCCCGCGTGCGGCGGCGACGCCGAGGTTGCGCGCGGCGCCCAGGCCGCGGTTGCGCTGCGTGACGAGCCGGACCGGCAGCTGATCGAGAAAGGCGTCCTGCTCGCGCAGCGAGCCGTCGTTGACGACGATGGTCTCGAGGTTCGGGTACGTCTGGGCCGCGACGGACGCGATCGTCTCCTCGACGAACGCGTCGAGCTCGTAGTACGGGATCACGACCGAGACCAGCGGCGCGCGCGTCCGGCGGCGGGGCCGGGCGGCGCGCGCGCCGCGGATCGCGTCCAGGTAGCGCCCCAGGATCATGGCCGGGTCCGTGAGGCGGCCCAGGAGGCGGCTGGGCTCGCCGGAGCGGCCGAGCTCGCGCACCTGCTCAGGCTCGGCGACGAGGGGCTCGAGCAGGTCGCACAGCGCGTCAACGCTCGTGTCGCGCGCCAGCCATCCGCTCTCGCCCGGGCGCACGAACGTGACCAGGCCGCCGACCGGCGTCGCGATCACCGGCCGATCGTGTTGCAGCGCCTCGCGCGCGACGTTCGGCCAGCACTCCCACAGCGAGGGCACGACCACGGCGTCGTGGGCGACGATCATCCGGCCCACCTCCTCGCGGGGGACCGGCTCGTGCAGGTCGAAGCGCTCGTCGCCCGCCGTCATCATCGCCAGGTGCGAGCGCATCGAGGTGCCGAGCGGGCCGGTCGGGGTGTCTCCGCCGAGCAGGGTCAGCCGCCAGTCGTCATGCGCGAGCGAGGCCAGCGCCCGCACGAGGTTGTGGACGCCCTTGCGGCGCTCCATGCGACCGAGGTACAGGAGCTTGAGGGCTCCCTCCCCCACGACCTCGGGGGCGGGGTGCTCGCGCTGGATCAAAAAGGCGTCGGGGATCTCGACGGCGGGGGCGAGGGCCCGCGCGCCGTAGTAGCGCTCGTAGGTCGCGAGCACGTCGCCGCCGGGCCACAGCAGCCGGTCGGCCTTGGCCAGGCAGTGGCGTTCCATCTCGTAGATGGCCTGCGTCTCGAGCTCCTGGCCCTGATGGCCGTTGAGGACGGAGACGATCTCGGTCGTCGTGTGCAGGCGCACGGCGACGATGGTGTTGCGCAGCCGCGGATCGCCGGTCCGGCGCGCCTGGACGGTGACGAAGCCCTCGGCGAGGTAGTCGGGGAACTCCACCAGGTCGGGCCCGCCCTCGGGGAAGGCCTCGACGAGCCCCGCGTAGAGGCGGTGGCTCCAGCCCTGCAGCCACGAGTAGTAGTAGCCGCGCTCGGGCGGCGGCTCCTGCACGAAGACGACCCGCACGCCGGGCGCGAAGACCGGTCCCTCGGCCTGCAGCGCCTCGTAGCGCTCCCGATGCGCGGCCGTCGTGATCAGGGTGACGTCGGCGCCCTGGCTGAGCACCCCGGACAGCGCGTGGACGATCGGCGCGATCCCTCCGCCGATGAACGGGTGCAGCTCGCGGGTGCACAGGGCGATGCTCGGTGCCATCCGGCGCGACGGTAGCGCAGCGCCGGGCGCTGACCGCGTCACTGGAGGACGTGATCGGCACCTTCCTGCCGCTGCGCGGCGGCGTCTTCGCGAAGTCCGCTTGAATGGGGGGCGCATGGCCCTCACGCAGCCGGTAACCGCCCGCGCCGAGCGCTTCACGCTCAACGAGCGCCAGTATCGCCGGATCGCCCACGTGTCGCTGTTCACGCTGACGCTGATCATCTTCACGGGCGCTGCGGTGCGGTTGACGGGCTCGGGGCTCGGCTGTCCCAACTGGCCCAAGTGCGACGGCGGCTTCCTGCCTCCGCTGCAGACCCATCAGCTGATCGAGTTCGGCAACCGGCTGGTCACCGGCGTCGTGGGGCTGCCGTGCCTGCTCGCGGCGATCGGCGCCTTCCGGCTGCGGCCCTTCCGGCGCGAGTTCGTCCGGCCCGCCCTCGTGCTGGTCCTCGGGATCCTCGTCGAGGCTGTCCTCGGCGGCGTGACCGTGCTGCTGCACCTCTCCTGGGAGGTCGTGCTCGCCCACTACGTGACGACCTGCGCGCTGCTGATCGCCGCCGCGGTGCTCGTCTGGCGCGTGCACCGGCCCGCCGGTGCGCGGGCGCCGGCGCACGACGCGCGGATCGTGCTCGTCACCCGGGCCCTCACCGTCTACGGCGGGCTCGTGCTCGTGGCCGGCAGCTTCGCCACCGCGGCCGGCCCGCACGCGGGCGGCGCGGGGACGCACGACTACGTGGAGCGCCTGAGCGCCGTCTCCCTGCGCACGCTGATCGACTGGCACGGCCACGCTGCTGCGGTCCTCGGCGGGCTCGCGATCGCGCTGTGGGTGTTCGCGCGGGTCAAGGGCGCGGATCGCCGGCTCATGCGCGCGCTGACGGCG
The DNA here is from genome assembly GCA_038318085.1 of Solirubrobacterales bacterium. Classification (GTDB taxonomy): domain Bacteria; phylum Actinomycetota; class Thermoleophilia; order Solirubrobacterales; family Solirubrobacteraceae; genus DATLGB01. The sequence goes on from JBBQBV010000080.1 coordinate 15,696, forward strand.
GTCGCCGTGCTGATCGGCCTCCAGGGCGTCGTCGGCCTGGTCCAGTACTACAACGCCCTGCCCGCCGAGGTCGTCTGGGTGCACGCCTC